>JBAVJB010000058.1:0-30372 GCA_049687495.1 Salinimicrobium sp.
AGTCAAGGCTGAAGGCCTTGAAGAGGTCAATTCGGAGGAACGCTCCGGGATAAAAAAACATCCATATTAACACCTGGGAATTTTTATTCAAGCCTTTCAGGCTTGTAGATGAGTTGGTGTAAATAAACCAGGGGCGACGCCCCTGGCTGATCTATTGGAGCCCTTCAGGCTCCTAAGAGGGATGCATTTAAAAGAACTGGTAGATCAGAAAGCAATCTCTATTTTATTACCACTCAGCCTTAAGGTGAATTTAGTAAAGCTGAAGACTTTAAAGGTGTCCATCCAGGAAAAAGGATGGCAAGGCTGAAGGCCTTGAAGATGTAAGCCCGGAGCAACGCTCCGGGGGTTATATTACCCTTTTATTAATTAGAAGCCTGAAGGGCTTCAATAAAATTTGTGTTCCTGCTCTAAGCCAAAAAACCCGAAGCACTGCTTCGGGTTTTGTATTTCGTACTGTTCCAAAAATGCTATTTTTTGGCCAGATTATCATCCCAGTTTTTTACTTCGGGATCACCTAATTTATCTACCGATTTTGCAACGATCATAGAAACTGCTGCATCACCAGTGACATTAACTGTAGTTCGGCACATATCCAGCGGACGGTCAACGGCAAAAATTAGAGCGAGACCTGCTTCGGGAATTCCTGCCTGAGCAAGTACGATCACCAGCATTACCATTCCGGCGCCGGGAACGGCTGCCGAGCCAATGGAGGCTAAAGTCGCGGTGGCAATGATCCCCAACTGAGCTGAAAAAGAAAGATCCATTCCAAAAGCCTGGGCGATAAACACTGCTGCTACAGCCTGGTAAAGGCTGGTTCCATCCATATTGATAGTCGCACCAATTGGCAGAACAAAACTCGCTACCTCTTCATGTACGCCCAGGTGCTCTTCTACCCTTTCCATGGTCACAGGCAAGGTTGCTGCACTGGAACTGGTTGAAAAAGCCAGCAGCTGTGCAGGAGCCATTCCATTCTCGAAAAAGGCCGGCGTTTTTCCTGTGAAGATCCAAACGATAAGCAGATAGACCCCAATCATTATGACAAGACCCGACAGTACGGTAATAGCATATAAGGCTAAAGCTTGAAAAAGATCGGCGCTTGGAGATTCTACCACCAGGGCTGCAAGAAGGGCAAAAACACCATAAGGTGCCATGAGCATGATAAGATCGATCAACTTCAGGATGACCTCATTAAAGCCGTCAAAAAAGGCTTTTACGGGCCGGGCTGTTTCTTCGGGAATCAGGATCAATCCAATTCCGAAGAAAATAGCAAAGAAGATCACCTGCAACATGTTAGAGTTATCTCCTGCTGCCGCAAAAATGTTGCTTGGCACCAGGTCTTCCAGCGCCTGCAATGGCCCTGTCTCCTTTTGTTTCTGCGCATCTGCGATTCGCATCGAGGCATCACCTTCATAGCTAGTAATGAGCTCGTTGCGCGTCTCTTCAGAAATTGCACTTCCCGGCTTCACCAGGTTCACCATCCCCAGCCCGATAGAAACAGCGATCACAGTGGTGACGATGTAAATGGCAATGGTGCGCGTTCCCATCTTGGAAAGCTTGGAAATGTCCTTAAGATCTGAGATCCCTTTAATTAGGGAAGCCAGGATCAAAGGCACTGCAATAAGCTTCAGCGAGTTGATAAAAATATTTCCGAAGGGTTTGATCCAGTCGCCAATGAACTCTGCGCCCCAGGAAAATTTGGTCATCAACAGCGCGAAAACGACTCCCGCTACCATTCCAAGTAAGATCTGCCAATGCAGTGCAAGTTTTTTCATAATTGAATTTTCAGTAAAAATTTAGATTTTAGAGACTTTATGTTGTAGATAAAAATCAGCAAGAACAAGTGCTGCCATAGCTTCCACGATAGGAACCGCACGCGGAACCACACAAGGGTCATGTCTTCCCTTGCCCTGCATCTCCACTTTCTCGCCTTCGGAATTTATTGTTTCCTGCTTTTGCATAAGGGTCGCCACGGGCTTAAAGGCGACTTTGAAATAGATATCCATACCATTGGAGATCCCGCCCTGGACGCCACCGCTAAAATTCGATCTTGTAGAGCCGTCTTCGTTAAAAAGATCGTTGTGCTCGCTGCCTTTCATTTTTGCGCCGGCAAATCCGCTACCGTATTCAAAACCTTTCACAGCATTGATCGAGAGCATTGCCTGCCCCAGTTTGGCGTGCAGTTTGTCAAAAACGGGTTCTCCAAGGCCGGCAGGCACGTTTTGCAGCACACATTCTACTACCCCTCCAACAGTATCACCCTGTGACCTGATCTTTTTAATGTATTCCTCCATCTCCCTTGCCTTTTCGGCATCGGGACAGCGCACAATATTTTTTTCTGTTTCTGAAAGATCCAGTTGGTGATATTTCTTGTTAACAGCAATTTCTCCCACGGCCGATGTATAGGCCGTGATCTTGATGTCCTTCAAGAGCTGTTTCGCGATGGCTCCTGCTGCAACTCTACATGCCGTTTCCCGGGCTGATGATCTGCCGCCGCCGCGAAAATCGCGGTTGCCGTACTTTTGATCGTAAGTAAAATCTGCATGGGAAGGACGGTAAACATCCCTGATGTGGGAGTAATCTTTCGACTTTTGATTTGCATTCTCAATGACAAAGCCAATTGGAGTGCCGGTAGTTTTTCCTTCAAAAATTCCGGAGAGGAATTTTACCGTATCCGGCTCTTTTCGCTGGGTCACAATTGCCGACTGTCCGGGTTTTCTTCGCGCCATCTCCTGCTCTACCTGCTGCAGATTAATTTCAAGACCCGCGGGACAGCCGTCTATTATTCCTCCGATAGCCTCGCCGTGAGATTCTCCAAAAGTGGTCAATTTAAAAAGGGTTCCGAAGGAATTTCCGGCCATAGAAGTCGATTTTGACAAATGTAAATTTTTAGCGCAAGATTTGAAAATGTTTATTCCAGCAGGGCTTCGGCCATAATTTGTACCGGGTGCAGCGCTTTTCTGCCCGTGCCGTCAAAGATCTGGTGACGGCAACTGGTACCCGGCGCTGCTATGACTGTCTCTGCGGAAGCCTTTCTTACGGCCGGGAAAAGGGTTTGCTCCCCAATTTGCATGCTCACCTCAAAATGCTCTTTTTCATAGCCAAAGGAGCCCGCCATTCCGCAGCAGCCCGAAGGAATAATGGTTACTTTAAAATTCTTCGGAAGGTTCAACATCGCAAAAGTGTTCTCCTGGTTTGAAAGCGATTTTTGGTGGCAGTGCCCATGAAGTTTGATCTGTTTTTCTTCGGAAGTAAAGGATGCAGCCGAAATATTCCCCGCCATGATCTCTTTTTTGAAAAATTCATCGAGCAAAAACACATTTTTGGAAAGTTTTTCTGCGGAAGCTTTATCGTCTGCCAGTCGCAGATATTCATCCCTGAAGCTCAATATAGCCGAAGGCTCCAGGCCGATCAAAGGAGTGGCTTCGGAAATAAGGGGCTCAAAAATGCGAATATTTTCGTTCGCTACTTTTTTCGCCTGCTCCAGGAAACCTTTAGACAAAAAGCTTCTTCCGCTTTCGGGATGCTTCACGATCTCAACTTCATAATTTAGCCCGCGCAGCAGTTTTAGCGCTGCAACACCAACTTCGGAATCCAGGTAATTAGTGAATTCGTCATTGAAAAGATAAACCTTCTTAAAAGGGCTTTTTGAAGCCGTTTTGTTCTTCGAATACCACTTGTCTACCGAAGTTTTTGAAACAGCAGGCAGGCTTCTTTTAGGAGCCACATTTAAGACTTTTTTGATAATTCCTGAAGTAAAGCCGTTATTGAAAACCGCTGCCGATACGTGTGGGAAATGTGAGGCCAGTTTGTTGAGCCTGGTGTTGTAAGCAAAAGCCTTTGTCCTTAATGAACTGCCATGCACTTTTTGATACTGGTATTCAAATTCTGCTTTATAGGCGGCCATATCGACGTTTGAGGGACATTCACTCTTACATCCCTTGCAGCTGATGCACAGCTCCAGGACCTCCTTTAGCTCTTTATGGTCAAACCTGTTCTCTTTCCCGGAATTGGTGAGGAATTCTCTAAGCGCATTGGCCCTCGCCCTGGTAGTATCTTTTTCATTCCTGGTGGCACGGTAGCTTGGGCACATAGTGCCACCTGCCTCTGCAGGTTTACGGCAGTCGCCGCTGCCGTTGCAGTTCTCGGCGCCACGAAGAATACCCTGCGAATCTGAAAAATCCATTAAAGTGGATATCTCCGGCTCCTTGCGCCCCGGCTCATAACGCAGGTCCTCATCCATAGGCGGCGCATCTATGATCTTTCCTGGATTGAAGATATTTTTGGGATCAAAGAGATTTTTGACCTTTTTGAGCAGCCTGTAATTTTCAGCGCCTATCATAAACTCAATAAACTCTGCCCTAACCCGGCCATCACCATGTTCGCCGCTCATGGAGCCGCCGTATTTCTTCACAAGAGCAGCAACATCTGCAGTGATCTTGCGAAACAAAGCGACATCTTCTTCTTTTTTGAGATTCAGGATTGGCCGCAAATGCAGTTCCCCGGCACCTGCATGAGCATAATACACGGCCTGCTGATCATAAGTTTTCATCAACTTTGAAAACTCGAGAATATATCCAGCAAGATCTTCTACAGCAACGGCTGTATCTTCAATACAGGCGACGGCTTTCCTGTCGCCAACAATATTGCCCAGCAGCCCCAGCCCCGCTTTCCTAAGTTCCAGGGCCAGGTCAATGGTTTCATTTCTTAGCACCGGTAAAGCATAGGCAAGACCTGAATCTTCAAGAGTTTTGACCAGATTTGCAGTCTTATCTGCTAGCTCCAGTTCATCTTCGGCACGAAGCTCCAACATCAAAATAGCAGCCGGATCACCTTCAATAAAAAACCTGTTCTCCCGGTATTTCAGGCTATTCCTGGTACAATCAAGGATCACCTTGTCCATCATTTCACAGGTGAAAAGGGAATGCTCCATAGCCGGCACAACCGCCTGCAAACATTGCTCGACCGACTCAAAATGAGCCGTAATCATTACCGCACTTTTTGGAGGCAGCTCATCAAGCTGCAGGGTGATCTCTGTTGTAAAAGCCAAAGTTCCCTCACTCCCGCAGAGGAGGTCGCAAAAATTGAATTTTTGAGAGGTATTCTCAAAAACTTCAGAAGAGGCCAGAGCGTCGATCGCATAGCCTGTATTGCGACGGTGGATTCCAGGCTTTGGGAATGCTTCAGCAATATTTCGACGGACTTCTTCAGGTTTTAGGGTTTCAAAAATGCCACGGTAGAGCTCCCCTTCTTTACTCTCCAGCTTCAGTTTATCTGAGAATTCTTCCGAAGAAATTTCAGAAAATACAGCTTCAGAACCATCTGACAGCAATGTTTTTAACTGCAGCACCTTATCACGGGTGACACCATATTTAATGGAAGTGGTTCCGCTGGAATTGTTGCCCACCATTCCACCAATCATGCAGCGGTTAGAGGTGGACGTATTAGGGCCAAAGAACAGGCCGTAAGGCTGCAAAAAACGGTTAAGATCATCGCGGATCACCCCGGGCTGCACGGTAACCGTCTTGGCCTTTTCATCAAGATGTAAAATGGAGGTGAAATGCTTGGAAACATCGACAACCATCCCTTTTCCTACACATTGTCCCGCCAGCGAAGTACCCGCGGTGCGAGGGATCAGGGAAGTCTTGTTCTTAGCCGCAAAGTTGATCAAAAGCTGAAGGTCTTCCACGTTTTTGGGATAGGCTACGGCCAAAGGCAGTTCACGGTAAACCGAAGCATCTGTCGCAAAGATGCTGCGCCAGAGGGAATTATGAAATAACTCTCCGGAAAGCTGATGAGACAGATGTTCTAATTTTTCCTCCATTTAATGGGATAATTGATTAATTCACAGCAAAATCGGGGTTTTTATGCCAACATTAACAATAAATTAGTAAGAGCCATGATTTATTGGACTGGCAGAAATTCTAATTTTGCTGAGAACAAATTAAAAGAAAAGATATGAAAAAACTGATTTTGCTAAGCTTTTGTCTATTCGGGTTTGCACTAAGCTCCCACGCCCAAAGTATTGCTGACAACGCCCTGGGTCTAAGACTGGGTGACAACAACGGGGTAGGAACCGAAATTTCTTACCAGCATTTCCTTGGCGGGAATAACCGTTTGGAAGCAGATCTTGGCTGGAGCAGCCGTGGCGACTATGATGCTTTTCGTTTGACCGGTATTTACCAATGGGTCTGGAACCTCGAAGGCGGACTTAACTGGTATGCAGGTGTAGGTGGCGGATTAGGATCAGTTGATGCAGGAAAAAACAATAATGACGATGGTTTTTTCGTGACAGCAGCAGGAGACATAGGATTGGAATATGATTTCGATTTTCCGCTACTGCTTTCGCTGGACTTTAGACCAGAGATCGGGCTTGTAAATTACTATGGTGATGACCTTGGATTTGATATCGCGCTGGGAATAAGATACCAGTTCTAAGACTGAAATATTATTGTAAAAGACCTCTCAAAAATGACATTTTTGAGAGGTCTTCTGTTTTAATGCTGTTCCTGCAGCTGCAGTAAAGCCTTTTTATAAAGATCTTCATACAGCGGCACCACCGTATAAATATCAAAGTTATAGGCTTGCTTCCTGGCGTTTTCCTTGAACAACTTAAGGGTCTTTTCATCTCTTAAAATGGTAAGGGCATTCTCGGCCATTGCCTCCACTTCTCCCACTCCGCTCAAGAAACCCGAAAAACCGTCTTTATTCACTTCGGGTAGCCCGCCGGTATTGGTAGAGATCACCGGCACACCATTGACCATAGCTTCCAGGGCGGCAAGGCCGAAGCTTTCAGTCTCCGAAGGCAGCACAAAAAGATCAGAAAAGCTCAGGATCTTATCGATCTCGTTGGATTCCCCTAAAAAGACAACTTTTTCTTCAATTCCCAGCTCGGCAACAAGTTCTTCGGCCATCTCACGTTCAGGACCCTGCCCAACCATGATGAGCCGTGCAGCGATCTGCTTCTGAACATTGTAAAACACCATGATCACGTCATCTATGCGTTTCACTTTTCTGAAGTTACTCACGTGGGTAATGATCTTTTCGTCTCCCGAAGCCAGCATGCTCCTGTGACAGTCACTTACCGAATCCTGATATTTTGAAGTGTCTATGAAGTTCGGCACTACCTGTATCTCTTTCTTAACCTTGAAGAGCCGAAGCGTATCAGCTTTCAGGCTTTGAGATACCGAAGTTACCACATCGCTGTTATTGATGCTGAAGGTTACGGCCGGCTTATAGAAAGGATGATTTCCAACTAGAGTGATGTCTGTACCATGCAAGGTGGTAACCATTGGAAGAAAAATGCCTTCTTCCTCGAGCATTTTCTTGGCCATGTAACCCGCATAGGCATGCGGAATGGCATAATGCACATGCAGTACCTCGATATCATGCAGCTTAACCATGTCTACCAATTTGCTGCTTAGCGCAAGCTCGTAGGGTTGATAGTGAAAAAGCGGATATTCAGGTACGTTCACCTCGTGAAAATGAATATTTCCCGATAGCTGTGCCAGCCTTACCGGCTGTTTATAGGTGATGAAGTGAACTTCGTGCCCTCTTTTGGAGAGAGCCATCCCCAGTTCGGTGGCAACAACGCCGCTCCCGCCGAAGGTGGGGTAACAAACAATAGCAATTTTCATAGATTACGATCTATAGCTTCATATATAGCTTCCTGTATTTTTGTGCGTATGCCTTCTCTGATCAACTTTTTGTTCTCTGCTGAAGGATTCACACGATTGGATAAAAATACATAAACTATTTCTTCGGCAGGGTCTGCCCAGGTTAAAGTTCCTGTAAAACCGCTGTGGCCAAAGCTTGTCATAGACACGCAACCGCAGGTAGGACCTGCCTCTTCCAGTTGTGGTTTATCAAAACCTACTCCCCTTCTCACCTCTTCTTCACAGAAATAGCAGGTGTTGAACTTGTCAATGGTTTCCTGATCCAGAAAGCGTGTACCGCCATATTCGCCGCCGTTAAGATACATCTGCATGATCTTGGCCACGTCGTTAGCGTTGGTGAAAAGACCGGCCTGGCCGCCTATGCCGCCAAGCATGGCTGCCCCCTGGTCATGCACATAGCCTTGCAGCAGCTGGTGTCGCCAGATCTTGTCATCTTCGGTTGGAACGATCTTCTCCTTCGGAAATTTATTCAGCGGAAGATAAGTGGTGTTATTAGCGCCCAGGCCTTCGTAAAAATGGTCTGGAGCCAGATAAGCCAGGGAAGTTCCGTAGATATCTTCCAGGTAAGCCTTCAGCAGATAGTATGGGAGATCACTGTATTTATATTCCTTTTTTCGCTCGAGTTCACTATCCCTGATGATCTTCACGATACTGTCCCGAATGTCATTTCTCACGTACATTCCTTCTGCTATCTTGGTGTTATAGCCGGGAATTTCTTCTTTTCTCAGGTATTTCTTATCAAAATCTCCAGCTTCGGTCGTGGTTAGTTGATGAAAAGGGATCCAGGGTTTGAACCTGGCGTAATGCGAGAGCATTTGAAGAACGGTCACATTTTCCTTATTAGAACCGCGAAAGCTGGGCAGGATCTCGCCTAAAGTAGTGTTAAGGCTAAGCTCGTCCTTTTCTACCAGCTCCATCACCAGCGGTAAAGTGGAGAGGATCTTGGTTAGGGAAGCAACATCATAGACATCTGTAGACCGTACCGGAAATTCCTTGTCATAGGTGTGGTACCCGGCATTTCTTTCATAGATCACTTTCCCCCTCCTGGCAACCAAAACCTGCATTCCCGGTGCCATTTTCTCTTCAATGGCTTTATTTATAAGAGAGTCGATCTTTCGCAATTTATAGGAGTTCATACCAACACTTTCGGGCAGGCCGTAAGCCAGCCGACCCAGATTTCTGGTCCTGTAGCCGGTACCTGCAGGAAATTCATCCCCGGCACTCACAGGTAATTTTCCTTTTGCGTCAATAGCCCCGAAAAGCAGTTGAGCTGCCTTTTGCTGTGCGAGATCAGAATTTTGGTAAGCGACCTGTATCCCCTCAAAATTCCCGGTAGTTTGAAAATCCAGCAAAGCATAAGGGCTCGCGAACAGGTTTAGGATCATCCTGTTCTTTCTCGCGATCTCATACAGCCACACCTGTTCCTTGTTGGAAAACTTATAGTTGGTCCAGGGTGAGCGGTTTGACTGATGAAAACCTACGACCACCAGGTTGTAGTGCTCCAGTTTTTGCAAGAGTTCGTTCAGATTATCTGCGGAAACCGAATCGACCTGAGTGTAACGGTTAAGTTGATCGTAAAACGCATCACCTTCCCCTTCTCCAAAATGCACGTAAGCGATCTTGCTGGTCTTGAGATCCTGAATGGGAATTATGCCGCGATCATTTTTGATCACTGTCATCGCATTTTCATAAAGCTGATGCGCCAGTACTTCATTTCTAATGCTGTTGAGATCTTCCATAAGATAATCTGTGGCAACCGGTTCCAGGTCATTCAAACCGGCCTTGTATTTCGCAAAAAGGATTTTCCTTACGGAATGCTTGAGACGTTCTTCGGTAATAATGCCATCTTCATAAGCCGTCATGATCTTTTGAGCAGCTGTTGGAATATCTTCAGAAAAAAGCAGAATATCATTACCTGCCAAAAATGCGGCCAGGTCGATCTCTCCCGGTTCATCAAAATTCGCGACGCCCTTCATGTTCAAGGCATCTGTAATGATAAGCCCGTTAAAGCCCAGCTCTTCTTTTAAGATCCCCGTGACGATCTTGTGGGAAAGCGAAGACGGAAAATTATCCCTGCTCTCAAGACTTGGCACATTGAGATGGCCAACCATGATACTGCTCAAGCCCTGGTCTATCAATTCACGATAAGGGTAGAGCTCTTCCCTGTAGATCCTTTCCTTTGAAAAATCTATGGTAGGAAGGGTTTTATGAGAATCCCGCTGCGTATCTCCATGACCCGGGAAATGCTTTGCACTCCCCAGAACGTTCATCCGCTGCATCCCGCTTAAAAAAGCCGCTGACCTGCTGCTTACGTTATTCTTGTTTTCGCCGAAGGAACGGTTCCCAATAATAGGATTATCGGGATTGGTATTGATGTCCACCACGGGCGCAAAATTCATTTGCACGCCCAGCCTTTTTAAATGTCCGGCCACCGCAGCCCCGACTTCCTCCACAAGTTTTTCATTCTGGATCGCACCCAGGGTCATGTTCCAAGGAAAGGCATAAGTGGAATCCAGTCGCATGGAAAGCCCCCATTCGGCATCAATTCCTACCAATAAAGGCACTTCAGAAAGAGCCTGATATTCATTGGTAAGTTTTGCCTGTCGCTGTGGGCCTCCGGTAGAAAAGATTACGCCACCAAGGTGCTGCTCCTTTATCAGCTCTTTGATCTTATCTGTTTTTGAAGCCGGATCTGAAGAGAAAACCGGGGCCATAAAAAGCTGACCCACCTTCTCTTCCAAAGTCATTCTACTGTAGATACTGTCTACCCATTCGCGCTGTTGTTCGTGATCAAGCGCGATGAGAGGCCGGGTTTGAGAGAATGAGAATTGAAAAAAGAAAAGGGAAACTAAGAAAAAAGTAAAATAAGTGGGCTTGATCAACTTCATTAATTCAAAAAACGCTTATGCCAACTTTCAGATGCAGGTACTTCCCAATCTGATTCATATTCGGCTTTATTATTTACGAGATTATTAAAAACTATGGTCTTACCGGAAACAGCTTTTTGTTTTGCCATTTTTTTAAAGTCTGCAAGATCTTTATAGGCGATGAACTCTCCTTGCTTGTAAGATACATTCATCCTGTCAAGAAGGTCAACATTATATTCTTTTTCAAGGCTTTGTATAAAACCAACAGATGCATCTATGGAACATCCTGTAGCCGAGTTCATCTCCTGGTCGAGGCCCAAGATAATGAAGCGCTTGTAGCGAAGTTCATAAGAGGCTTTAAGATCGGCCCCGTGAGCGGTCCACTGTTCAATAAAGTCTTGAAGCTTTTGTTCAATTTCCTGTTGCTCCTGTTCTGTAAAAGAGCGATTTGCCTGATAGATCCAAACTCGGGATGAATCGGGTAGATTCTCAAATGGGACAAACATGTAATGGGATTTAGTTTTCCACAAAATTAAAGCATTTACAGCCCCAATTCAAGCTGCAGTAGTTAAAATACAATTTAAATTTTAACCTGTCTTATCTTCAATCTTTCTGAAACTGAAAAGATTATGCAGAACGCCTATTTCCTGTAAATTTTCTAAAGCTGATAAAGGTCATTCCCTATACCGCGGCAGCTGTTAATTTTGTAGTATGGGAAAAATAAAGGAACTGGCCGATGCCGCCAGAAAGCTAGGTTTTGATGGCTCGACAAGCAATCCTTACGAGTTAAGGGACTGGCTTAGGGAAGCGCATCAAATTCATGTGGAAACCGGCTGCATTTGGGACGAGACCGGCAACCTGGTAGAATCCTACTTCTATACGGTCACGGCCCCCATTTTTATTTACTACACCCAACAGGTCTATTTTGGAGGCGGAAAGGCCCACCGGGAAATGCTGCAGCAGGGAGTTCAGGAAGGCCTGCAATGGTTAAGCAGCTATAAGGCGCAAAAACATCTTGAGGTGAACGATGACCAGGTGGTGATCGCTTACCTTAAAGGCTATAGAGATAAGGATGATCTGGCAGGAGAGCAGCGAAAATACCCAAGTAACCTCGAGAATTACGCATACCAACAGGGAAAGCAGGGAGATTACATAGAGGAAGGCCTCACCGAAGATGATATTGTACGCGTTGTGCGCAACAAAATTCCCGACGAAGAAAAGCTTCGGCTGCAATAAAAAAAAAGGCCGTCCTAAATGAACGGCCTCTAAAATGTCATTTTTGAAGGTTTATAGATCTTCGGCGTTAGCGATCATTTCGGCAATATCCATCACCTCTAACTGGCCTTCTTTGTCTTTTGCTTTAACTCCATCTGTGAGCATGGTATTACAGAAAGGACAACCTGCAGCAATAACTTCGGGCTGTACTTCAATAGCCTGTTCTGTCCTGGCCACGTTCACGTCTTCTTTACCCGGCTCGGGCTCCTTGAACATTTGACCGCCTCCTGCACCACAGCACATGGCGTTTTGCTTGCACCTTTTCATTTCTACCAGCTCTACTTCCAGCTTTCTTAGCAGGTCACGGGGAGCTTCATAAATACCATTTCCGCGGCCCAGGTAACAAGGGTCGTGGAAAGTGATCTTTTTGCCTTTAAATTTACCGCCTTCTACGGTAAGCCTACCCTCTTCCAAAAGGGATTTAAGAAAGGTGGTGTGGTGCATTACTTCGTAGTTTCCGCCGAGGCCGGGATATTCGTTCTTGATGATGTTGAAACAGTGAGGACAGGTGGTCACGATCTTTTTGATCTCGTAGCCGTTCATCACCTCAATATTCCCTGCAGCCTGCATCTGGTAAAGGAATTCGTTACCAGAACGCTTAGCCGGATCCCCGGTGCAGCTCTCTTCGGTTCCAAGCACCGCAAAATCAACGTTTGCCTTGTTTAGCAAACGCACAAATGCTTTAGTGATCTTTTTGGCCCGGTCGTCAAAACTTCCGGCGCAACCAACCCAAAATAATACTTCAGGTTTCTTGCCTTCTGCCATATATTCTGCCATTGTAGGCACTTTGATATTTTCAGCCATTATGAATAGTTTAGGAAACCGAAACCGGTTTTTTCAACAGTATTTTAACTTTCGTTCGCCCAATTGAGGCGATCCATTTGATTATACGGCCATGGAGCACCGTTATTTTCGATGTTACCCAACGCGTTGTTTAGATCTGAAGGACCTGCGCTTTGCTCCATCATAAGATATCTTCTCATCTCTACAATGATCGACATAGGATCAATTCCTACGGGACAAGCCTCCACGCACATGTTACAGGTGGTACACGCCCAGATCTCTTCACGTAGGATGTAATCATCCAGCAGTTGTTTGCCGTCGTCTTTGAAAGAACCGTTCTTGTTGATGTTCTCTCCTACTTCTTCGAGGCGGTCACGAGTATCCATCATGATCTTTCGCGGAGAGAGCAGTTTTCCTGTATTGTTCGCAGGACATTCTGAAGTACAGCGACCACACTCGGTACAGGTATAGGCATTAAGCAACTGCACTCTATTGAGGTCAAAGACATCTGAAGCACCGAATTTTTCGGGTTCTCCCTCCTCGCCTTCTTCAGGCTCGGCAGGGGCTGCAAAAGGATCGGCATCGGGATCCATCATCAGCTGCACCTCTTTGGTCACTGCGTCAATATTGTCGAATTCCCCTTTTGGACGGATCTTGGAAAAATATACATTTGGAAACGCCAGCAAAATATGCAGGTGTTTTGAATAATAGAGATAGTTAAGAAAGAACAGGATCCCCAGGATATGCAGCCACCACGCAGCTCTTTCAACAAGGATCAAAGTGGAATTATCTAACCCGTCAAAAATGGGTAAAAACCAGCCGCTTACAGGAAAGAATCCGGCAGAGACGTAATGTGCAACCTGGTCGCTTACAGGAATACCTGCCTGCACCATCTCCTGCACATTAAGCTGTAGTTGATGATCTGCGGCGTTCATAGTGAGGAAAAGCAGCATAAGGACCATCTCGAAATAAAGGATGTAATTGGCATCATTCTTAGGCCAGCTGGTCATTTCGCGCGCCATGAACCTGTAAATGTGCAGAATGTTACGACGTATCCAGAAAATGATCACCCCAACCAGCACCAGTAGTGCAAGGACCTCAAAAGCCCCGATCAGGAAACTATAAGCTCCCCCTGCAAAGGCGAAGATACGGTGGGTACCAAAGATCCCGTCGATAACGATCTCCAGGACTTCAATATTGATGATAATAAATCCAAGGTAAACAATAATATGAACGATCCCTGAAACAGGGCGGCGTACCATTTTATACTGGCCCAGGGCCAGTTTAGCCATTTTCTTCCATCTCTTGCCGGCGTTGTCACTGCGGTCGATCTCCCGCCCCAGTTTGACATTCCGGACCATCCTTCGGATGTTGAAAATAAAAATGCCTATCCCAACTGCGAATGCCAGGATAAAAGCGATTTGTGCAAAAATATGCATGGTTGGTTATTTAAGTGAGTCGTTTGGTTTTGAGTATGGCCCCGGATTCTTTCCGAAGATAGAGAAATGCACGTAACGTTTAGGATTAAGCTTCACATCCTGTAGAAGCTCATCCAGTTGATTCGTTGCTCTCTCAAGGTTGTTATAAACAGAAGGATCATTGATGAGGCGTGCAGCGGTACCTTCTCCATTATTCAACTTCTCGCTCACACTTTGAAGCCCAGCAATGGTCTCCTCCAGGTCATTACTCATTTTTTGAAGATCGATCTCGTTCACTTTGCCGCTAAACTGCTTAAGATCCTGACTCACTTCGGCAAAATTGGTCATTGCTGTATCGATCTTGTCGCTGTTGTTCTTCAAAATATTATCGGCTCTTCTTGCCGTACTTTTTAAAGACGCAACGGTAAGACTAAGGTCTTCAATACTTTGTTTAAGGTTTTTCCGGGTTTCCGGATTCATCACCTCGTTAAAAGAATTGATGAGGGAATCTGTACTCACAATGGCTTTTTCGACCTTCTCCTGAAGCGGAGTAAGCCGTTCATTGACCAGTTCCAGCAAACCTTCTTCGATCGCGCTGTTAAGCGTATCCCCATTTTTTGCCAGGTTGTTCCTTTCGTATTTTGGAATAATAGCTACAGATTTACCTCCAATAAGACCGCCGCCGTAGATCTGGGCAGTACTGTTCGAAGAAAAAGGAAGATCTGTATCTACCGTTAAGCTTACTACCAATTTCCCGGTATCGTTCAAAAAACCAATTTTGGAAACATTACCCACCTTAAGGCCGTTAATGGTTACCGGTGAAGACGGGGTTAAACCCTCCACATCATTATAAACGGCATAAAAGGTACGGCTTGAATCAAACCAGTTTTTCCCTTTTAAAAAACTATAACCGAAAATAAATAGAAGAATGGCTACGAGTGCCAGCAGAGCGGTTTTTACCTCTTTTGTATACTTCACAAAGATCTTTTATTTGATGGAAGGACAAATTTAAAAATAAATATAGAAAAGAAGCTCTATTTCATTTTTGTTTTTAACGCGTCATTAACGCTGATCTTATCATTGTTGCGGAAAGCGACAATATAACTTGAAGGGTATCCACTCTTCTTCGCGATCTCGTGAAGTTTCTTTATTTGAATATAACTTGAAGTTGCCCCGTAGTAATATTTATACAGTTTTCCTTCTTTATTTCGGCTTACATGGTCCAGCCCCTTGAAATTCCTTGGGCTTGGATCAAGTTTTCTACCGCTTGCCGCCAGCTGCACCCTAAAGGTCACATCTTTATACACATCGTCTGCAGCCGTCTCGGCTACTGCCGGATCAACTGTTACGGGAGGATCTTCGGCAAGGCCTTCCAATACCTCAAGGTTGATACTGTTCTTATAGGCCTTTACCGCATCAACTATAGCTCCTGATATTTTATCCTGGCCACCGTTGCTGTTAAGGAAAGGCCCTTCACTGTCATTGGTAAGAAAACCGGTCTCGATAAGCACGCTCGGCATGTAAGTTTCCCTTAGCACAAGGAAACCGGCCTGTTTCACGCCCCTGTCAAGTCTTTTTAATTCATGGGTGAATTTCTTCTGAACAAAATCTGCCAGCAGGATGCTCTGGTCCAGATACTCTTCCTGCATCAGGGTTAGGCCGATATAAGATTCCGGAGAATTAGGGTTGAACCCGTCATAGGTCACCTCGTAATCCTCCTCAAGGAAGATCACCGAGTTCTCATTCATCGCCACCTTCAGGTTATCTTCACTTCTATGCAGCCCAAGCACAAAGGTCTCTGTACCGTGAGCCTGCGAGCTGTGGGCGTTACAATGAACCGAAACAAAAAGGTCTGCCCCGGCATCGTTGGCAATTTTTGCCCTTCCGGCAAGGGTGACAAAAACATCACTTTTTCGGGTATAGATGACTTTCACATCGGGCAGCTTCTCTAATTCGGCACCAATGTTAAGGATGATATTTAAAGCGATATCCTTTTCATAGAAGCCGTTTCCGCGGTTCCCGGAATCCTTTCCGCCGTGGCCGGCATCAAGCACCACCACGAATTTATCTTTAACGGGATTACATTCCGCAGCAGAGGCAGTTTTGGAAAAACTTAGGAAAAACAATACAAAAAGGGCAAGTAGGTTCGTTCTCATATGCAAATAACGATGTATTAGGGCGCTTATTTTATTTTTTGATAAACCCAAAAGGTAGCTTAAAAAATATATGTAATTTTGAGACTTCAAAAAACAAGCCAAACAGTACAAAAATAGCACATCTAGCATTGCGAACAAATATACTTCACATACTTTCCTGCTGCATTTTTTTGATGTTATTTTTCCCCGAAATGGCAGCCCAGGAAATTCCAACCAAAGAAGGTATTCGCATTCCTGCTGAAAGAGAACCTGCTGTCCCTATTCTGGATTCCCTTGAAATAACTGCACCCGTACCTGTTATTCAAACCACAGAACAAGACAGCGTTAAGCCAAAGAACAGGTTTCTTACCGACCAGGTGGTGTACACCGCCGAGGATTATATGAGGCTGAGCCCGCGTGAGAACCGGCTTTACCTTTACAACAATGCCGAAGTGACCTACGGTGACATTCACATAACCGCAGGAAAGATCATTCTTGATAACGAGCGCAACGAGGTCTATGCCTACGGAATTCCGGACTCAACGGGAGCTTATAGCCAAAAACCTGTTTTTACGCAGGCACAGAGTGAAGTACGGCCCGATTCCATCAGGTTCAATTTTGAAACCGAAAAAGCCCTGGTTTTTAATTCACGTACCACCCAGGGAGAGTTTAAAGTGCTGGGACAGGTGACAAAACGGGAGAACGATTCGGTCTACTACATGAGGAACGTGAAGTTCACAACTTCTGAAGATGAAGAGAATCCCGATTACTATTTCTATGCCCGCCGAATCAAATTTGTTCCGGACAAGAAGATCGTCTCGGGGCTGGTGAATATGTATATTGCCGATGTTCCCACTCCGCTGGGACTGCCCTTCGGCTATTTTCCAATGACAGATGAGGAAACTTCCGGGTTTATCATTCCCTCTTTTGGAGAAGACAACCAGCGTGGATATTACCTGCAGAATGGCGGATACTATTTTGCGATCAACGATTATGTTGACCTCACGGTCCTGGGAGACTACTACACCAACGGCAGCTATGGACTACGGATGGAATCTTCTTATGCCCTTAGGTATCGCTTCCGCGGAAATTTGAGCTTCAGGTATGAAAAGCTGCTGAACAGCGAAAGAGGTTTCCCCGATTTTTCTGAATCCTCGATTTACAACCTGCGCTGGTATCATACGCAGGACCAGAAAGCCAGCCCGAATTCGCGTTTTTCGGCCTCTGTGAACCTGGGAAGTAGCGATTACTACCAGGCGTCGACCAACCAGATGAACAGCGGGAACAGGCTTACGAATACCCTGAGCTCTTCGGTCTCTTACTCGAAGACCTTTCCTATTGAACCGCAGGTGAACCTTAGCATTACGGCCACGCACAGCCAGAACACCAATACCAAGCAGATCAACATGACCCTGCCAACGGTGCAGGCGAGTGTCGCCAGGGTTTATCCTTTTGAGCCAAAAATAGGTGCCAAAAAAGGCATTATTGAGAACATCAACCTGCAGTATAATTTTAGGGGGGAAAACAGGTTCAGAACTACGGACTCTTTGTTCTTCACGCCCGAAATGTTCCGTGATGCCACAATGGGAATGCAGCATTCTATCCCGGTGACCACGAACTTTAAGCTACTTGACTACCTGAGCGTTACTGCCGGCGGAAATTATACTGAGAACTGGGTTTTCAAAACTTTTGAACGTTCCTATGACGAAGAGCTGCAGCGGGAGGTTATAGATACCATCAACGGGTTTGATTCTTTTAGAACCTACAATTTCAACAGTAGCATCGGGACCACGGTCTACGGGATGGTCAACTTCAGCGGAAAAGGAAAATATCAGGCGATAAGACACGTGATGCGGCCATCGATCAGCTACAATATCAATCCCGGGTTTGATTATTATTACGACAGTTACACCATTCCCGAAACTGCCGATGGTCAGGACGAGCGAATCGTGGATTATTCACGCTTCCAGGGAACGCTATACGGCCCTCCCGGAAAGGTTTTCTCGAGCTCAATAGGCTTCTCTTTGAGCAACACTTTTGAAGCTAAGGTAAAAGATTCGGTTGACGCCGAACCGCGGAAGGTCAAGCTGCTCAATAACCTCAATTTCAGCACCTCTTATAATTTAGCGGGAGATTCCTTAAAACTGTCACCAATTAGCGTTAGGGGAAGTATTCCGCTGGCCGAAAAGCTGGATATTAACTTTGGCACCAACCTGGATATCTACGCACTCAACAACAATAACCGAAGAATTGATAAGCTGAACATCAACAACGGCGGAAGCCTCTTTAGGATGACCAATGCAAATGTGAGCTTTGGTTACTCCTTCTCGAGCCGTGACTTTTCGGGAGGAAAGGAGAATGTCAACCGGCTGGAGAACCAAACCTTCAGGAATGGAGGCCGACCTGATGATCTCTTCGGAAAAGATATGGATACAGACGGTACTTTTTACGATGAACATGAAGAAGATGTTGCCGATGAAGATCCAAACCAGCCGGAGAACCAGTGGTATAATTTTGGCATACCCTGGGACCTCAGGCTGGCTTATAGCATGAACTACTCGAATACGGCAAGGCAAAATGAGATCTCTTCTCATTCCCTGATGTTCTCGGGAAACGTGGAGCTGTCTCCAAAATGGACTGTGGGCGTATCGTCGGGATATGATTTTGTCAATCAGGGATTCACCCTTACGCAATTGAGGTTTGCCCGGGACCTGGAGAGCTGGCGTATGACCTTCGACTGGACGCCGTTTGGAGTTTATAAACAGTGGAACTTCTTTATCGGGATCAAATCTTCGTTGTTGAGAGACATCAAGTACGAAAAACGTAGACAGAGAGACCGACAACTTTAAAAACCGGAAACTATGAAAAAGATCATCAAGACAGAGCAGGCACCTGCCCCAATCGGGCCTTACAACCAGGCAGTAATGACGGGAAATACGCTATATATTTCAGGACAGATCGCCCTTAATCCTGTTGACGGAAAGCTGGTTACCCGGGATATTCAGGAAGAGACCGAGCAGGTAATGAGAAACCTTAAAGCTATCCTGCAGGCTGCGGAAATGAATTTCGACAACATCGTCAAAACCTCCATCTTCATCAGCGACATGAACAACTTCGCACAGATCAACTCTGTTTACTCGAAATATTTTGATGAAAAGACTGCTCCTGCAAGGGAGACTGTTGAAGTGGCGAACCTTCCGAAGTTTGTCAATGTGGAAATTAGCGCAATCGCTGTAAAGTAAAAACTAAATAGGTTCCAAAAATGACATTTTTGGAACCTATTTTTAATTATCATCAGCCCCCGGAAACCTGATATAATCCGGCGCCAGGCTCTTTTGCTCTTCTTCTGCTTTAGCCTGAGGATTTTCAGCCGCCTTTTCAGCTTCCTTGTTTACGATCTTCCGAAGCAATTCTTTAAAAGTATCGAAGTCCACCTGGTAAGAAAGTCCTACTCCCTGGGTGAAGCCCAGCTCCTCTCCTATATACTGAATGTTATTCTCGCGGTTGAAGATCTTCGCCCGAAGATTTCCTTCTTCATTCAATAGAAATTCGATCTCAAGATTCCCAACGATCACAGTCTCGGTCACCCCTCCTACCGGCACTCCTACCTGCCCGTTGATCAAAACCCGGTCACTGATCTGGGTGGAAAGCGTCACCCCAAAACGGTCAGCTGTGGTTTGTTCGGGAGTCCTGCTGCCCTGTTCGTAGTTAAGCCCCACCTGGAATACGCCGCTTTCATCTGCCAGTAAGTTGCTGAACAAACCTGAGGAAGCACTTTGGAAAACCCCTCCAACTAATGCAGAACCTGCATTTCCACCAAGAACATCGGGCGTGTAGAACTGGCCAAGTGCAAGCAAACTAAACGCCTGCATCTCTGTATTGGTGCTGGTTCCCACCTTGTATTCCAGTTCTGAACGCACCGTGGAAGCAACATTTGGATACTCCAGGTCGAAAGAAATATCGGGTTGTAAGAGTTCACCATTCAGGTTGATAATCACATCTACAGGGATCCTTCGGCTGATCGCCGGGTTCTCCAGGATAATAGCAGGATTGGCGTGAGCTTCATAAACCGCACTCATATTGAGATCTGCCTGCGCCGGGTTCCCGCTCCAGTTGATACTTCCCCCCGGCCGCACCTCAAATCGCTTCTGCAGGGCGCCATAGTTGAAAATATATTCCCCGGTGTTTGCGATAAAGTCACCCCACATATTGAACTTTCCAAGGGTATTGATCTCAATAAGCAAAGTCCCGGCTCCGCGGCCGCGAAGAATACTTTCGTCTATTTCTATTTCTACCAGGGCATCGCTGGTAACATCCAGGTCAAAATTTAGCTCCAGGCCTTTTACGTCTTCAAATTCGATCTCTTCACCGGCAAGCCGTGCGGCCTTTTCCTCGGGGCTCAAAAAGTGGATAAATGAATTGTCTCCTATACTTTCAGAATCATTAATAGGGATTTTAAACACAGTTCCACTCCTGGTGGTTCCTATCACGTCAATGACCAGTTCTGAAGTTGGCCCGTAAATAGAAGCATTACCGCCTATAAACCCGGTTCCGTAGTAGAGGGCGTCTTCATTGTATTCGGTATCGAGGACCAGCAGCCTGTTTGTGGAAACATTTAGCCCCAGCACCCATTTAGAAAAGTTGGTATGAGATATGGTGCCGTCCAAAACTCCTTTTGTCCTGTATTTTGTATCGGAAATATTGATGTTGTCGAAGTTGAATTCCTGCTCGGTCAGGTTGACCACAGAATTGTCTTCAAAAGCGTAGTCCACCTGCAGGTAAGGAATGCTCAATCCTGCGTTTTTGAGGAACAGCCTTCCGGTAATGTCAGGATTCCTGTAATCGCCGGTAACATCGGCGCTTCCCGAAACAAAGCCGCGAATGTTGGTGATAACTTCACCACCAATTGGACTAAAGGCAGCCATATTGAAGTTCCGCAGGTCAACATCCAGGTTGATCCTGGGGGAGTCTTCATCTACGGCAATTTCTCCAATGGCCGATAGAGATTCCAACCCCTGATTTCGAAGGGTTGCATTGACATTGTAGAAGCTCAGGTCCTTATTCCCCATCACATCCAGGTTCAAATTCCCCAACATTTCATCATTAATCACAAGATCCCTGACGGTAAGAGAAGAATTAGGATAGTAGGCACCGTTTTCCTGAAGCAGGCTAAGGTTTCCATTGACGATCCCGCCCATTGAAAGCTTGTCGATCTCTGGCGTGATCTTGTAAAGATCTACATTATCGAATTCCATCTGGAAATTCTTGTACGTGGAATCACGCATTTGGCCGGCCAGCCTTATCTCTTCATTCTCGTGGCTAAGCACCAGGGAATCAACCCGCAGGTCCTGGAATCCTTTATTGAAAATGATCCTGTTGGATTTGTTGTTCTTTTCGTTAAGATGCCAGACGCTCTCCTTGAATTTGATATCAGATTTTTGCAGCCCAACCACAGAATTGTTGTTCTCATTGATCGTGTGGTAAAGGTTCAAATTATAGACATCATCATTTCTTGGCCCTCCCCGAAATTCTGACCTGATGAAAAGCGTATCGTTCAGGGTCACGTTGATCAGGTTGAAATCTGAAACGCTGTAAATACCGGTTGCGACACTGTCAATTTCTATATAAGTGTTGAACAGCGGGTTTGAGTTATCTACCTGAATGTTAACCTGTTCAAAAAGGTTATTGAAAGCATTTATTTTAGGCGACTTGAAAGCCAGCCTGAACTCAGATTCATCAGATTCCACACTACCTCTTATGTAGGTATTGGGCGCAAGAGTGATCTCGGGATAGAACACCTCCACAATTTTATTGTAGATATCAAAATTGAAATTGAGGTATTGATCTGTCGTGATCTTATTAGGTCTGTAATTGGTGTAGAGGCTTCCAACCGCATTTTCAACCAGAGCCGGCACCTCAGTGATGTCAAAAACTCCTTCCACCGTTCCATTAATCACATCGGGCGAATTCACTTCAACGGTACGCACCGGGCCGTCAAAACTTGATTTTATACGCAGATCATCAAAAGCGTAAATGTCATTCTCGTTCTTGTAAGATGTGTTGAGCAAAAGAACTTCCCCCGCAACATTGTTAAGGTTGGTGCCCTGCATATTCATAATCACATCTCCTCTAAAGACCGAAATGCTGTCCCTGCTCACAAAGTGCAGCGCATTTAGGTCGGCATGCTCTACACTGGCCTCAAAATCGTAAACATTAGTCTTGTCAGAGAAATCCACAAGGCCGTTGAACTCCATTTGCAGGTTCGGGTCAAGAGATATAAAGTTCCCGTTAAAAACGGGAGCTCTCAAGGTCCCTCTCACCTTCAGGTTATTATATGCATAGCTGTTATACACCAGCTTCGGAATTGTTCCTCTTACGTCTGTGTTCAAAGTTTCAGCTGAAAAACCCCTGCCGTCAAAGACGATGTCAAAACTCGATTTTCCAAGCTGCTTCACGTTGAAAAGCTTGCCAACGTTGAAATCTTTGGCAATTACTCTGCCTTCATAAGTCGCCAGGCCCGAATTGCTGAAGTCTTTCATTCTCACATCCACATCTGCATTTCCTAATTGGGAGAAGACCTGCGTATCTGCCTTCAAAGAATTTTCGGAAACCGCGATAAGCCCCTGAAATTTGACATTGCCCAGGGCTCTTAATTCCTTCGGAAGTTTATCCTGCAAAAGCCCCGGCAGCAGGTTCACCAGGTCGTAATAATTCGTCGAAAGATCTTCCACCGTCCCTTCCAAAGCGAAGATCTGTGTTTCTTCCCTCGCCAGAACGTTTTTGATGGAAAGATCTCCCACGAGCCTTGTGCGGTCCAGCCCCTCCAAACGGAAATCCTTCAGCAGAAAATCATTTAAGGTTCCCTCCATGTTGGTGGAAAATTCCATTTTTTCGCCGGTTCCAAAATTACTGTAGAACGGCTTCAGGTCTGTAGTTGAAATCGAGGAAGTATCAAAGTTCGCCACCAGCGGCACAGTATTGACAAAATCTGCAAAACCTTCAGAAATGTCAAAAGCAATATCAGCTATAACCAGGGAATTCGGCGTTTTGATCTCCAGGTCCCCCAGGCGCATCTCGGTAGTCGTGTAGGCAAAATCGGTTGACAGAAAATCTATATCCAAACCTCTTTTTTCGATCCCCGACAGCTTTTTAACCTTCACAAAAACATCAGAATTCTCTAAAAGAAAATCTTCGGCATTGATATTCAGCTCATCCAACACCAGAATGTCCGGATTGCTGAGATTTTCGTTGACATAGCTGAACCTGGCGTTGAGCACATCGAGGTCGCTGGCAGTCATAATAAACGCAGCCGATTTTTGCCTTTTTTGAGACTTCAGCTTTTGAAGGAATATATTGAGGTTGTCGTGGTCTTCGCCCTCGTAGATCTTCATGTCCATCTGCAAATCTTCCGCCGTGGTGCTGCCAAGGGTTGGGTTGTTATTAAGAAGGCTTTTTAGACTGGTCACAGAAGTTTTGACCCTGTTGGCAAAGATGAGGGTGTCTTTGTGATGGTCTCTAATGAGCACATCGCCAAGAGCGATCCTGCCCCTGTACGTAATCCCTACGCGGCCAACGCTAATATCTACATCTTTAGATTCATTGAGGGAACTGGTGACTTTTTTGGCAACAAAAGTCTGTACCGAAGGAATGGAAAATACGATCAGTAGCACAATAAAAAACAGCAGCAGTGCAAGCAGCGTTTTGCCCAGTATTTTCCAGAATTTTTTGATAGGTATTTTAGTTATAACTTTGCGAACAATATTAACAATTTTCAGGCCTAAATACTAAGGATGCCTTCACAAAATATATATATTCTCGGGATCGAATCTTCTTGCGATGACACGGCTGCGGCGGTTTTGCATAACGGGAAGATACTTTCTAATGTTGTAGCCACCCAGGAGGTACATAAAAAATATGGCGGCGTGGTTCCAGAACTTGCTTCCCGGGCGCACCAGCAAAACATTGTGCCTGTGATACATGAAGCTCTTGACCGCGCGGGAATCAAGAAAGAACAGCTTACAGCCATTGCTTTTACCCGTGGCCCCGGGCTTATGGGATCTTTGCTCGTGGGTACCTCTTTTGCCAAATCTTTGTCGCTGGGCCTGGGAATTCCACTTTTGGATGTGAATCACATGCAGGCGCATATCCTAGCGCATTTTATTGAAGAAGAAGGTTTTAATAAACCCGATTTTCCCTTCCTGGCGCTTACCATTAGCGGCGGCCATACGCAGATCGTTAAGGTTTCAGATTACTTTAAAATGGAAGTCATTGGCCAGACTTTAGACGATGCCGTAGGAGAAGCTTTTGACAAGAGCGCGAAAATTCTCGGCCTCCCCTATCCCGGCGGCCCCTTGATCGACAGATATGCCAAAGAAGGCGATCCAAGAGCCTTTGAATTTCCAAAACCAAAAGTTGGTGACCTGAATTTCAGCTTTAGCGGATTAAAGACTTCTATCCTTTATTTTATTCAGAAGCAATTAAAAGAAGATCCGCAGTTCATCGAGAAGAACCTTATAGATATTTGCGCTTCCATTCAGTATACGATCATCCAGATCTTAATGAGCAAGCTGAAGAAGGCAGTAAAACAAACAGGAATAAAACAAATAGCCATTGGCGGCGGCGTTTCGGCCAACAGCGGGATAAGACAAACCCTGAGGGAAGCCGAAGAAAAGTATCAATGGAAGACCTTTATTCCGAAGTTTGAATATACAACCGATAATGCTGCGATGATCGCCATTGCCGGCCACTACAAGTATTTGGCCGGAGATTTTGCCGACCTGGGCGTGACAGCTTCTGCCAGAATTAAAATGTAGCCTATGCAGTTATTCTATCACCCCGAAGTAAAAGAAGCCGATAAAGAAGTTGTTTTTTCCAGGGACGAAAGCAGGCACATCGTAAAAGTCCTGCGGAAGAAAGAGGGAGATGAATTGCAGCTTACCAACGGAAAAGGCTGGATTTTTCAAACCAAAATCATTTCTGCCGATCAAAATAGTTGTACCGCAAAGGTGATCTCTTCTGAAAAAGAGCCACCCGCGCCTTATCATCTGCATTTGGCCGTGGCCCCAACAAAGATGAACGACCGTTACGAGTGGTTTCTGGAAAAAGCTACAGAGATCGGCATTCATGAGATCACGCCTGTAATCTGCGACCACAGTGAGAGAAAGGTGGTTAAGCTGAACAGGTATGAAAGGGTTTTACAAAGCGCACTGAAGCAGTCGCTGCACACAAGGTTTCCCGTTCTTAATGAACCGGTGAACTTTAAAGATTTTATGTCGAGGGAACACAATGGCCAAAAGTTTATTGCTCATTGCGAAGAAGACGGTGAAAAACAGCAGTTATTTCAGCAGCTTAAGAAGAATTCGGCTGTTACCGTACTCATTGGTCCCGAAGGAGATTTTTCTTCCGAAGAGATCGCGACAGCAATTAAGAACCAATGGCATCCGGTAAGTCTTGGGAATAGTCGCCTGCGCACAGAAACCGCTGCAATTGTCGCCTGCCATACTGTTGCTCTTCTTAATGAATCGGAATAGTTTCCGGTTTTTCTTAAATTTCAGAATGAAAAAAGTCATTTTTCTAAGCCTTCTCTTTTTTGCCCTTTTTGAGACAGAAGCTCAGGAAATTGCCCTGCTCAAATACCAGGGCGGCGGAGACTGGTATGCGAATCCCACTTCGCTTCCCAACCTCATTGACTTCTGCAACAAGAATGTCAATACTTCTATTGCTGCAAAACCCGAAACCGTGAGTCCGGGAAGCGCAGACATTTTCCAGTACCCTTTTGTGCATATGACGGGCCATGGGAATGTTTTCTTCAGTGAAAAAGATGTTGAAAATCTCAGGAAATACCTGTTAAGTGGCGGTTTTCTCCACATAGACGATAACTACGGAATGAATAAGTTCATCCGCCGGGAATTAAAGAAGATCTTTCCCGATAAGGAACTTACTGAACTTCCGGCCTCTCACCCTATTTTTTCTGCGGCCTATGATTTTCCGCAGGGATTACCTAAAATACATGAACATGACGGCCTAAGGCCACAAGCTTTTGGAATCTTTGAAAAAGGTCGTTTGGTTTGTCTTTTTACCTATGAAAGTGATCTTGGGGACGGCTGGGAAAACGAACAGGTTCATCATGATCCGGCCCAAGTAAGGCTGAAGGCATTGCAAATGGGCGCAAATATCATCAAATACGTTTTTTCCAATTAATGCAGCTTACGCACGAGACTTCCACTTTTAAAGTGAAAAAATTTCCGCTGGTACTGGTCCTTGACTCTGTCACCAGCCCGGCAAACGTTGGCAGCCTGTTTAGGCTGGCCGATGCTTTTGGCGTTGAAAAGATCATCATTTGTGGAGCCACAGTAGACCTGGACAGCAATCGTTTAAGGAGAACCGCGAGATCGACCGTACAATTGGTTCCTTATGAAATAGAAGAAGACGGCGCGGCGGTTTGTGATAACCTCTCAAAAAGGGGATTTTTACTTGCCGCTCTTGAGATCTCCTCTAAGAGTGTTCCCGTGGAATCCCCTGATTACGGAAAGATCAAAAGACTAGCCCTGGTTGTAGGAAATGAAAGTTCGGGGATTTCTGAAAAGTTGTTGCAAAAAATGGACAAACAGCTACACATCAACATGTTTGGCCGTAACAGCAGTATGAATGTCGCGCAGGCAGCAGGAATTGCTTTGTTTGAAATCACAAAGTCGCTGCAGCCAATCCCGTAAGAAATAATATATTTACTTCGTGAACGAAAAAGAACTTTCCTACGGAATTTTAAGAGCCATTGCTATTCTTTTGGGAGTAGCTTTCCTGCTTTATTTCCTGTACCAGATCCAGTCGGTCTTGATCTACATTGGCATTGCCGGGGTAATTTCGCTTGTGGGACGACCGGTGGTCATCTTCCTTCGAAATAAACTTAGGATCCCCAACAAAATTGCTGTGGTCATTGTATTGCTGCTGGTTTTGAGCAGTTTCATTGGTTTGATCATGATCTTTATTCCAATTGTTGTAGAGCAGAGCAAGAACCTGGGGCAAATAGACATGGATGCCTTTACCCGCGACCTTAACGAGCTCAACGCGCAGATAAACAGCTACCTGGGAGTGGAAGAAATTGACATTATTGAAGGGATCAAACAAACCGAATATGTAAGGGATTTTGATATTACCACCATTCCAAGATATCTCAATAATTTCTTCGGAATTTTAGGAGCCGGGGTGATCGCTCTTTTCTCTGTTATTTTTATCTCCTTCTTTTTTCTCAAGGACAGCAAGCTCATGTTGAACAGTATACTTGTGTTTGCAAATCAGGGACATGAGCACAAATTTCAACGCGTTTTCAATAAGATCAAGATCCTGCTTTCACGCTATTTTGTGGGCCTAACCTTACAGATCACTGTACTGTTTGTGCTGTACAGCATTCTGCTCTCCATTTTCGAGATCAATAATCCTATTGCGATCGCCTTCATCTGCGCCTTTTTGAACATCATTCCTTATTTGGGACCGATCATCGCGGGGATTTTAGTGTCGCTGTTCGTTGTTTCCAGCAATTTGGGAGCAGATTTTCAAATGGTGATCCTGCCGCAGCTTATTTATGTAATGGCAGGTTACGGGGTTTGCCAGTTGATCGACAATTTCGTAAACCAGCCGCTAATTTTTGGCGCAAGCGTGCGTTCGCATCCGTTGGAGATCTTCCTGGTCATTCTTATTGCAGGTCTCACCACCGGGATCACAGGAATGGTTGTAGCAGTGCCTTTTTACACGGCGGTAAAAGTGATCGCCAAAGAATCTTTGAGCGAATATAAGATCGTGAAACGACTAACCCGCGACCTATAGTGAATCGGGCGCTCCTAAATAAAGAGGTTCAGGATTTCATTGAAGAACACTATAAAGAGGATGTCTCTAAAATTCTTTTCCGCGGAAGCCCTTTTCCTGAGGTAAGTGCACAGGAGCTTGGCGTGCAATTAAGCGGAAAGAAAAAAGCCGAAAAGAAACTGCCTGCCTTTTTTAATACCAGGGGAATCGTTTATCCGCCCAAGCTCAACCTGGAACAGACCTCTTCTGAAAAGACCGCTGAATACAAAGCTTCCCTGGTAAACGGTGATTCTTTGATAGACCTTACCGGTGGCTTCGGAATTGATTCCTTTTACTTTTCAAAAAAGTTTAAGAAAGTAGTGCATTGCGAGCTGAATGAGGAGCTTTCAGAACTTGCGACACATAACTTTGAGCTACTAAAAGCAGAAAACATAAAGACTCAAACCGGCGACGGACTTGAAATTTTAGAAGCTTCCGAAGAAGAATTTGACTGGGTTTACATTGACCCTTCCCGCCGAAATATTTCCGGAGGAAGAGTTTTCCTGTTGTCTGACTGCCTCCCGAACCTTCCTGATCAATTGGACACGATCTTTTCCAAAACCAACAATATCTTGCTCAAGACCTCACCCCTGCTCGACCTGCAGGCGGGATTGAACGAACTTCACTCGGTGCAGGAGATCCACATTATAGCTATAGACAATGATGTCAAGGAGCTGTTATGGGTGCTAAAAAAGGGCTTTTCAGGCGAGGTTTTGATCAAGACCCTAAACTTAAGAAAGCATGAGGAGCAAGTTTTTGAGGACGTTTTTGGCAGGGAACAGCAGGCTGATTATTCCCTGCCTTTAAAATGGCTCTACGAACCAAATGCCTCGATCATGAAGAGCGGGCTGTTTTCTTCTCTCGGTACAAAACTCGATCTTAAAAAGCTGCACTTTAATACCCATCTCTATACTTCGGAAGAGCTGAAAGACTTTCCCGGCCGCAGGTTCGAGATCCTGGATGTGTTGCCCTTTAAAAAGAAGAAAATAAAGGGCCGGCTTAACTTCTCTAAAGCCCACATTAGCACCCGTAATTTCCCAATGAGCGTCGATGCACTTAGAAAACAGCTCAAGCTCAATGACGGCGGCGATCATTATTTATTCTTTGTGACCAATAAAAAAGAAGAGAAGGTAGTTTTGATCTGCAAGAAAGTTATTCCAGCGGAAGATTAGTATCTGAAAATGGCTTTTTTGGAAGGTCTTGTTTTTGATGTAACCTTCTGAAAAAATTCCGCGGAAAAATATAAAAGAAAGCTTTTAGGACAAACCAGATGTTTAGCAAAGTAATTCTCGTCACATCCTGCACCGGCCTGAAGTGCGTCACCCTTTCCTCGGGATCATATTTCACCTTGACCGGAAGGTTGATCACTCTCACCCCTTCCCAGGCCGCTTTTACAAGCACCTCGATCTCCAGTTCAAACTTCGAGGTGGAAAGCTCCAGTTTATTGACCTTTTTGACAGGATAAAGCCGATAGCCACATTGAGTATCCTGCAGATCTATACCTGTTTCGACCCTGAACCAGAAAGTGGAACAGCGATTCCCAAAACTGCTTTTTTCGGGCACTTCAGGTGAATCCATTTTTCGGGAGCCAATGACCAGCAAATCGGGATCTGTAGGTTTTCTTTCTTTTAGAGCATCAAGAAAGACCGGAAGATCATCGGGATAATGCTGCCCGTCAGAATCCATGGTAATGACATAAGAATAGCCCCGTTTTTCGGCTTCCAAAAAGCCGATTTTCAAGGCATCTCCTTTTCCCCTGTTTTCGGGAAAGCTTATAAGCTGAAGTTGGGGGTAATTTTGAAGGATCTCAGGAGTGGAATCTGTAGAGCCGTCGTTGACCACAATGATATTGCAGGTATACTCCAGCACTTCATCCAACACCTTCGAAAGTGTGGCTGCATTATTAAAAGTAGGAATGAGAACACAACAGCTCTGGGCATCAAATTCCTGCTGAAGTAGTGGTTCTTTTTTCAAAAGCTTACTTTTTTTAAAAATACGGAAATTTGAGCAGACAGCCCTGAAAAACACTGCGGTTTATAAACGTAATTACAAGTCCCTGTTCGCCAAGAATTAGTTCAATAATTGAAAGCTAATGCCTGCAAAGGGGTTGTCTTTTTTGCGGTGGCTGCATTGACATCTAAACAGGGAATCTCCAGCAACTAAGGTTTCAAAAATGACATTTTAGAAGATTCTTTTTTTAGAGTGATCTAAAAAAATTCCTTTTTTGGATTCGTACTTCCTACTTCTAAATTCAACCTTCAGGATTACCTCCCTTCAGTCGGTGATCCTGTGGGGGCAGAACTAAATTAAAGCCTGCAGGCTGGCGCCTGCACGGTCTTTTTTGTTCGCCCTGCGGCTTCAAAGCAAGCTTTAGCCTTGGGCT
>JBAVJB010000059.1:0-22277 GCA_049687495.1 Salinimicrobium sp.
GGTGGTACAGTGATTTCTGAAGAAAGAGGTTTCACCCTTGAAAATGCTACTGTTGATATGCTTGGTACTGCCGAGAAAGTAGCTATCGACAAAGACAACACTACCGTGGTTAATGGTGCCGGCGAAAACAACGCCATCAAAGAGCGCGTGAACCAGATAAAAGCTCAGATGGAAACCACCACTTCTGACTATGACAGGGAAAAACTGCAGGAGCGTCTTGCTAAGCTTGCAGGCGGAGTTGCTGTACTTTATGTGGGTGCTGCTTCTGAAGTTGAGATGAAAGAGAAGAAAGACCGCGTTGATGATGCACTTCACGCAACCCGTGCGGCTGTTGAAGAAGGAATTGTTGCCGGTGGTGGTGTAGCCCTTGTACGCGCTAAAGCTGTGCTTGCAAGTCTTGAAGCTGCCAATGCCGATGAAGGTACCGGAATCCAGATCGTGAACCGTGCTATCGAATCTCCGCTTAGAACTATAGTTGAAAACGCAGGAGGCGAAGGTTCTGTTGTGATCAACAAGGTTCTTGAAGGAAAAGACAACTACGGTTACGACGCAAAATCTGATTCTTTTGTTGATATGTTAAAAGCAGGTATTATCGATCCTAAGAAAGTAACAAGAGTAGCCCTTGAGAACGCTGCTTCTGTTGCCGGAATGATCCTTACTACCGAGTGTGCTTTGACTGACATCAAAGAAGAGAACGCTGGTGGTGGCGGAATGCCACAAGGAATGGGCGGCGGAATGCCTGGGATGATGTAATTCGGAATTCTAAAATTAGGAGTACGAAGTTAGAAGTACTTAGATATAAGAGCCCGTTCCTTTTACAGGAGCGGGTTTTTTTGTTGTAGGCATTGTAACGAAAAGAGCATCCTTCAGTCAAACAGTTAAACCAAAAATTACTGACACATCAAAAAATGAAAACAAAAAAGTTACTATTGGCCGGCGCTTTGCTCTTCGTTGGAATTTCCTCAACATTGGCTCAGGAAGTACAATGGGGAGTGAAAGCAGGTACCAATTATTCTACAGTTACTTCAGAAGAGGATGTAGATTACCTGTTCGGGTTTCACGCCGGAGTAATCGCAGAACTTCCCTTATCAGCAAAATTCTCTTTGCAGCCCGAACTTCTTTATTCTCTTGAAGGTGCCAAATCTGAATATAATTTTGAAGAGGAGGAGTGGATCATTCACTCTAAGGACAAATTAAAACTTGGCTACCTCAACCTTCCTGTAATGGCAAAATATGCAGTGACTCCGGGATTTTTCCTTGAGGCAGGACCACAGATTAGCTACCTGTTGAGCGCAAAGGATGAATACGAGATCACCGCAAATTTTCCTGAAGATGTTAAGGAAACCGGCACCGAAGACGTTAAAGATCAACTGAAGAAGGTATCTTTTGGATTAAACTTTGGAGCAGGCTATGAGTTCCAGAACAACCTTTTCTTGCAGGCAAGATATCATTTAGGACTGTCAGAACTTAGCGACATGGATGAAGAGGATCAGGGATTGGGAGAGCCTGATAAGGTCCAGAATCGCGGCTTTCAACTTTCTTTAGGATACAAATTCTAAGCCTTAGGGATAAGATAATTTAAGAGGTCTTCAAAATGACATTTTTGAAGACCTTTTTTTTGTCATTCCGACGCAGGAGGAATCCCTGAACAAACCCCATCTAATTCCAAGAGGTGTCAAAAATGTCATTTCTTAGAAGTGTTTTTTGGGTAATCAATTTGCCTCCCACACTTTTTGAAAGTTGTATTTGAAACGTTTTTTTCAGTTACTTCTGCTTCATAAAATCAAAAGCACCTTTTCTCAGGTTGATCTCGTGTTCGACAAAAGCTTTCAGGCAGGCAAGGAAGTTTGCCCAGCCTTCGGTATTCTGCGCCAGCCATTTGACGCCCTTCTTGTTGTTCGGCATTTTACCTTCGGTTATTTTGACGAGGGTGGAATTTTCAGGCATGGGTAACAGGGTGATCTCCACAAGCAACCTCTCCCCTTTCGCACCCTCCCACTGGAAAGAAACGTATTCATCTTTTGTCACCTGCACCACATGCACATTGACGGGCTGATCAAATTCCGGAAATCGCCATTCCAGGTCTTTGCCTTCTTCCATTCTTCCGCTGCTGGAAGAGATGAAATAGTTACACATTTCCGAAGGGTCAACGATGGCCTCAAAAACCTCGTGAGGCGGTTCACTTATTTGAATGCCGGTCTTTATTTGAAGTTCCTCCATTTGCTATTCTATAATTTACTGGTTGTTTGTTTCCTGACCGTAGCTGATCATCCAGCTGATCCCGTATTTGTCTTTGCACATCCCATAGTAGCTGCCCCAAAAGACGTCACCCATAGGCATGATCACTTCTCCACCTTTTGCCAGGGCATCAAAAATGCGATCGGCTTCCTCCTTGCTTTCTGCAGTAATAGAAAGGGCCATATTGTTGCCCATCTTCACCTGCTTTCCCCAATCGCCACCGGCATCACTTCCCATGAGGATCGTGTTCTTGCCCAGCGGCAGGGAAACGTGCATGATCTTGTCCTTCTCACTTTCCGGCACCTCCATTCCCTGTCCCGGCGGGATATCAGAAAACCTGCCGAGATAGGTGAATTCGCCGCCAAAGACCTGTTTATAAAACTCGAATGCAACTTCACAATTCCCGTGGAAAGTTAGATAAGGATGTACTGCTTCCATGACTTTTTGATTTTCAGTTTTTTAGCTTAAACTAATTTACAATTATTGTTTTTATAGCTGAAATAATTCTCTTAAAATCTCATTTTCAACAGCTTATATCAAGACATAAAAAAAGCCATCGCAATGATGGCTTTAATTTTCTATTTCTGAAGCTTAATTAGCTAACTGCCTTAAGCCGTTTAATTCCTGATTTATCCAGTTTCTCTTCTGCATATTCCTGGTCAACCACAAGCTTGGATTCCTTGCTCTCGGGCATCTCGAACATGGCATCGGTAAGAATAGCCTCACATAGGGAACGCAATCCTCTTGCTCCAAGTTTGTATTCCACCGCTTTTTCCACGATATAATCCAAAGCTTCATCTGTAATGCTAAACTCAATATCATCCATCTCAAACAGTTTTTGATACTGCTTAATAATGGCATTTTTGGGTTCGGTTAATATGGAACGAAGCGTTTTCTTATCCAAGGGATTCATGTGCGTCAACACAGGCAAACGACCAATGATCTCAGGGATCAATCCGAAGTCTTTAAGATCCTTCGGAATAATATACTTCAGCAGGTTCTCGCGCTCTATAGCGTCATCGCTCTTGGAGGCGCTAAAACCAACGGCCTGCATGTTCAGCCTCTTGCTGATGTTGCGTTCTATGCCGTCAAAAGCTCCTCCGGTAACGAAAAGAATATTTTCAGTATCAACTTCAATGAACTTCTGGTCTGGATGTTTTCTTCCTCCTTTTGGCGGAACATTTACTGTAGTTCCTTCCAAAAGCTTCAGCAAAGCCTGCTGCACGCCCTCTCCCGACACGTCACGGGTAATTGAAGGGTTATCGCTCTTGCGGGCGATCTTGTCGATCTCATCGATGAACACGATCCCGTGCTGAGCTTTTTCAAGGTTATAATCGGCTGCCTGTAAGAGGCGTGTAAGGATGCTTTCCACATCTTCCCCTACATAACCTGCTTCGGTCAAAACGGTGGCATCAACAATCGCTAAAGGCACATTAAGCATCTTGGCGATGGTCTTGGCCATAAGGGTTTTTCCTGTACCGGTCTCCCCAACCATGATGATGTTACTCTTCTGGATCTCAATATCATCTTCCGAAGAAGGCTGCAACAACCGCTTGTAATGGTTGTAAACAGCCACAGAAAGCACTTTCTTGGTGTGCTCCTGTCCTATCACATACTGGTCAAGAAAAGACTTGATCGCCTGCGGCTTGCGCAGTTTAAGTTCTGAAGTGAGCTCGCTGGTGCCTTCCTGCTTTGATTCTTCTATTACAATACCGTGCGCCTGCTCAATACAGCGGTCGCAAATATGTGCGTCCAGGCCTGCGATGAGCAAATTGGTTTCCGGTTTTTTCCTTCCGCAAAAGGAACATTCTAATTCTTCTTTCGCCATACAATTTTTGTTGGAGCCCCTGTCCTGCAAAGGCTTTTCTCTACATTCTTCAAAAAGGGCAAATTAGGCCCTTGTTAAAATTTCATCTATCATTCCATACTCCAAAGCCTTGTCTGCCTTCATCCAGTAATCCCTATCAGAATCTTCCTCGATCTTCTCGAAGGTCTGACCGGAATGTTTGGCTATGATCTCATACAACTCCTTTTTAAGGGTGAGGATCTCGCGGGCGGTGATCTCGATATCACTTGCCTGTCCCTGCGCCCCTCCAAGAGGCTGGTGGATCATCACACGGGAGTGAGGTAAACCGCTTCGTTTGCCTTTTTCACCGGCACAAAGCAATACTGCTCCCATAGAAGCCGCCATTCCCGTACAAATTGTAGCCACATCTGGCTTGATGAACTGCATGGTATCATAAATACCAAGACCTGCATAAACGCTACCTCCCGGTGAATTTATATAGATCTGGATGTCTTTTGAAGCATCTGTACTCTCTAAAAACAACAACTGTGCCTGAATAATGTTTGCTACCTGGTCGTTGATCGCAGTCCCAAGAAAGATGATACGGTCCATCATCAAACGCGAAAACACGTCAAAAATGGCAATATTCATTTGTCTTTCTTCAATGATATTGGGCGTCATGCCCATTGGGTTCATACTGCTAACGATCTTATTATAGTAGTTGGAGTTGATCCCGTGATGCTTAGTAGCATATTTTTCAAATTCCTTTCCGTAATCCATAGATATTTATTCGGTTTATTGTCTGCTCAAAAAAACGTTTTTCAGGAGAGAAAAACGTTCGTATTACTTGCTAAAAAAGGCGTTATCCCAAAATGGGTCTAACGCCTTAAAGATAAGTATTAATTTATAAAAGTTCTATTGATAGACCTCTTTAACAAATTCTTCGTATGTTACTTCCTTCTCCTCAAGATTCACTTTTTCTTTGTAAAGTTCAAGAAGTTTTTGGTTCATCAACTGTTCAGAAAGGCGCTTCACCTCGTCCTGGCGTGAAAGTATACGTGCAGCGATATCATCAAGCTCTTTATCTTCAGGGTTCATTTGACCAAACTGGGCCATTTGTTCCTTGATGCGCTCTTTTGCGAAAGCTTTAAGATCCTCGAACTGTACCTGCAGGTCATTTTGCTGCACCAGTTTTCCTTCGATCAACTGGAAACGCAGCCCTTTTTCGCTTTTTTCGTACTCTTCTTTAGCCTCTTCTTCTGAAAGCTCTTTTTCTCCCGCGGTTTGGATCCATTTCTGAAGGAATTCCTTCGGAAGCTCAAAGTTGGTGTTCTCGATGAGCATTTCGGTCACATCGTTCAACAACTGCTGGTCGCTCTGCTGCTGAAATTGCTTTGCAGCGTCTTCCTTGATCTTTTCTTTAAGTTCTTCTACTGAAGTTACCTCTCCATTTCCGAAGAGCTTATCAAACAACTCCTGGTCAAGATCTGCCATCTCCTGGTGGTTGATCTCGCTAACGGTGAACTCCACCTCAACGTCAAGGCCGTGAGCTTTATCGTGATCAACTTTTAGGTACTCCATAAGCTCATGATCGTCTTCAAAAAGACCCTTTGTATTAAGGGTGATCACGTCTCCTACCTTTGCACCTACTAGTTTTTCGGTGTTCTTTACTTTTTCCAATGGAAGAGTTGCAGTGGTATCGATGCCTTCAGCTTCATTTTTAAAGGTCCCGGCAACCTGGTCACCTTCTTCGGCTACATCTTTAGAAACAAGTTTCCCATACTGCTTGCGGATGGTCTTCACCTGGTTCTCGATCATTTCTTCTCCTGCAACGATGTTGTAATGAGTGATTGGCTTCCCATTCTCAAGGCTCACCTCGAATTGAGGAGAAAGACCAAGTTCGAACTCAAAAGTATAAGTATCACTGTCCCAGTCAAAGTTGTCCTGCTCTTTTGGAAGCGGATTTCCAAGAACATCCAGTTTTTCCTCGGTAAGGTACTTGTTAAGGGATTCCTGAAGCAATTTGTTCACCTCATCAACCAACACGGCTTTACCATACTGTTTCTTCACCATGCCCATTGGCACGTGACCTTTTCTAAAACCTGGAATATTGGCATTCTTGCGGTAATCCTTAAGGATCTTGTCCACTTTGTCGCTGTAGTCTTCTTTGGCGATATCCACCTTCACTACCGCATTAAGTTCATCGATGTTCTCTCTCGTTATATTCATTACAAACTCTTATAAAAATTGGTTTGCAAAAGTACAACTTTTTTAAGAGCGAGCAAAGTTTCAAAAACCTGAAATTCAGAAGGCTTTATTTCCTTTCGGCCAATGAGAATAACAGCGATTGGAAAATAGATAAGAGGATACTGAACAACAGCGCGATCCAAAATCCCGTGACTTCAAACCCACCAACAAAGGCATCTGCCAAAAGGATAATGATGGCGTTGATCACGATGAGAAATAAGCCGAAGGTCACAATGGTCACCGGCAGGGTAAAGATGATGAGAACCGGCTTTACAATGAGGTTGAGCAGCGCCAGCACAAGGGCGACTATAATTGCAGTAAAATAACCGGCTACAGTCACACCCGGAAGGAATTTTGCCAGAAACACCACTACTACGGCGGTAAGTAAAATGCGCAGAACGAAGGTCATGTGGTTAGATTTTTAGCCTAAGATAGCATTAAAAACAAAAAACGCCGGAAATGATCCGGCGTTTTTGACATTTTTGGCAACTCTTAATTTACCTCGTTACTTGGAGTAACGGTACCGTAAGTTCCAATATTTACTTTGGGAACGGTTGAGTTGTAAGTTTGATTGATGCTTTCGATGATCCTGTTGGCAACCAAAGCATACCCGCGTGGAGTAAGGTGAATACCATCAAGAGAGAAAGCACCGCCTGTTGCAAACGTAGAAGTCACAACTCCTGCATCAAAATTAATTCCTGTGGTAGCAGTTTGCTCCAGCATGGCTGCCGCATCCACAAAAGCAAGACCTTTGCTTTCTGCAAGTCCTTTTATGGTTTGGTTGAAGGCCACACGCGCATTATTGATATTTTCTAACTCCTGGGCATCAAGCGCGTCTTTATCATCAATAGCATTTACCGCGTAAAGAACTGTTTGAGCCTGCTCCTGAGTTGGCTGTCCTCCTTGTTGAAGAATTCCCAACACTTCCATTACTGCCGGAGTAATGGCTGCCGATCCATACCCCTGCTGCTTTAATGCAGTCTGGTCTATGGTAAGCAAAAGCAATTCCTCTTCGGTCATTTGACGGAAGCCAAGAGGGTTCATCTCGGTAACAGGAACATCAATAATAAATCTATTGGCGCCTTCACTAAAGGGAATAGCGTATTGTGAAGCAAGTGCCTGGGCCTGTTCTGCAGGTATACCGTTCTTCATCAATAACTGGGTGTAAATACCGGCTACAGCCTGGAAGTATCCTGTAAGCCCTGCTGCCTGCTCAGCAGTAAGTACAAGGGCGTTATTAGGAACCGTAGTAAAGAAAGGCACGTTGGTCACATCAGGGATGTTAAGAAGTACTCCTTCTTCGGCTCCTGCGTCGATCATTGAATTGACGATCTGTGAGTAAGCTCCTGCAAACATTGTAGGATCTGTAATTTCTGCCTCGTCTAATCCTCCTGAAGTTGCGTATCCCAGAACATCGTTATTCCCGATCCACAAGCTGAAGAAAGTCGGGTTTTGAGCGGCGGCATCGCCAACAACAGTAGCTTCTCCTGAACTGGCAAATCTCGCAAAATAAGGGTTAGCAGTTCCTGCAGGCACTCCCGCAACGCTACCATAACCGGGAGCTAAAAGGTGGTAACTTCTCGCACCGGGAACTCCCATATTACTGAAAGGCCCCGAAAGTTTTTCGGTGATCTCAGTTGAAGGCTGTTGCCCAGTATAATTTTTTGGTGCAGCATTTCCCTGGGCATCAAAGGCCAAAACAAGTCGTGTTCCGGCAATTGGATTTCCGTTCAGCAAAAGGCCTCCGGCATTATCGGCCATTAGTGGCTGATCAAATTCCTGGGTTTCCTGAACTTTCGCAAACTGTTGCGCAAGAATGTTTGGATAGGAATTCTGCTGCCCCGAAATATATAATGCATTATCGGCGTAGCCTGCAGTTAGTGAATTTCCAAGGGCAACATAATTTGAGAAATCTGCTTCCCCGTTGGTATAGGCTCCTGCTTCATCTACAGGATTCTCAAATTCAGGCTCGCAGGAGGTCATCCCTACTGCCAAAAGCCCGATATATATAAAGTATTTTTTCATCTTCAGTAGTCTTTTTAAAGTTTATAGGTAACTCCCAATCCAGGTATGAAAGCACTGGATTTATATGTTCCGCCAAATGACACTTGCTGTCCATTCTCTGTGTAATGATCGTAAGAGGCATTTACCTCATCAAACCTGATGTATGCAAAAGAGGCATCTATAGCCAGTCTGGAGGTCACATCAAGAGAAAGACCGGCGGTGAAGCCCATAGAATCATTTCTTGGAGTTTCAGGAGCAAAATAACCCGGCTGCACAGGAGAACCGTCAAGGTAATATCCTGCTCTTAAGGTAAGTTTATCGGTAGCTACATATTGCGCACCAAATCTCCAGGTACTGGAATCCTCGTAGTTACGCGGGTTCTTAGAATCAGGGATATTAGGATCGGCAAAATCAATATCAAGAGATTCGTAAACACCCCAGAAAGTACGGTTGTAGTCGAAAGCAAGCAACCACTTGTCGTTAAGCTCGTAAGAGAAACCTACAGTAAGCTCGGCAGGAAGAGGCAATGAAGCATCAAAAGTTGTATCGTTGAAAGGTGCCAGGGGTGTGTTTGGCACATTTTGGAAATCGGCTTCCCCACCTTTGGCATCCATCATGATCTCAGAACGATAGTTAATTCCTATTCTCAGGTCTTCTGTTGGATTGATCATCGCAGCTGCAGACCATCCCCAGGCGCTCACACCTGAAGCATCTACGGTAACGTTTGCGCGATTGCCATCAATATCAGAAAGAGTTCTATTAAGGTTACGGTTAAAGTTTACCGCACCGGTAACGTAGATAGGTCCACCTCCAAAGCTCAACCAGTCGGCCGCTTTAACCGAAACTAAAGGCTGCACATAGATCGCTTGCAGCTCAATGTTGTTCACAAGATGTGATCCTGCCCAGTCATCAGGCCACTGAACGGTACTTCCGTAAGGAGTATACACGCTCAAGCCCAAAGAAAGCCAGTCTTTAAGTTTATATGCCGCATTAAAATAAAATGGTGTTCCAACAGGATTGTCGGTTCTGGCAATGTCTCCGGTTGCCTGATTTTGCCAGGCAACATCTGAAAAGATCGCACTGGCTCCGGCAGATACAGTCAATCGGTTTTCAAGGTAAACCAGACCTGCTGGGTTAAAAAAGCCAAGTTCAGCACTGTTCACTACAGCTACCCCGGTGTGTCCCATTGCCAGCGCACGCTGTCCCTGAACACTCACACGGTAACCACCGGCATAAGTCACGGCGCCTGTCAAAGCAAACACCATAAGGCATAAAATTTTTCTCATAATTGGGTTTGTAAAATTAGCATAACGCCCCAAAAATACCACAAATTAGATATAATGCAAGAAAAACCTTTCTTTTGTTATGCACGCACAATAAACAGGGTGGATTTTTACAGGAATGACATTACAGCGCGGTAAAAAGCCTGCTTATTCTCAGCATGAACCCAATGGCCGGCGTCCGGTATGCTAACAATTTCTGAAGAAGGAAAATGCCTTTTGATCAACTGCCTGTCCTCTTCCTGAATGTAGTCAGATTTTTCTCCTTTTATAAACAGGGTAGGTTTGTTATAAACAGCATCGTCGGGCAGGATTTCTCCCACAGCCTCAATATTGTTGATCAAGGCTTCAAGATTGAGCCTAAGGGCCAGTTTGCCCTTTGATTTCCAATACAGGTTCTTAAGCAGGAACAATCTCACACCGGACTCTTTCACATACTTAGCCAGCAAATCCTCTGCCTCTCCCCTCGAGGAAAGTTCTGCTTCATTAACAGCCGAAAGGCCTTTAAGTATCTCCTGATGATGAGGTGCATAGTAGCGCGGGGAAATATCAACGACCACCAGTTTTTCCACTACATGCGGAAAAAGGCAAGCAGCTCTCATCGCTGTTTTACCTCCCATGGAATGCCCTACTAAAACACATTTTTGAAGGGAATGGGTATCTATATATTCTTTTACATCTTTTGCGAGCACCAAATAATTGAACTCATCACTGTGTGGGCTACGCCCGTGGTTGCGCTGATCTATAAGGTGCACCTGGAAGCCGGCTTCAGAGAATTCCCTGCCCAGGGTCTTCCAGTTGTCACTCATTCCTAAAAAGCCATGAAGGATCAACAAAGGAGTTCCTTCGCCAAGTACGGTAGCGTGTAATTTCATTATTGCAGGTTTTTCAGGTAGCGTTGGATCACAGTTTCAAAGCCCAGGTACAGCGATTCGGCAATAAGCGCATGGCCGATGGACACTTCCAGAAGGCCCGGTACATTTTCTTTAAAATAGCGGATGTTCTCCAGGGAAAGATCGTGCCCGGCGTTCACACCCAAACCAAGTTCGATCGCCAATTTGGCACATTCGGCATAAGGTTTTACCGCCGCCTTGTTGCCTTTTGCATATTCACTTGCAAAGGCTTCAGTATAAAGCTCGATCCTGTCTGTACCGGTTTCCACGGCGCCTCTTACCATATCAAGGTCGGGATCCACAAAAATTGAGGTTCGAATACCTGCCTTTTTAAATTCTGAGATTAGTTCTTTAAGATGCCCCCTGTGCTTCACAGTGTCCCAACCTGCGTTTGAAGTAATCGCATCCTCGGCATCGGGCACTAAAGTGACCTGTTCGGGTTTGACCTGCAACACAAGATCCATGAACTTCTTTATAGGATTTCCTTCAATATTAAACTCAGTATATACCACAGGCCGCAGATCCAGAACATCGTGGTAACGAATGTGCCTCTCATCTGGACGCGGATGAACGGTAACTCCCTGCGCGCCCATTTTTTGCACATCTTTGGCTACCTGCACCACATTGGGCACATCACCCCCGCGGGAATTCCTAAGGGTTGCGATCTTGTTAATATTTACGCTTAATTTTGTCATTTTTGGCAATTCTTTCAAGCAAAAATACAAAGTTGAATAGGCAAAAAAGTACTTTATTTTAATTAATTTGCAGGAAAAAGAAGGCGCCATGACAATCGAACCCTACATCATCAACGATCTTGAAATGCCTGAAACCACTGATAAAATTGGAGATGTTCAGGCGCTTTTCAATCAGCTCACCTATTCCCATATTCCCATTCAGCATGAAGGGACCTATGTAGGCAGTATTTCAGAAAATGATATTCGTTCTTTTGATTCCGACAAAAAAATCGAAGAGTATCAATATGCCCTGGAAGGTTTTTTTGTTCGTGAAAAAGACAATTGGCTCGACGTGCTTCACACCTTCTCCAAGAACCAAAGCAACATCATGCCGGTTTTGGAAGATGAGACGAACGCATATATTGGATATCTGGAGCTGCAGGATATTATGAACCTCTTTTCTGAAGCGCCTTTCCTCAATAACCCGGGGATCATCTTTACCATTGAAAAAGGCTACAAAGACTACTCTTTTAGCGAAATAAGCCAGATCGTGGAATCTAACGGCGCGCATTTATTGGGCGCATTTGTCTCCGGCGTGGAAAATGACCTGGCACAGATCACCCTAAAAACAGGCCCCACCCCAATAAACGCCATTTTACAGGCCTTTAGAAGGTACGGCTACAATATTGCATCCAGCCATATGGAAGACAATTTCTCTTCAGATCTTAAAGAACGTTCCAAATACCTGGACAAATACCTTAACATGTAATTTATGAAAGTAGGTATTTTTGGACAGTTTTACCATACCAATTCCGGCCTTTACATTGAAGAGCTGCTCAACGTGCTGGGGGAGGAAAATATTGAAGTCGCTATTGAACAAGACTTTTTTGAACTCATAGATGAGAACAAGGCGATACAAAAAGATTATCACCACTTCAAAACCTTCAAAGAGCTCGATGAGAGCTACGACCTGTTCATTAGTGTTGGCGGGGACGGCACAATTTTAAAGGCCGTTAATTATGTAAGAGACCTAAACATTCCCATTGTAGGGATCAATACCGGAAGGCTTGGTTTTCTTGCCACCGTGAACAAGGAAGAGATTAGAACCACCATCACCAAAATGCTGGAGGGCGATTATAATATTTCTGAACGCTCCCTGCTTTGCATTCATACCGACCCGGAGGACGAGGTGCTTTGCACAGACAATTTTGCTCTTAACGAGATCGCGGTAAGCCGTAAGAACACCACTTCCATGATCACCATTGAGACATGGCTGGACAAGGAATACCTCACCGCTTACTGGGCAGACGGGCTCATAGTCTCAACTCCCACCGGCTCTACCGGTTACTCCCTTAGCTGCGGGGGCCCTGTGATCACCCCTTCCACCAAGGCTTTGGCCATCACTCCTATTGCGCCGCATAACCTTAACGCCCGCCCGCTGATCATTAAAGACAATACCACTATTAAACTGAAGGTCTCCGGCCGTGAAGACGCTTACCTTGTCTCCATGGATTCCCGCATCACCTCTTTAAAGAATAACACTACGGTGGTCATCAAAAAAGCACCTTTCAAGCTTAAAATGGTAGAATTTACCGGAGATACTTTTCTAAAAGCCCTTCGCAAAAAGCTGCTTTGGGGAGAAGATAAGCGCAATTAGACAATAAAAGCTTCCGATTTTTGTTAATGCTAAAGTACAATTCTGCTCTTATTATTGTAGAGCAAACATTATTGTTATATTTGCAAACTTTGGAAGACCTTATGAGGTATATAGTTGTTATGGTTCTTATGTTCTTTTGCGGCAACCAGGCATTTTCCCAGAACTTTGAGATTGGACCCTATATTGGCGGTGCCAACTACATTGGAGATGTAGGCAACACTACCTACATCAACCCTAAAGATCCTGTATTTGGAGGTTTGCTGAAGTGGAATCGCAGCGACCGTCATGCCTTCAGGTTTTCTCTGCTCTACGCAAAGATCGAGGCCGATGATGCCAATTCTAATGAAGGCCGCAGGCAGCAAAGGGGCTATTCCTTTAGCAATACCATTGCCGAAGCATCCTTAGGATTGGAATTCACTTTTTGGGAGTGGGATGTACATTCAGACGCATATCAAAGTACGCCATACCTTTACACGGGAGTAAGTTACTATTACGCCAAGCATTTCATGCTGAAGAATAACGCCTACACCAACCCGGCGAACAACGAGCTGCAGGAGGCGGGGAACAACTGGGAATTCTCTATTCCTATGGCAATTGGTTACAAGCAAACGTTGAGTTCTTTTATGGCCGGCGGAATCGAATTGGGAGCACGATACACTTTTACAGACAATATTGACGGCAGCCAACCTTCAGAAGTTGACGGCTCTTACCGGCTTAAAGACTTCGGAAACAGGAATACTACAGACTGGTATGTCTTTACCGGGATCTATTTAACCTTTAACTTTGGCCACAGGTCCTGTTACAACGAATATTAATATGGGTTTTAAAGAAAAGATCGATCCCAAAAAACTTCCGCAGCATATTGCCATCATCATGGACGGCAATGGCCGCTGGGCGAAGAAGCAGGGAATGATGCGGGTGAAAGGCCACAGGGAAGGCACAAAAGCAGTGAGGGAAGTGACCGAAGGCTGTAGCGAAATAGGTGTCAAAAACCTCACTTTATACGCCTTTTCTACCGAGAACTGGAACCGTCCAAAACTGGAAGTAGAGACCTTGATGAAACTGCTGGTCTCCTCGCTTAAGAAAGAGATCAAGACCCTTCAGGACAACGATATCAAGCTACAAGCCATTGGCAGGCTTGAAAATCTGCCGAAAAAAGCCCTTCAGGAGCTTAACGAAGTGATCAAAAAAACCGCCAATAACGAGCGTATGACCCTCACCCTGGCCTTGAGCTACGGCTCACGGGAAGAGATCACCACTGCAGTCAAGGAAATTGCAGAAAAAGTACAAAAGGGCGAGATTTCAGAAAAAGCTATTGATGAATCGGTTATAAATGAGCATCTTTACACCCAAAATTTGCCAGATGTTGATCTTTTGATCAGAACAAGTGGCGAACAGCGCATTAGCAATTTCCTTTTATGGCAAATCGCTTATGCCGAATTATATTTTTCAGAAGTACTGTGGCCTGATTACCGAAAAGACGATCTTTTTGAGGCCATTTTTAATTATCAAAACAGAGAACGAAGATTTGGAAAAACAAGTGAGCAACTTAGTTAGTGCCTTTAAAGCAACATCATTTTTAGCATTTTTGGCACTTTGCCTTTTTAACAGCACCCCCACAAAAGCCCAGGACCTGCCACTTGCCAACGGCAAAGAATACACGATCGGCGATATTGATGTAACCGGAACGGTTTCTTTCAATGAGCAAACGATCATCGCCTATTCCGGCCTAAAAAAAGGGGAAAAGATCTACATTCCCGGTGACCGCATCAGCAAAGTGCTGAAAAAACTGTGGGATTCAGGATTGTTCAGCGACATCAACATCTACGTTTCCAGCATTGAAGGCAATACTGCCAATCTTGAACTGGAGATACAGGAGGTGCCGGCACTTTCAGAAGTAAAAATTCGCGGGATCAAGAAAAAGGCCCGGGAAGAAATGAAGACCGAGAACAAGCTGAAAGAAGGCGCGAAGGTTACAGAAAACCTTATCACCACCACGAAAAACTATATCGAAAACACCTACCGCAAAGACGGCTACCTCAACACCAAAGTGACCATCAACACCGTGCCGGTGCAGGATACTTTGAACAATAACCTGGTCAACATGGTGATCAATGTTGATAAGGGTGAAAGAGTAAAGATTGGTGACATTGAAATCGTTGGTAACGATGCTTTTTCTGACGGGCGCCTGAAGAGGGCCATGAAAAACACCAAACAAAAAAATGTTTTCAGATTTTGGAAACGCTCAAAATATATTCCTGAAGATTACCAGGCAGACAGGCAAAATGTCCTGAAGCTTTACAAGAAAAAAGGTTACAGGGATGCCCGCATCGTGTCTGACACCCTTATCAAAAAAGGGCCTGATGAAGTGGCTTTGCGCCTCAACGTAGAGGAAGGAAACCAGTATTACTTCGGAAACATCAACTTCATAGGAAACAGCGTTTACAGCGATGCTGAGCTGCAGAGAAGGCTTGGAATAAGCAAGGGAGACGTTTACAACGGAGTGCTTCTTGAAAAGCAGATCGCAGATCCTACCAAGCCCGATGCAAGAGACATCACAAACCTGTACCAAAACAACGGCTACCTTTTCTCTAATATTAACCCTGTAGAGGTTAAGGTCTACAACGACACTATTGATTTCGAGATAAGGATAAGGGAAGGAAAGATCGCTTATTTTAACGACATCAGGGTGGTTGGAAACGACAAGACTAAAGACCACGTGATCTACCGGGAGATGAGGACCAAGCCCGGAAACAAATACAGTAAAGAAGACGTAGTTAGGACCGTCAGGGAACTTGGCCAGCTTGGTTTCTTTGATGCTGAAAACCTTAAACCGGAATTCAGGAATGTGAATCCCAACGCCGGGACTCTTGACCTGGAATATTCTGTAGTTGAAGCAGGCGCCAGCCAGATCGAGCTGCAGGGTGGTTACGGCGGCGGAGGTTTTGTTGGAACCCTCGGGCTTTCCTTCAACAATTTCTCGCTTGCAGGAATTTTTGATAAAGATGCATACAGGCCACTGCCAATGGGAGACGGACAAACTTTATCTTTAAGAGCGCAGGCAAGTACTTACTACCAGACTTACAGCTTATCTTTTTCTGAACCTTGGTGGGGCGGAGTGAAGCCGGTAAGGTTATCAACCTCTTTCCAGCATACAGAGCAGTATTTTTACGATTACCGCAACCGCAAGGCAGACAGGGATAGGAAATTCTCTATTACCGGGGTTACTTTTGGACTTGCAAAAAGGCTTACTGTACCGGATGATTTCTTCATCCTGTCACACGCGCTGGCTTTCCAGCACTACAACCTTAGCAACTACAACACGGGGCTATTTACTTTTGGAGACGGTTACTCAAACAACCTTTCCTATACAATTGGCCTTACGAGGGACAACACCTATAGCAACCCGATCTTCCCAATGGGAGGTTCAAAATTTGAGATCATTGCGAAGTTGACTCCGCCTTACTCGCTTTTCAACGATGTTGATTATGCTAACCTTGGTGACCAGAAAGAGTTCCAATTGCAGAACGAGAACGGCACCCTAATCAATGCTGAGGGAAGACCATTAAGGGCAGGTGAAGATCCTGTAGCAGACCAGTCAAAGATCGACCAGGAAAAATTCAAATGGCTTGAATTCTATAAGATCAAGTTCAACGGTACCTGGTTCACCAATATCTATGATAAGCTGGTCATGAGAACCCATGCAGAATATGGCTTTTTAGGAGCTTATAACAACGAGAGAGGTGTGCCGCCATTCGAGAGATTCTACCTTGGAGGAGATGGAATGGGTACTTACAGCCTTGACGGACGTGAATCCATTGCGATGCGCGGTTACCCTAACCAGTCGCTTGTTCCGCTTGACCGCGGAGTGATGTCTTCGGCAACTGATAATGATGGCGCAACAATCTATAACAAATACTCGTTAGAACTAAGATACCCCATTACGTTGAAGCCTACAGCTTCCATCTTTGCCCTCACTTTTGTGGAAGCAGGTGCCTCCTACGACGGATTCAGGGATTTCAACCCATTCCAGTTGAACAGGTCTGCGGGCGCAGGATTGCGTATTTTCATGCCTGCCTTTGGACTGTTGGGAATTGACTTTGGTTACGGCTTTGACCCCGTACCGGGAGAGACCCAGGCAAACGGATGGGAAACCCACTTCATAATTGGACAACAGTTCTAATTTTGGCACGGTATTTTCTATAAAGCAGATATGATATGAAAAAATCACTTCTTACCATCACAGTTGTTTTCCTTGCCGTTCTTGGTGCAAAGGCGCAGCAAACGGTAAGAATTGGTTACGTAGACATGGAGTACATTCTTGAGAATGTTCCCGAATATCAGGAAGCGAATGCACAGCTTGAAAAAAAGGTGCAGCAGTGGAAGACTGAGATTGAAGCCGAGCTCAAGCGCATCGATAAAATGAAGCAGGAACTGGCAAACGAAAAGCCACTTTTGACGAGTGAGATGATCGAAGAACGTGAGGATGAGATACAGTTTGAAGAGCAAAAGATCCTGGAGTACCAGCAAAAAAGGTTTGGGCCCAATGGAGATTTGATCACTCAAAAACTGCAGTTGGTAAAACCAATACAGGATCAGGTTTTTGTAGCCGTTCAGGAGATCGCAAAAAACCGAAATTATGATCTTATCTTCGACAAGTCTGCCGATGTGGTCACGCTTTATGCAGCCGAAAAGCTGGATGTAAGCGACCAGGTACTAAGATCGATCACCAGGGCTTCTAACAGGGAGCAGCTGGAGTCAAGACAGGAAAAGAGAGATCTCATTAGAGACGAGGCAAAGACAGTCGAGGAAGATGTCGAAGTTAGCGAAAGAGAAAGGCTGCAACAGCAGCGTAAGAACGAACGCGAAGCTTTAGTAAAGGAGCGACAAAGGGCTAGAGACTCGATAAGAAATGCCAAAAAGCAGGAATACGAAGCCAGGAAGGCCAGGATCCTGAAAGAGCGAGAAAGAAAAAAAGACTCCATTGCGAAAGCACGGGAGGAACAAAAAGAAGATTAATAATAAGCCGCTAAAGGCAAAACGATAAACAAGTAAGAATCCAATAAATCAACAATTAACACTTAAACAATGAAACAATTCAAGACCCTTTTAATAGCTGTAACCTTAGTCCTGGGAGCAACTTCTTTTGCAAATGCACAGACAAAAGTCGCTCATATCGCAACTCAGGAACTTATCGAGCAAATGCCTTCTTACAAAGCAGCTATGAATCAGTTGGACAAGTTGCAAAAGACATATGATACTGAAATAAAGGACATGGTTACCGAAGCACAGAATACCATGAAAAGATACGAGTCTGAAGCTCAAACAAAGACAGACGAAGAGAACGCTAAAAGAGCGGGTGAACTTCAGCAGACTCAAAGAACAATTGGCGAATACCGTCAAAACGCAATGCAGGAATTGCAAAAGAAAGAAATGGAGCTATTGAAGCCCGTTCTTGAAAAAGCCCGTACTACCATTCAAAAAGTAGCCCGTGCTAAAGGTTTTGACTACGTTCTTGACTCTACTACCGGTACAGGGGTGATCATGGCCGACGGTTATGACCTAATGCCAGATGTAAAGAAGGAATTAGGTATCTAAGCCTTTCCTGTTAAAAACATTTTTGGAAACTGCGTAGCATTGCTGCGCAGTTTTTTATTTTTACGGCTGTGAGCAAAGACAGCCCAATAGGTATTTTTGATTCGGGAGTTGGCGGTACTTCCATCTGGGAGGAGATCCACCGGCTAATGCCCCTGGAGCACACCATCTACCTCGCCGACAGCGCCAATGCTCCTTATGGAGAACGGCCCGCCGAAGAGATCGTACAACTAAGCGTCAAGAACACCGAAAAGCTGCTGCAAATGGGCGCCAAGATCATTGTTGTAGCCTGCAACACGGCCACTACAAATGCCATTCAAAAGCTCCGCTCTTCTTACAATATTCCCTTTATAGGCATTGAACCTGCCATTAAACCTGCTGCCCTGCAAACCAGGACGAGGTGCATTGGCATCCTGGCCACAAAAGGAACGCTTTCCAGCGCACTTTTCGCCCGCACTTCAGATCTTTACTCAAAAGACATCAAAGTGATCGAAGTGGTTGGAAAAGGCCTGGTACAGGAGATTGAAAAAGGCAATAAAGATTCCGCAGAGGTGGAAGGAATGCTGCGCAACCTGCTGCAGCCAATGCTGGAAGCGGGAATAGACCACCTGGTCCTGGGCTGCAGCCACTACCCTTACCTCATCCCTACTCTAAAGAAAATCCTGCCAAAAGATGTGGAGATCATCGATTCGGGGATGGCGGTGGCACGCCAAACAAAACTCGTACTGCAAAGCCTCGACCTGCTCACCGAGAAGCAGCAAAAACCACCCGAGTTCTTCAGCAATTCAAATGTTGAAGTATTGGAAGACATACTTCCGCAGCCCAACAATTTCAAGGTTTCCAGGCTCGATTTTTAGCTTCTGAAAGAATGGTTCTAAATACCCGCTCAAAACGTTGGGGATTTAGTATTTTTGCAAAAATTTTACTATGAAGGAATTCAGCATAAACATACAGCCCACCAATAAGCCTACGATCGTAAAATTTGAGGCCAATAAATTCCTTACCCAGCACGAGACCTTCGAGTTCCACAATATTGAGGAAGCACAACGGTCTCCCCTGGCACAGCAGCTGTTTCACTTGCCTTTCATCAAGACGGTGTACATCGCGCAGAATTTTGTTGCCCTTGAAAAGTACAACATCGTTCACTGGAAGGATATTCAGAACGAGGTGGCCGAGCAGATCGAAAACTTTCTTAATGAGGGCGGGATCGTGATCACCCCTTCTGAAGAACCGGGCAAAAAGATGCCGGTTACGGTATACGCCGAAAGCACTCCGAACCCATCGGTTCAAAAGTTTGTTTCCAACAAGAAACTGGTTTTGCAAACCGTGGAGTTCAAGAATATTGATGAAGCCAAAAATGCTCCTTTGGCAAAAGAACTGTTCCATTTTCCTTTTGTGAAAGAGGTATTTCTTGACGAGAATTACATCTCCATCACCAAATACGACATCGCCGAATGGGAGGACATCACCATGGAGCTAAGAGAGTTTGTAAGGGAATATCTTGAGCAGGGCAAGGAAGTGGTTTCTGAAGACAATGCAACGGCAGCTTCAGAAAAAACTGAAAAACAGCAAAACATACAGCCTGTACAGCTGGACGACACTTCTTCAGAAATCGTTGCGATACTAGAAGAGTATGTGAAGCCTGCAGTGGCCAGCGATGGCGGAAATATCGTTTTTGAATCTTACAGCGAGAACGACAAAACTGTAAAGGTGATCCTTCAGGGCGCTTGCAGCGGCTGCCCCTCCTCTACTTTCACTCTTAAGAACGGCATTGAGAACATGCTGAAGGAAATGCTGCCTAACAAGGTTGAAAAAGTAGAGGCCATCAACGGCTAATCGAGTCAAGACTTAAAAATATCTAAAGCTGAAGGGTCCCAAAAATGGGATTTTTCAGCTTTTTTCTTTCCACAGGTTTAACATAGTTTTTCCACTTGCCCGTTTCTGATTTTGTAAATTGATATTCAGCTAGTTAAACATAATATTAACCAATAAAAAAGTATCAATTATGGCTACGATGAAAGTTATCGAAGTAATGTCAAATTCTGACCAGAGTTGGGAGCAGGCCGTCAAAAATGCAGTAAAAGACGCATCAAAATCTGTTAAAAACATACGTTCGGTCTATGTAAAGGATCAAACTGCCAACGTTTCGGGTGATAATATTACAGATTACAGGGTGATCGTAAAGATCACTTTTGAGGTGAACGTCTAAACACCTCAAAGATCAATACATGAAAAAGGTTCCTTCAAAAGGAGCCTTTTTTTATGTCTTTAGCTGAAAGGCCAAAGCCCGCCCGCCATGCCGACTTGTTTTAACAGAATTTTTAGGTGAAAAAAAAGTTAAAAATGCAACTTTGCAACAAATTTACTAAATGGATCAAATAGACAACATCAAGAACATTACAGAAGAATACGTCGCAGCTTTTGTGGCCTTTTTACCCGATCTACTCGGCGCCCTGGTATGGCTGGTCATTGGGTGGTGGGGCATCAAGTTTTTCGTAAAATACCTGAGAAAACTTTTTGAAAAAAGAGGACATGATCCCGCACTTACCAAGTTCGTGGTGACCCTGGCAAACTGGGGCCTTATCATTCTTTTGATCGTGAGCGTGGTGGGCATGCTGGGCATCGAGACCACCTCATTTATAGCCGTGCTGGGAGCCGCCGGTTTGGCCGTTGGCCTGGCCCTGCAAGGTTCCTTGTCGAACTTTGCCGGAGGGGTGCTTATCATCGCTCTAAAGCCTTTTAAACTGGGGGACTGGATCGAGGTGAACGGCATTTCGGGCAGCGTTAAAGATATTTCCATGTTCTATACCAAGCTGAATACCTTCGGAAACCAGTTGGCGGTAATTCCCAATGGAGAACTTTCCAATTCTAATGTGGTCAACTATTCCGGAGAAAGCACCAGGAGAGATGCCATTACTATCGGGATCTCTTATGACAGCAATATCAAAGTTGCAAAAGAGGTGTTGATGGAGCTGCTTAAGGAGCAGGAAGACATCCTGGAAGAGCCGGCACCGGCAGTGGTGGTGACCGAACTTGCCGACAGCTCGGTAAACCTATCGGTTCGCTTCTGGGCCAGAAATGAGGTTTTTTGGGACCGTCACTGGTACACGATCGAGGAAGCCAAGAGAAGACTGGAAGCAGCAGGAATTTCGATTCCTTTCCCACAGCGCGATGTACATTTCTTTAACCATAGCCAGGAAAAGGCGATCGAAAAATAGCATTTTTGACACCTGTATAAAAAAAAGCTGAAGGACGACCTTCAGCTTTTTTTATATACAGGTGCTATGGCAGCAGATAAATTCTCGATCAGCGAAGCCGACCTAACATCTGCCCAATTCCCACTCCAACAAAGGTTCGGTCTTTGCTTATCTGCAGCAAGGGCGAAAGAGTGAGTCCGTAAAATCTGGTGAAGGGAAACTCAATTTTAGGATTAAAGACCAAGCTAAGTGTATTATATTTTTTGTAATCCCACCGGTAACTCTCGGAAAGAAAGGTATTATCGTTCTTTTCCCAGTTTACAGGTTCCCTTATTGTCATGAACCCCAGGCCAACAATCAAATTAGCCCTAATAGTTCCTCTTTTGTTGATTTTTAAAATTTTTCCGGCTCCAATGTGAAAATTATGAAGCTGATCATAAGGATTTCCGAAGCCATAAAACAAAATACCTTTCATTCCCGCAGTATAATCATCGGGCCGTGAAACAGCAGGCCGGACGTTACCGGTATAACCTATTTTAAAGGTATATTTTTCCTCCAGCAGATAATTGAGATCTATATCGATGCCAATGTAGTTCCCAAAGTTGATCTCAGCGGTAGTATAGATGGGATGACTTCCATAAAACTGCGCATGAGCAGCATTGATGCCCGAGATAAACAATAAAAGTGTGAAAATCTTTTTCATGAA
>JBAVJB010000060.1:0-46767 GCA_049687495.1 Salinimicrobium sp.
TTCAGAACATAGAAACTAATGGAAACACTGGAATCCTTACAAAGAAAGATCACGGGCGCGGGAGAGCTTAAATCGGTCGTGCGTACTATGAAGGCTATGGCAGCTTCGAGGATAGGAGAGTATGAAACGGCAGTAAGCGCTCTGGGAGATTATTACAAAAACCTGGCCCTGGCCCTGTCGGTATGCTTCAGGCACCCGGAGATCGCGGAATTTAAACCCAAAGAAGATGCAAATATTAATGCGCAAACCACGGCCTATTTGTTGGTTTTTGGGTCAGAACAAGGGCTTATTGGCCCGTTTAACGAAAAACTTACCGAATTTGTAAAGAAAAGTTCATCCTCAATAGCTTACTCTGTTGAGGCCTGGGCTATAGGTGCACGAATAGAGGAGAGCCTGCAGGATCATCATATCAAAGTGAGCAAATTATTCCCGGTGCCCAATTCGGTGGACGGCATCACTTCCCTGGTCGCGGAAATCCTTTCTAATATGGAAGAGACCCGGGAAAAAGGGCCTGCAGTTTTTTATTTTTTTCACAACCAACCAAAAACCGGAGTGGCGTATGAACAAATAAAGCAACGGCTGCTGCCTTTTGACCGGGTATGGCAACAGGAATTCTCAGAAATTAATTGGCCAAATAACAACCTCCCCGAAGTCATAGGAGATCTCTCCACTACACTGTCTAATTTTATAAAGGAATATATTTTCGTCTCTATCTATAAGGCAAGTGCAGAATCACTGGCCAGCGAGAGTGCCGCCCGCCTTGCCGCTATGCAACGAGCAGAGACCAATATAAGTGAATTGTTGAAAGATCTTAAGAATGATTTTCATCGGCTACGGCAAACCAGTATCGATGAGGAATTGTTCGATGTGATTTCGGGGTTTGAAGCCCTCAACCACCAAGAATAGCTGTTCCCACTTCTTCCGAAGAACTTCAACAACAATAGCTGTCAAAAATGACATTTTTGGCACCCTTGAATTTTATCACTTCCGAAGCCCAAAATAAGATCACAAACAAGAAGCAAATAATCAATAGTTTGGTTAGATTTTTGAAGCTTAGTGGTAGTAAATGATTTGTAATGACAAAAAGGAAACTATATGAGCTCGTGAACAACGAATGGGTGAGAGAGATTTTCATCCTGTTCATCCTTGCTGTGGGCGGTTTCCTGCTTTTCAGGGCCCTGCCCGAAATTCTGAACCTCATCCTGAAACTTCTTAATTACGAATAAAAAAAGCCCCTAAAACATAACCTTCAAAAAAGGCATTTTAGAGGCTTCTTATTTTCTGCTCTATTTCTAGTCCAGCATCACCAGTCCGTTAATTAAATTTTCACCGTCTTTTTTGTACTGGTCAAGCAGGTTTTGTGCCGTAAAAGTGATGAACTGTACCGTACCCGTATGGTTGGAATAAACATAGCCGTAGTAGGCGATCTTCATGCCCTGCGCTGTACCATTCAGTTGAAGCAGCAGCACTTTTTGGCCGTTTACATTCCTGTACTCCTCCTCAACAACATGAATGTCTGGCGCCAGGCTCCTCGCGTTCTCCAGCACGATTCTCTTCAGGTTTTCAAGCGGGATCTCTATCTTTTCGGTAATGATCACCCCGTAAAGGTCTTCGCCTTTAAGAGCAACTTCATACTCGGCATCTGGATTTTCTGTTGGTTTTGAAAAAGACCATTTTTTGGGATCCAGCCAAAAACCCACGTTCACCTTTTTGCTCTTCAGCAGGAAAGTGGCCTCCTCACTTTTGGAAAATTTCTTCGGATTCATTTTTACTTCAGCCATAGGAGCCTCCTCCTTGTTGGCATACACATAGGTGCCGTTGTCATAAAGCACAACCTCTTCACCCGTTTCGGTCACGGCTCTGGTTTGGCAAAACGCAGATGCAGACATCGTGGTGCAGATCAAAATTGCTAGAGTTCTTTTCATTATAAATGTTGGTTAATTAGCAGCAAAATAGGCAAATCTTAAAATTAAGAGGGTGAAAAATAGAAAAAAGAGAGTTGATAACTCATCCTGAAGCCAGTTGGCATTCGATCCTAAGCCGTTAAAGAATCCTCAAAAATGGCATTTTTGGGGATTCTTTTTTTATTTTATTGGTCAAATCCGGAATTATGCAGCACAAGACTTTAGGAAACACAGGAGTACAAATTTCACCGATCATCTTTGGCGGCAACGTCTTTGGATGGACGCTTGATGAAAAGGAATCATTCAAAATGTTGGACGAAGTGCTGGACAAGGGCTTCAATACCATAGATACCGCCGATTCCTATTCGCATTGGGCACCGGGAAACAGCGGCGGCGAATCTGAGACCATCATCGGGAAATGGCTGAAGGATCGAGGCAACCGAGATAAGATCATTCTTGCTACCAAAGTAGGTTCCAATCCCGGAAAGGAAGGCAGAGATGTTTCAAAAAATTACATTTTAAAGGCTGCAGAAGATTCATTGCGACGACTGCAAACAGATCATATCGATCTTTATTTCACCCATTGGGACAATGAAACCACTCCCGTCGAAGAAGCCCTGGAAGCTTACCAACAGCTTATAAAAGACGGAAAAGTAAGGCATATTGGCGCTTCCAATCTTTCTCCCCAAAGAGTGAGGGAATCTTTGGCTGCGGCCGAAGAAAATAACCTGCCAAAGTACCAGGTGCTGCAACCGGAATACAGCCTTATGGAACGCAAAAAGTTTGAGGAAGGCTATTGGGAAACAGCCAAAGAATATGATCTTGGTGTCACCTCCTACTTCTCCCTCGCCAGCGGCTTTCTAACAGGAAAATATCGCAAAAAAGAGGACATTTCGGGACCGCGTAAAGAGATCGTGGAAAAATATTTCAGCGAAAAGGGCATGAAAGTTTTGGACCACCTGGACAGCATCTCTAAAGCTCATAATGTTTCCAATGCGGCCGTGGCTTTGCGCTGGATCATGAACCGCCCCGGAATAACCGCACCAATTGCCAGCGCTACCAAGAGCAGTCATCTAAAAGCATTTGAAGAAGCGGTGAACTTAAAACTTTCAGGAGAGGAAATGGCGAAGCTCAATGATATAAGCGGTTAAATTCTAACCCACATTAGGGGCCTTAAAAAAGCTCCTGATCTCAACTTTTCCACCCCGTCCTGCGGACACCCCCTCCACAGGAAGGGAAGAGTAAGAACGGGATGTCTATAATAGGAAAAGATTTTCCCAAAAAAAAGGAATTACCACCCTCCTCTTGAATTGAGGGCGTCTACTTCAGCTTCTCGATCAACTCCTGTTGAGTTACAGAAGACTGCTCCCCTGATCTCATGTTCTTCAAAGTGAATTTTTCCTGCTGCATTTCTTCGGCACCAGCTAAAACAACAAATGGAATATCGCGCTTATTGGCATGGTTCATCTGCTTTTTCATCTTGGCTTCATCAGGATAAAGTTCTGCAGCAATTCCTGCGCTACGCAACTTTTTAATTGCCTGCAAACAGTAAAGACTTTCATTCTGCCCAAAGTTGATGAACAGCACTTCAACATTTTGTGCAACAGTCTCAGGGAAAAGCCCGAGCTCCTCCAACACCAGGTAGATCCTGTCGAGTCCAAATGAGATACCAACCCCGCTCACATCGCTCATTCCGAAGATGCCGGTAAGGTCATCATACCTTCCGCCGCCGCCAATGGAGCCCATTTTCACTTTTTCGGGCGCAGATACTTCAAAAATAGCTCCGGTGTAATAATTTAATCCACGGGCAAGGGTAACATCCAGGTCAAGTCTGGCTGTTTGCAGGCCAAGTGCCTCAATGGCCATATCAATGAATTCAAGTTCTTCAATCCCTTTTTTACCCACTTCAGAAGTAGAAAGTATCGTCTTAAGCACCTTGATCTTATCGCTAAAGTCACCTTTAAGATCAAAAACCCGTTGTATCTTTTGAATAGCTTCGGAAGAAATTCCTTTTTCCTGCATTTCCTTTTTAACCCCGTCCTCGCCTATTTTATCAAGCTTGTCGAGGGCCACGGTAAAGTCAATAAGCTTATCAGATTCGCCTATCACTTCAGCAAAACCAGAAAGTACTTTCCTGTTATTGATCTTGATGGTTACGCCTTCCAGCTGAAGTGAATTAAAGACAGCATCATACAGCTGCACAAATTCAACTTCCTGCCAAAGGCTGTCGCTTCCCACCACATCGGCATCACACTGGAAGAACTCTCTAAAACGCCCTTTTTGAGGCCTGTCTGCACGCCATACCGGCTGGATCTGGTAGCGCTTGAAAGGAAATTCAAGTTCATTCCTGTGCTGCACCACGTAACGCGCGAAAGGCACGGTAAGGTCGTAACGCAGAGCTTTTTCGCTGATAGAAGGCGTAAGCTTGAGGCTATCCTTTTGCTCGTAAGCCTGTTGATCTGCCTTCCGAAGAAAGTCTCCGGAATTGAGGATCTTAAAGATCAGGCGATCGCCTTCTTCCCCATATTTGCCCATGAGCGTATCAAAGTTTTCAAAGCTGGGCGTTTCAATGGGTTGAAACCCGAATTTACTGAACTGCTCCTGTATCTTTTGAATAATATAATTTCTCTTTGCCACCTCGGCCGGAGAAAAATCACGGGTACCTTTGGGAATAGAAGGTTTTTGTGCCATTTTTGAATCTTTAATTGAGCTGCAAATATCTGAAAAATTAAAAGAATGCCGGCAGCCAACCTGCCGCAAGAAGTTTTAATCTTTGGCAGCTGTAACAACTGCCTTACAAATGCGTCTAACGAATAAACATTACAGCTACGTATGTTTCCACTTTTTAAAGAAAACGTCCGCATTGCATTCTATTCCATCAAGAGTCAGCTGCTAAGGACCATACTTACCGTGATGATCATTGCCATTGGTATCACTGCCCTTGTGGGTATTCTTAGTGCCGTATCGGCGCTGGAGAATACCATTAGCAGTGATTTTGCCTCTATGGGCGCCAACACCTTTAACCTGCAGCGTTACGATTCACAGGTAAGAAGAGCGGGTGGTGATTCAGAAATGAAAGTCAATCCCATTATTGGTTATCGAGAGGTAAAAGAGTTTAAGGACAAATTCATTTTTCCGCAAACCCAAACCTCGATCTCTTTTACCGGCACCTCCAGCGCCGAAGTGAAATACGAAAACGAAAAGACAGATCCCGAGGTGACCATCCTGGGAGTCAACGAGAACTTTGTCACCAACTCTGGACTAAAAGTGGAAGAAGGCCGCGACCTCAACATCTTTGATATTGAGAACAACAACCATGTTGCAATTTTAGGTTCAGATTTTAAAGACGGACTTTTCAAAGGACTAAATCCGCTGGGGAAAACCATCTCGGTAAGAGGTGCGAAATTTCGCGTTATCGGGATACTCGAATCTAAAGGCTCTACCTTCGGAAATAACCAGGATCTAAGGGTTTTGATCCCCGTGCAGATCGCCCGTTCAATTTTTACTGCTCCAAACATCAACTACAACATCAGTGTAAAAGTTGATAATAAGGAGCTTCTCGAGGGGGCGCAGGACGAGGCCATAATCACTTTCAGAAATATTAGAGGGCTTAGCCCGGTTGAGGAGAACAATTTTGGAATTGCCAAGAGCGATGACCTTATCAACAGGATCTTCTCCATCACTCAATACCTTAACATCGCGGCCTGGGTGATCTCAATTATTACCATTTTTGGATCGTCCATCGCTTTGATGAACATCATGCTGGTTTCGGTAAGTGAACGAACCCGGGAGATTGGCGTTAGAAAAGCGCTTGGCGCGAAGAAGAATACGATCGCCACTCAGTTTTTCATGGAAACCATCATCATTGGTCAGATAGGCGGGCTCTTCGGAATTATCTTCGGAATTCTTATAGGACTCGCAGTTTCCTCGGCAGCAGGTTTCGATTTTACGACTCCGTGGATGGCCATGATATGGGCTACCGCGATCACCATTCTAGTCGCAATTCTCGCCGGAAGTTATCCCGCCGCTAAAGCCGCAAAACAGGATCCTATTGAGTCTTTGAGGTACGAGTAGTTCTAAGAATCTAGACCATAGATGGTAGAATCCAGACTTATTTGTCTAACATTTAGTTCTAGTCTCTACAGTTTGAACCGTCTTTGCGATGGAGCCGAAGGCGACTGAAGCAATCTGCCGCTTGAGGAAGAGAATCCGGTTGTATAAAAATTCTGTTCGAAAAGATGAGATTGCTTCGGTCGTTCCTCCCTCGCAAAGACGTAAAACAACTTTGGACAAATTTCATGCACCAAATCACAAACATCAAGCACCAAATTCCAATTCACTTCTCAGAACTTGGAATTTGGAGCTTGGAATTTTACAGATTCAGGTGCTTCTCAAAAAAGCCATATAATTCACCTTTTGTGATCACTGCTCCTTGCTGAATGAGCGCAAAAATATCCTGGTTTCGGTCTTCGCTAATGGCTTTTGATGAAGTGTAAAGAGAAACTTTGTCGTCCATTAAATTTTGCTGCAGCCAGGCATAACCTTGTGGCGTGGTCACATCAATCTCCTCATTTTCCACCTTGATAGCGATAAGATTAATAGTAAGTTCGGTAATATTGAAGAGAAAGATCTGGTTAGGAGAAAAATGCTCCAGGAATTTCGCCTGATTGAGTACGCCTTCCCACACCAGGTCGCTAAAGACATCGAGTTCTTGTTCGGCAACTTCGGGTTTATTGATCTTGATATCTTCCCACTCATCGGCTGTAATGGATTGGGAGGCCAGGAAATTGATAAATTCCTGGTGCAGCTCTTCAAACTGTTCTTTAGATAATCTGGCGTATTTCATGCTTATGCTTTTATGCCGGTTCGAATCGGCTTAATTAACAGGTCGCAAAAATGTCATTTTTGAGACTCTTTTTTTGCGGCTGTTCTTCCGCGGTAAAAATAAAAAAGCCCACTTCAGGAGAAGCAGGCTTTAGAAAATTTTGTAAAGCGATTAAGCTTCAGCTACAACATCAAAGTTGAAGTTAGCGATCACTTCACGGTGGAAACGCAAGGTAGCTTCATACTGCCCTAGACGTTTAATGTTACCACCTGCAATTGTAATATATTTCTTCTCGATCTCAACACCTTCCTTAGACAAAGCTTGAGCAAGGTCAGCATCGGTTACAGATCCATAGATCTTATCACCGGCACCTGCCTTAGCAGTAAGTTTCACCTCAAGATTGTTAAGCTTTGCAGCCTGTTCTTTGGCGTTTTCGATCTCTTTTTGCTCTTTATAAGAACGTTGCTTCAAAGTTTCATTCAAAACTTTTTTAGCAGAAGGAGTTGCCAGTACAGCAGCACCCTGAGGGATCAAAAAGTTTCTGCCGTATCCCGGTTTCACGGTCACAACATCATCCTTAAATCCTAAATTCTCAACGTCTTTCTTTAGTATCAATTCCATAATAGCCCCTTTTTATTTTAGTAAATCGCCAACATAAGGCATTAATGCTAAGTGACGAGCACGTTTTACGGCAGTAGCCACTTTTCTTTGATATTTCAAAGAAGTCCCGGTCAAACGACGAGGCAATAATTTTCCTTGTTCATTTACAAAGCTCATTAGGAAATCTGGATCTTTATAGTCGATATATTTGATCCCAGATCTCTTGAAACGACAATATTTCTTAGCCTTGCTGGTCTCGATATTTAACGGAGTAAGATACCTGATCTCCCCGTCTTTTTTTCCTTTCGCTTGTTGTTCAATAGATGACATACTTACGCTTTTTCTTTGTTTCTACTTCTTCTCTTCTCAGCCCACTCAACTGCATACTTATCAAGTTTTACAGTAAGGTAACGCATCATGCGCTCATCTCTACGGAATTCAACTTCCAACGGAGAGATCGCTTCACCTGGAGCGGTGAATTCGAACAAGTGATAAAAACCACTTTTTTTGTGCTGAATTGGGTAAGCAAGTTTTTTAAGCCCCCAGTTCTCTTTTGATATCATCTTGGCACCGTTAGAAACAAGAAAATCTTCGTATTTCTTAACTGTTTCCTTTATCTGGTCATCAGATAAAACGGGATTCAAGATGAAAACAGTTTCATAATGATTCATAAATAATTTTACTTTAAATTAAATTGGCTGCAAAAGTAGCACTATTATTTCTATTTTCAAAGCATCATCTGCTCCTTAAAAAAGGGGTTTTTACAGCCAATTTCCTTCTTAGCCAAAAGGTTCTTTTAATCGATGAAAACCAATTTTTCTTTCTTTTGTAAGATTTTTTGAGTATTATTGCTATAACTAACCTTACTAACCAGTGGAAGAAGTTTTACTCAAGTGTGCAGTTGTTGATGATTCCAGCTTACAACGTCTTTCTATTGTTAAGCTTATTAAAGACCATCCCGCTCTCAAGCTCGTGGCCGAGTATAATAATGCCATTGAGACAAAAAACGGGCTTTTAGACACCGAGGTTGACCTTATTTTCCTGGATATTGAAATGCCTATTCTTTCCGGATTCGATTTGTTGGACGACCTGCCCAACAAACCACAGATCATCTTTGTTACCGGAAAAACCAAATACGCCTTTAAAGCTTTTGACTATGACGCTGTAGATTACCTGCACAAACCTATCTCAAAAGACCGTTTTATGAACGCGGTTTCCAAGGCGATCAATCTTTACCGCCTAAAACACGAAGGGGTACCTGTTGAAGATGAGGAATACATCTTTGTAAAAAGTAACTTAAAGAATCGCAAGGTATTTTTAAACAAGCTTAAATACATTGAAGCTTTGGGTGATTACGTGAAATTCGTGACTGAGAAAGATAATTTTGTGGTGCTGGCTACCATGAAATCTTTTGAAAGTCAGTTGCCAAGCAATAAGTTCTTAAGGATCCACAAGTCATATATTGTCAATCTTGATAAGATAGAGCGCTACAACAGCCGAAATATCGAGATCGACAAGCAGCAAATCCCGCTTAGCAGGCACAAAAAATCCAATCTTATTGAGGCCTTAGCCGCCAATCAATAAGGATCAACATTAATTACAGTCTTTACTCCACGGTAGGCACCAATAGCTTTAAAGCTCTGGAGGATCTTTCCCACAACCTCTTTTGTTTTTGACAAGGATTGTTTCTGCGGAATTTTCAGCAGGATATTTTTGTAGTACTCATTCCTTATTCTCGCAACAGGTGGAAATTCCGGCCCCAGAACATTCTCGTAAAATGAATTTTTCATCGAAGTAGCCAACCACTCGGCGCCTTCATTTACCCTTGAGTAGTCCCTTCCTTTCAGGGTGATCCTTATCAGCCTGTAGAATGGCGGATATTTATACTGCCGCCTTTCCTCCAGCTGTTCTGCATACATTTCGCGGTAGCTGTTGGTAGAAACCTGTTGCACGATCTGGTGATGCGGATTAAAGGTCTGGATCAACACCTTTCCTCTTTTTTGAGTTCGTCCTGCCCTTCCGGCTACCTGCAGCATGAGTTGAAAACTCCGCTCGTGGGCACGAAAATCAGGAAAATTGAGCAGCGTATCTGCATTCATGATTCCCACCAGGCGCACATTTCTAAAATCAAGGCCTTTGGTTAACATCTGTGTCCCAACCAAAATCTCGATCTCCCCTTCTTCAAAAGCCGAAATGATCTTTTCGTATCCATGCTTCCCCCGGGTGGTATCAAGATCCATCCTTCCCACCTTATGACCGGGAAAAAGTGCTTTCAACTCGGTTTCCACTTTCTCGGTACCAAAACCTTTTGTCGAGAGTTCAATACTTCCGCAGGCCATACATTTCTTTTGCATGGCGATATGATATCCGCAGTAATGGCAACGCAGCTGATTGTTATGACTATGATAGGTGAGGCTTACATCGCAGTTAGGACATTGGGGAGAGTGCCCGCAAGTATTACATTCCAGGATCGGACTAAATCCACGCCGGTTTTGAAACAGGATCACCTGCTCTTTTTCATTCAGGCTTTCCCTGATCTCCTCGATCAGCCGGTCAGAAAAGTGCCCCGTCATTCTTTTTTTTCGATGCTTGTCTTTAATGTCGACGATCTCGATCTCGGGCAGCAATACATTTCCGAAGCGACGGTCGAGATTCACCAAGGTATACTTTGAGTGTTCAGCATTAAAATATGATTCTAAAGCCGGGGTAGCAGAGCCCATCAAGACCTTGGCTTTATGCATCAAGCCCAGCACGACGGCAGCATCACGGGCATGGTATCTTGGCGCAGGATCGTACTGCTTAAAAGTAGATTCGTGTTCTTCATCAACAACAATAAGTCCCAGGTCATGAAAAGGAAGGAAAATGCTGGATCTTACCCCAATCACGATTCTTGCTTTTTCAGTATTGTTAAGGACATTCTTATACACCTCTACCCTCTCGTTGACAGAATATTTACTGTGATAAACGATCACCTTTTCCCCGAAGTAATTCTGCAGACGGGTAATAAGCTGGGTAGTCAAAGCGATCTCCGGCAGCAAATAAAGCACCTGTTGACCTTTAGAGATCACCTTTTCAATGAGTTCAACGTAGAGCTCGGTTTTTCCTGATGATGTTATTCCGTGGAGCAGGCAAACATCCTGAGTATTAAAGGCAGTCTCAATTTCATGCAATGCCTGCTGCTGATATTCATTAAGCTGCACCCTTTTGGAAACCTCACCTTCTATTCCTTGCAGCCGCCCGGTCTCCAAATGGTACTCGACCAGCACATTCTTATCTATTAGAGATTTGATTATAGCCGGAGAAGCCTTGCTTTTCTTGCTCAGGGTGGACAGCTTGAGCGGTTTATCCTTTTCTTTTGCAGAGATCCCAAAAAGGGTAAAAATCACCTGCCTTTGTTTTGGCGCGCGGCTTAGGTCATCCAATAGCTGATGCATGGCTGCTTCTTCGGAAAAATCTTCGTGCAGCTTCACATAACGTTCCAGCTTTGGCTTGTACTGCTCATAGATCTCCTGGTTCACCACGACCACCTTTTTTTCAACAAGCGAATTGATCACCGGCAGCACGGTTTTCTTGTCCAGCAACTGCACGATCTCGGCGATCTTTAGAGAGGATTGGCTTTGCAATGCCTCGAAAAGCAGGAATTCATCATCAGAAAGCTCTTCATCGTCTACTTCAGCATTCTTCAACAGCTGCACGATAGTTTCACTCTCCAGCAGAAAAGCGCTTGGCACCGCCGCCCTTAGCACCTCTCCTTCGGCACACATATAATAGGAAGCGATCCATTGCCAGAATTTGAGCTGCCCTTGAGTAACCATAGGCGTTTTATCAAGGATCTGTTCAATAGGTTTGGGATCATAGATGTGCGGAGCTTCTTCATGCACCGCCGAAACAATGCCAGTATAGATCTTCGACTTTCCGAAGGGCACGGCCACGCGCATTCCCGGACGGAGAAAATCGGCTTCAGCAGCAGATACGCTGTAGGTAAAATGCTTTTCTAAAGGTAAAGGTAAAATGACGTTGATAAAGTGCGACATAATCTTAAGCAGGCTGAGGCAAAATTAAGCTTGTTTCGGCTACAAAAAAATAAACCATCCTAAAAAGAATGGTTTATAAAATGAGGTTTTTGGGAAATTATTCTCCCGCCAGCAGACTTTCCTTCAGGTCATCATCGGCAGGGCGGTTGGACAACCAGATCCCAAAAAGGGCTTTTTTGAATTCCTTCCCTTTGATCACGCCTTTTTGTTCACCGTTCTTGTATGCGATCACACCGGTTGAAGGTAAATATACCAGGTCAAAAATGTCATTTTTATGAATGTCTTCTTTAAAGAAACCAAGCAACTGGTCGATCTCCTTCTTAATGGGAGCCGTATTACCATTCGTGGATTTCTCAAAACCTTCGGTCACTGCATCTACCATTTTATTGCTAGAGATAAGCTTCGAAACGATGTGCAGCTTGATAGCCATAGGATCTTCTGAATTGATCACTTTATCGGCATCTTTGGTCTTCTGGTTTAGGTAAAGTCCCGCCGCATAAAGGTCGATCCACAGTTTTTCCCGAATCCCGGCTCCATTGAGCACCAGGCTTTGGCCTTCATAGGTCTCTGTTGTAGGCAAAGTTGCATCCCCTACCTTCTTTTGCGCCTGCAGGTTCACCGAAGCCACAATGGCCAATAATAATAAAACAAGTTTTTTCATAATTTGAGTTTAGGTTAAAGATTATCGCTTTCTTAGTTTGATAAGCGAGGCGTTCAGCTCAAAGCCGAGCAACAAGATATTAGAATTTATCCATATATACACCATCAGGATCAATAACGCCCCAATAGAGCCGTAAAGTTCGTTGTAAGCCGAAAAGTTCTCTATGTAGATTCCAAAGAAAAAGGTGGTCACCACGATCAAAAAAGTGCTAAAAAAGGCACCTATTGAAAAGAACCGGCTCAACCTTCCTTGTTTTGTTCCGAAGTAGTAGAGCGTTGCTACCGCCAGGTAGATCATGGCTGTAAAGATCACATATCGTCCAACATCGGCCCAGATCACTGCATCGTTCACAACCCCTAAACTCTTAAGATCTTCGGTCAAATAAGTAAGGTAAACTGTTACTACTACAGTAGTTAGCAATAACAGCGCCAAAATTACCGAAACCCCTACCGCGATCACATATTGCCTGATAATAGAGCGGTTTATTTTCGTGTGGTAGGAAAACTCAAAGCCCGAAAATACCGCATTCACTCCATTCGCCATCAGGAAAATAGATAACAGGAACACTAAAGAAAGTAATCCTCCCCTTTTGCGGGCAGCAATATCATAGAAGATGGGATCAAAGAATCCGCTGGTTTCCGGCGGAAGCAGGGAATCAATAAAGTCCAGGAACTGTATCTGGAAATCATCAATAAAGTTGATGAAGGGGATCAGGTTAAGAATGAACAGCAGGAATGGGAACAACGCCATAAAAAAACTGAAGGAGATCGCACTCGCACGGGCCGAAAAAGTCCCTTTTACGATACCCGCATAAAAAATGATGATCAGGTCATAAAGAGAAAGCCCCTCCAATCCCGGAAGAATAACATTTTTGGCGTGGCTGGTCCACCAGCGCACCCAAGGTTTCTTTTTTTTCCTTCTTGCCTGTTCGGTACTCATGCCCTACATGGCCTTTAAGCTTAGATCCAGGTTATAGACCGAATGTGTTAGGGCACCGCTGGAAATAAAATCCACCCCACATTCGGCATACTTGCGGGCAGTTTCCAGGGTAATTCCCCCGCTGGATTCAGATTCACAGCGACCATCGATAAGCTTAACAGCCTCCCTGGTCTCCTCATAATCAAAATTATCAAGCAGGATACGGTCTACTCCCCCGGCGTCCAGGATCTGCTTTATCTCGTCAAGGTCCCGTGCTTCCACAATGATTTTCAGATTTAAATTTTTTTCCTTTAAATATTTTTGTGTCTTTTCAATAGCTGTTTTGATGCCGCCGGCGAAATCAATGTGGTTGTCTTTTAACATGATCATATCGTATAAGGCAAACCTGTGGTTTTCGCCACCACCTATCTTTACCGCCCATTTTTCCAAGGCACGAATCCCCGGGGTGGTCTTGCGGGTATCGAGGATCTTTGTACCTGTACCCTCTAGCCTGTCCACGAAGGTGCGGGTCTTGGTGGCTATTGCGCTCATACGTTGCATGCCGTTAAGCACCAGCCTTTCGGCTTTTAAAATAGACTGCGATCTTCCTTCTACATGAAAGGCAACATCTCTTTTCTTTACTCGCCTCCCATCTTCAATAAGCACTTCAACCTTCATCCCGGGATCTACTTTTTGAAAAACTCTTTTTGCAAAGTCGACACCCGCCAGGATTCCTTCATCTTTCACCAGGAGTTTGGCTTTTCCATGAGCTTCTTTGGGGATGCACGCCAGGGAACTGTGATCGCCGTCACCAATATCTTCCCGCAGTGCATTTTCTATAATTATTTCAATTTCTTTTTCAAACTGTTCTTTTGAAATCATTGCAGTACCTATTTTTGCTAAAGTTACAAAGTAAACACTAATTTAACATCATGACCATAAAATTGCTCAGCATAGGAAAAACCGATGATTCGGCGCTTCAAAACCTCATTGACACCTATGTGAACAGGCTTGGCCACTACAACAAATTTGAGTTTGAGGTCATTCCCGACCTCAAGAGGACCAGGAACCTTAATTTTGAGCAACAAAAAACAATGGAGGGAAAACTCATTTTAGAGAAGTTACAGCCTTCAGATTTTCTTGTGCTGCTTGATGAGAATGGGAAGCAATTTTCTTCGGAAGGCTTTTCAGAATACATTCAGAAGCGGCTTAACAGCGGAATGAAGCAGCTGATATTTGTAATAGGCGGCCCTTACGGATTTTCCGAAGAGGTATACAACAGGGCCAACAGCAAAGTATCCCTCTCAAAAATGACATTTTCACACCAGATGGTGCGGCTGTTCTTTGTGGAGCAGTTGTACCGCGCCTTTACCATTTTAAAGAACGAACCTTACCACCATAAATAGCCTGCTATGACTCAAGAGAAAAAACTGGTCTTTGCAACCAACAACCTCAACAAACTTAAAGAGATGAAAGCCCTGCTCCCGGAGGATATGGAGCTGCTGTCCCTTTCTACCATTGGCTGTTGCGAGGATATTCCTGAAACTTCAGAAACCATTGAAGGCAATGCGCTTCAAAAAGCTCGTTATGTGAAAGAAAAATACGGCTATGACTGTTTTGCCGATGACACAGGTTTGGAGGTGGAGGCGCTGAATGGTGCCCCGGGAGTATATTCGGCCCGGTATGCGGGAGAAAACAAGAATAGCGAAGAGAATATTGATAAGCTGCTTTTGGAGTTAAATGACAAGGATAACAGAAAGGCACGCTTCAAAACCGTGATCGCCCTGATCCTTGAGGGAAGGGAACATTTATTCGAAGGGATTTGTGAAGGAGAGATCCTAAAAAAGAGATTGGGAGAAAAAGGTTTTGGCTATGATCCTGTTTTTCAGCCGGTAGGATATTCGCAGACTTTTGCCCAAATGAACCTGGAAGAAAAATCCGGGATCAGCCACCGTGGCCGTGCAACCCGCAAATTAATTGAGTTTTTGAGCAAAAAATAATATGAGGCCAAATCCTAAATAAAAACGTATCTTTGCCGCTCGAAATTCCTCAGGGTGAGGATGTGTTACCGGAAGTTTTAGGTTTTAAGTATGTCGATTCGCTTCTTATGTAACACCCATAACATAATCGAATACTTACAAATTTAAAATGAAATCATTCCAACAACTTGGACTTGACACACAATTGCTGCAAGCCATTACCGACATGGGTTTTGAAACGCCCAGCGAAGTTCAGGAAAAAGCAATCCCAATCCTATTAGAAAAAGAGACCGACATTGTCGCTCTTGCACAAACCGGAACCGGTAAAACCGCAGCTTTTGGTTTTCCGCTTATCCAAAAGATCAACGTTGACAGTAAAAAGACGCAGGGGCTTATCCTCTCTCCTACCCGTGAACTGTGTTTACAGATCACCAACGAATTAAAAAATTACTCTAAGTACTATAAAGGCCTTAATACTGTTGCCATTTACGGTGGCGCCAGTATTACTGAACAGGCCAGCCAGATCAAAAAAGGCGCACAGATCATTGTGGCCACTCCGGGTCGTATGCAGGACATGGTAAACAGAAGATTGGTCGATATTTCGGCTATTGAGTACTGTATACTTGATGAAGCTGATGAAATGCTGAATATGGGCTTCTTTGAAGACATTACTGCAATTCTTTCGCATACTCCAAAAGAAAAGAACACCTGGTTATTTTCGGCTACCATGCCGAAGGAAGTAGCTACCATTGCCAAGAAATTCATGCGTACTCCTGTTGAGATCACCGTGGGTACCAAAAACACCGGGACTTCAAACGTTTCTCACGAATATTATGTAGTGAGTGCCCGTGACCGATATGCAGCGCTAAAGCGCCTTGCCGATGCCAATCCCGATATTTTCTCGGTGATCTTCTGTCGTACCAAGCGTGACACTCAAAAAGTGGCCGAGCAATTGATCGAAGACGGTTACAACGCAGCCGCCCTTCACGGGGATCTTAGCCAGAACCAGAGAGACCTGGTGATGAAGAGCTTCAGGTCAAGACAGATCCAGATGTTAGTAGCTACAGATGTTGCTGCCCGTGGAATTGATGTCGATGACATTACTCACGTGATCAACTATCAGCTTCCCGATGAGATCGAGACTTATACCCACCGAAGCGGCCGTACCGGTCGTGCCGGAAAAAGCGGAGTTTCCATGGTGATCGTCTCCAAAAGTGAAGTGCGAAAAATCAAAAATATTGAGCGTATTATTGGACAGTCATTTGAAAGAAAAGACATCCCCGATGGTATCGAGATCTGCGAAGTGCAGCTGTTCCACCTGGCCAATGATGTTAAAGATACCAAGATCAATCACGAGATAGACCGTTACCTGCCAAGCATCAACGAAATGTTCGAAGATCTTAGCAAGGAAGAGCTGCTTAAAAAGTTCTTTTCGGTTGAATTCACCAGGTTCTTTAACTACTACAATAACGCGCAGGACCTTAACGCCAAGGCAGCCAACGACAATTATGTTGAAGATGGTGACAGCACCCGTTTCTTCATCAACGTGGGCGCCAAGGATGACTTTGACTGGATGAGCCTGAAAGATTTCTTGAAAGCTACTCTTGACCTGGGCCGTGATGATGTTAATCGCGTAGAAGTAAAAGACAGCTTTTCATTCTTTAATGTTGACAGCTCAAAGACCAACGAAGTTTTAGCCATTTTCCAGGATTTCCAGCTGCACGGGCGTCATATTAACGTAGAGGTGACCAAGAACAGCGCCGGGAAAGACCGCGGAAAAAGAAAATCCAAGAAAGATAAAGGAAGCCGCAGTTTCGATAAGTCGCCGGTAAAAGGCCGCAGAAGATCTTCTGAAAAACCTTCAGGAGAGAGAAGAAGCAAGAAAGCCGGTGGTAGAAGTAAGAATATTGAAAGCTCGATCAATAGAAGAAGGTCGAAAAAATAATCTTTCCGAAAATTTGGTATAGTTTTTAAGGAGTTATCTTTACACTCTATGGAATGCATGAAGAAATTTTTAGCCCCCCTTTTTATATTGATAGGTTTTATGGCATTTGGCCAGGAATCAACAGTAGTAACAGGAAAAGTTTTAAATGCAGCCAATGATGTGCCTATCGAAAACGCCCACATCATCAACCTTAATCAAGTGAAAGGAACGGTGACTTCTGCCGAGGGAGATTTTGAAATTCCTGCAGCAGTAAATGACACCCTTTACTTTTCATACCTGGGTTTTAAATCTATTCGCGTTAAAGTGACCAATGACTGGCTAAAATTTGGTTCAGTCAAGGTCAAGATGACCGAAGTTGGAATCGCCCTGGAAGAAGTGGTAGTGAGGCCGGTGCAATTAACGGGTTACCTGGAGATCGATGCGAAGAATATTCCTATTTACGAGAACTACCGGTACAGCATTTCTGGACTGGACAAGGGTTACGAAGGCGGCGAACGCAGCCCAGGTGCAGTATCAAAGGTATTGGGAGCAGTGTTTAACCCGGCAGATGCTCTGTACAACATCTTTGGAAAACAGCCCAAGCAAATGAGAAAGCTGCGGGAGATGAAACAGGATGACGAGATAAGGAACCTGCTGCAAACCAAATTTGACCGGCAGACCTTAATGGCCGTATTGCAGATCAACAAAATGGACATAGACGAGATCTTGAGGCGATGTAACTATTCCAAAGACTTTATTGAGAGTGCCAATGACCTGCAGATTCTTGATGCCATGAGCGGCTGTTATGAAGAATACAAAGTCTTGAACAGGTAAGTTCAAAACATCTATAAATAGAAAGAGCGCGAAATTAATCGCGCTCTTTTTTATTGGTATAATATCAGGTTCTATTTACGCTCCAGTTGGTTCTTCAAATTCTGGAGCCCATTCTCAAAATCTTTTCCAATCGCCCTGTCCATTCCGTAGAACATGAGCATTACCGAAGCCGGGAATTTATGTGCTCCCTTTACACCCCAAACCATCTTGGTGCGCTCCGGTTCCACTTCTTTTACCGCCATATAATTAAGAGAAAGCGACTTGTAAGGCCTCAAAAAAAGCAGTTCGGTCTCAAGCAACTTTCCCTCCCGCACCTTGACGATCTTTTGAATTCCTTCTACTCTATTATGGCCTTTCCAATAGGAAGTAGCACCAACTTTGCCGTCATCACCTTTAAACCTCATCACGTGTTGCGGATTGTTTAAAAACCACGGCATCCACAAAGGCTGCTTCTTAAGTTGACGTATGAAAGCGTAGACCTCGGCTTTAGGTTTGTTGATCACAACGGTACGGCTTAGATCGTACTCTTTTTTGGACCAGGCATGAAGAAAGGCCACAAAAGTGATGATGCCAATTACAACGTAAAAGAAAAGGGTCATGTACTTCTTCTAAAGGTTCTAAATGTAGTTAAAATTTTAACAGGAGTAAAAGCGATCGATGATTTCCCGAACACTTTTTATGTTCTTCTTAGCCCAGTCCAATCGCTTCTGTAGCTTTTCTTCTTCGGAAAATTCCCACGGAAGTTTACTTCTTCGCAGCCTTGCGGTGAGGTCCTGCAGAATTATGGCTGCAGAAACCGAAATGTTGAGGCTTTCGGTAAATCCAACCATAGGAATAGTGATGAATTCATCGGCTTCCCTAAGCACTTCTTCAGATAGGCCATTCTTTTCTGTTCCGAAGAAAAGCGCTGCAGGCCGATGGATATCAAAATCCTGAAGCGGCACGCCTTCATGTGGCGAAGTAGCTACGATCCTGTAATTCTTTTCCCTAAGGCTTTTAATACAATCTTCGGTAGAAGTATAGCGGTTCACATCTACCCATTTTTGAGCGCCCATCGCGATCTCCCTGTCGATCCTTTTTAGGTTCACCTCTTCCACCACGTGAATGTTCTGTATCCCAAAGACATCACAGCTGCGAATCACCGCGCTGGTATTGTGCAACTGGTAAACATCTTCGGTCACCACCGTGAAATGGTCGGTCCTTTGGTCGATCACCTTATGAAAAAGTTCTTTCCTCCTTGGGGTGAGAAATGTCTCCAGGTGTTCCAGCAGTTTTACATCTACTTCCATAGCGGCGAAAGTACTAAATCTGCCCCTAATTTTGAACCGGAATTAGATAGATAGATCGCGGAGAGCACTATGAAAATTTGAAAAAGATGTTTAATTTCAAGGCAAAATTGCGGCAATATGAAAAAAGTGGTGGTATTAACCGGAGCAGGAGTGAGTGCAGAAAGTGGCATCAAAACTTTTAGAGATGCAGACGGGCTCTGGGAAGGCCATGATGTCATGGATGTTGCCACTCCCCAGGCCTGGCAAAGAAACCAGGAACTGGTATTGGATTTTTACAACCAGCGCCGGCGACAGCTCAAAATGGTGGAACCCAATGCGGCACATTTGGCGCTTAAGGAGCTGGAGCAAAAGTACGAGGTGCATATCATTACGCAAAATGTGGATGACCTGCATGAAAGGGCCGGCAGCAAAAATGTGATCCACCTGCACGGGGAGCTGATGAAAGCCCGAAGCACCTTTGATGAAGACCTCATCCTGGATTGGGAAGGAGACATTAAACCCGGAGATTTTTGCGAACATAACCACCAACTGCGTCCACATGTGGTTTGGTTTGGCGAGGCCGTTCCCATGATGGAAAAAGCCATAGAGATCACTTCAAGAGCAGATATTTTGATCATTATTGGCACCTCAATGCAAGTATATCCTGCCGCCGGGTTGATCGAATTTATTGAAAGGGACACACCGGTGTACTTTATAGATCCCAAACCTTCAATAGCCGAACAAAAGAACCTCAGCATTTTTGCCGAAAAAGCTTCCGTAGGAGTGCCAAAACTTGTAGACCGCCTTCTCGACCGTTAAGAGGTAAAGGACAGGAAAAAAATGTTTTTCAGGTTGGCGTGAAGCCGTATCTTTAGCCTTTAATTCTAAAATCAGCTTCAATGACTTCTTTGCAAGCCATTTCGCCTATTGACGGCAGGTACTATTCAAAAACAAAAGAACTATCCTCTTTCTTTAGCGAGGAGGCGCTCATTCGCTACCGTGTCAAGGTAGAGGTAGAATATTTTATTGCATTGTGCCAATCAAATCTTCCGCAGTTAAAGGACGTGGAAACAGGCGTTTTTGAGCAGCTTAGGGAGTTGTATACCAACTTTTCTATAGAGGAAGCCGTAGAGGTAAAAGAAATAGAAAAGGTCACTAATCACGATGTAAAGGCGGTAGAGTACTTCATCAAAAAACGCTTTGATGAATTGGGACTTTCCAACCACAAAGAGTTCATCCACTTTGGTCTCACCTCTCAGGACATCAATAATACAGCGGTTCCTTTAAGTATTAAGGATGCGATGCAGGACGTGTATTTCCCGAAGTTACAGCAGCTGGTGAGTAAGCTGGAAAGCCTTTCCGAAGAATGGAAAGAGATCCCGATGCTGGCCCGCACGCATGGACAACCCGCTTCTCCTACCCGCCTGGGTAAAGAGATAGAAGTTTTTGTGCAAAGGCTAAAAGAGCAGATCACGATGCTCGAAAAAGTGCCTTTTGCAGCAAAGTTTGGCGGGGCAACCGGAAATTACAACGCACATAAAGTGGCTTATCCGCACGTGGACTGGAAACAGTTCGGGACCGGGTTTGTGCAGGATATTTTAGGGCTGCACCACTCTTTCCCAACCACGCAAATAGAACATTATGATCATTTAGCTGCTCTTTTTGACGGGCTCAAAAGGATCAACACCATAATTCTTGACCTGGATAAAGACATCTGGTCTTATGTCTCAATGGATTATTTCAAACAAAGGATCAAAGAAGGAGAAGTGGGCTCTTCGGCTATGCCGCACAAAGTGAACCCAATTGACTTTGAAAACAGCGAAGGAAATTTAGGCATCGCAAATGCCCTTTTTGAGCACCTTGCTGCAAAGCTGCCCGTGAGCCGTTTACAGCGCGACCTTACAGACAGTACTGTGCTTCGAACTGTGGGGGTTCCTTTTGGGCATACCTTGATCGGTCTTGCTTCTACGCTAAAAGGCCTTGATAAATTGTTGCTGAATAAAGACAAGCTGAATGCAGACCTTGAGAATAACTGGGCCGTAGTTGCCGAAGCTATTCAAACCATTTTGCGACGCGAAGCCTATCCCAATCCTTATGAAGCCTTAAAAGGCCTCACCAGGACCAATGAAGCGATCAACAAGCAAAGCATTGCAGAATTTATTGAGAGTCTCGAAGTTTCTGAAGAAATTAAAAAGGAGCTTAAACAGATCACTCCGCAAAACTACACCGGGATCTAAAAAACAAAGCGGGCTCAAAAATGTCATTTTTGAGCCCGCTTAAATTTTTCTTTTTCAGGTATCTAGTCCTTAAATCCGTTTAGATCAGGAAGTCCCTCAATATTTAGATCACCTTTCTGGAAAGACTTGAACAGCCTGATCATAGCTTCAGGTTCCATGTCATTTCCGGTTACGCGTGCGATCCCGAAGCCTTTTTCCTCGTCGCTTCCGAAGATCACCAACTCATCAATAGCGTCTTCTTCGCCCATATAGTACAGTTCGGCCCTTTTATCGCCGCCACCGTAACGAAAAAGCTGCTTGTACTTTTTGTTCTTCAGGATAGCTTTTAGCTTTTCCTTTTCCTGCTCATAAACCTCAGCGTTTTCACTCTTTTTAGGAAACCCGAGAATATTTACTTTCCTGATGGTTTCCAGGGTGGCACGCTGCTCTGCAGTAAGCTTTGAATTATTGCCTGTCAAAAGACTGGCAGGAATATCAAAGGCAAGGAACTGGTTGTTGTTCTGGTGTTCGACGTAATATTCCTGCAGGCTGGTCTCGTTATTACACGAAACCAGCCCCAGGCTTACTACTGCCAAAAGGAGAAGTATCTTTTTCATCTTTTACTTATTTTCTACTTTTTGGAGTTGATCTCCTGCCGGAATATTGAAATCATTGGCAAGTTTTGAAACCTGCGCCAGGTTGATCTCTCCGGTAATATTCAGGATCACAGAAATTGGCTTGTTCTTTTCACGGCCTTCCATGAACATGAACAGTTGGCTCACATAATCGTCACTTTTGCCCGGTTTGTAATAGAACTTCACGGTTTTCCCATCCTCAGAAACTCTCATAAGCTCTTCCAGACCTCCTTTTTTGATAAAGGAAGAAACATCGCTGGCCATTTGCTGGCGAATATTCTCCTGTCTTGTAGAGAAAACGCGCATTTCCTGAAGGTTCTCAATAAGGTCGATGTAGGCCTGAGTTTCAGGATCATCTGCATTGAGATCGATCTTTGTAAGTAATTTAAACATCTTGCTCGTCACTACAACGGCATCCACATCTCTCATGTCCTCGTACTTATCAAAATTTTGAGCACTCGAGAGCAGGGGTAACATCAAGGCCAACAGGCCGAAAATCATCTTTTTCATGGTTCTTTTTTTAAGGGTTTTTGACAATCTTTTCTTTGGTTTCATTGAATTCCTGGAGATATCCCAGGTCTTCGGTGCCATCGTTCATATACATAGAAACCATTTGCAGGGCTTCCCGTGTTTTTTGCATGGCCAGTTCAGGATCTTCGTAGGTTCCAAGTTCACTCACCTGGTTGTTCTGCTGCACTACCACTCCCATAAGAATTATAATGGAGGCGGCTACAGCAACCCAGGAGTAAACTTTTTTCCTGGCAGAAGTGAACTTCAGCTTTCCTGAATAGTTTTCTTCTTTCGCTAAGCTGAAGTAGCTGAACATTGGAACATACTCCTGCAGGTGCGGCGCAACCTGGCCGGAGCAGAAGTAAGCCTTCAGCTTTTCTTCTTCTTTAACAGAGGTCTCTGCGGCGAGATATTTCTCCAGTAGCGCCTCAATTGCTTTTGATTCCATAGCGGTGTCTTTTGATCATTTCTTCTTTTATCTTCTTTCGGGCCCGGCTCAAGGCAACCCTAATAGCCGTTTCCTTCATATCGGTCATTTTTGCGATCTCTTCATACTCATACTGCTCAACCTCGCGCAGATGAATGAGTATCCTTTGTTGTTCGGGCAGCTCTTCTATTATTTTTTGCACCCAGTTGAGATCATCCTTTACTTCTACCTGCCGCTGCACAGAGGTTTCCCCGCTGTCGTAATTGCTGTGTACGATGCGCAGGTTGTTGTTCTGCTTTAGCTTTAGCTGGTCAAGACAGTGGTTTTTGGTCACTGTCATCGCAAATGCTTCCAGGTTGTTATAAGACCTTAATTTGTTTTTTCGACTCCACAACTTCAACATCACTTCCTGTGTCGCGTCCTCAGCGGCTTCTTTCGAAACCAGCAGTCTCAAGGCCAGCCGGTACATTTTGTCCTGCACCGGTTTCATAAGATCTATGAAAGTATGCTGTTTCATGTTTTGGTCAGTGTCAGGCTTTTTTATTGCCTCTTTCCTTTACGACGGACAAGAAACAATTTTGTTACCAAAAAATTTCAAATTTTCTGAAAAGCCGTATTTTTAATGGTTGCTGAAAAAGAAGTTCCTATGAAGTTACTCAAAAATGCCATTTTTGCCTGCCTTGTCTTTTCCTTTTTTATAAGCTGTTACGACGATCTTGACGACGTGATTCGCCCCACTTCCTCCCTGGATGTTAAGCGATTTGTTTGGCGGGCGATGAACAGCACTTACCTCTACAAAGATAAAATTCCGGCTTTAGGTGATGATTATTTTGCGAATCAGCAGGAGCTGGATGATTACCTGAAAGGCTTTTCTTCTCCCGAAGATCTTTTTTACAACGGACTTGTTGCTGAAGAAGACCGGTTCAGCTTTTTAGTTGACGACTACCGCGAACTGGAAAAGAATCTGGATGGCATCAATGTTTCTAACGGAATGAAATATGGCCTGGTACGGCCCGACAGGAATTTACCTGAAATTTTCGGTTACGTAAGATATGTGCTTCCAAACACTTCTGCCGAAGAACAGGGAGTTGAGAGGGGTATGATCTTCAATGAAGTTGACGGCGAGCAGTTGACGGTTGATAATTATCCCAGGCTGCTGGAGCCTGCTTCTTACACCATAGGTCTGGCTCAAAAAAATGGAGAGGTATTACAAGCCACAGGCGAGACCATTAGCCTGGTCAAACAGGAGTATACGACCAATCCTGTCTATATTGCCAAAGTTCTGGAAACCGAAAAAGACCCTGTAGGATATCTCGTGTACAACGGGTTCACCGGTATCTTTGATGAGGCGCTCAATGAAGCATTCGTCATGTTCAAATCGGCTGGGGTTACAGATCTTGTTGTAGATCTTCGTTACAATCCCGGCGGTTCGACCGAGACGGCAGTAGATCTTGGCAGCATGATCACCGGCCAGTTCACGGGGGAGATTTTTTATACCGAACAGTGGAATGATCAAATCCAGGCCGAGCTGGAAACCCTGGCACCCGAGAGCCTCATCCACAGCTTCAACCAAAAATTAAGCACCGGCGGCTCCCTTACCAGTCTTGGCTTGAACAAGGTTTACGTGCTTACTACCCTTAGCACGGCCTCGGCCAGCGAACTGCTCATCAACGGCCTGGAACCGTACATCGATGTGGTACAGATAGGCCAAAGGACCACCGGAAAATTTCAGGCGTCCACTACGCTGTATGATTCCTATAACTTCCGAAGAAATAGCGATGTAAATCTTGGCCACACCTATGCGGTGCAGCCACTTATCTACAAAACGCTCAACGCAGCCGGCAGAACCGATTATCTTGACGGTTTACAGCCCGATATTGAAATTCCTGAAGATTATTTTAACCTGGGCACTTTAGGTGATCCCGAAGAACCACTACTCAAAGCTGCCCTTAATGCCATTCTTGGCCAGCCTCAGGAATTCACTCCCCAGGCAGCCGATTTGAAGCTCATCGGGGAAGAAGGCATGCATGATCTCATGTTCCAAAGAATGTACACCAAAGAACAACCTGAGCTTCTAAATTTAAAAAATTAACACCTTATTAAGATTTAACTTTTTTTGCAGGTGCAAAAGCCTTAGTTTTAGCCTCCTTATTAATCAAAATATTACAAATGAAGAAATTGTTGATGCCGGTATTCCTCTGCGGAATATTGTTTGTTTCCTGCTCCAAAGAGGAAGTACCTAAAGAAAAAACGAGTGAAAAGAAAACCACTTCTGAGCCTGAAGTTACAGAAGATATTGAAGTAGAACAGTTCATCTATAGAGCGATGAACGATATCTATCTTTATAAAGCAGATGTTCCAGAACTTGCTGATGACTACTTCAGCAGCACCTCTGAAAAAGACGGATTTTTAGCTGCTTTTGATTCCCCTGAAACCTGTTATTCCGGTTTACAGTCTGACCAGGACCACTTCAGCTTTATGATGGATGATTATACTGCTCTTGAGAAAATGCTAAATGGAATTAGCAAATCTAACGGTATGAATTTTGCCCTGGGAATAATTGGAGATTCCGATGATGTTTTTGGATATGTTCGTTATGTACAACCGGGAACTTCAGCCGAAGAGAATGGAATAAAAAGAGGTGATATTTTCACCGAGGTGAACGGAGTAAAACTCACCAGATACAACTATGGAGATCTAATAAGCCTGGAAAATTATTCTATTAACCTTGGCGAGATCAAAAACGGTTATATCACGATGAGCGATAAAACCGTTAGTCTAACCTCTGTTGAGTATTCTGAAGACCCTGTTTTTATGCACAAGGTGATTGAAAAAGAAGGTAGAAAAATTGGGTATCTCATGTATCTTGGCTTCTATGGTACCGACAAGTATAATGCAGAATTGAACAATGCTTTTGGAGATCTTAAAGCCCAGGGTGTGACAGATCTTGTTCTTGACCTTAGATACAACGGCGGAGGAAGCGTTTCTACAGCTATTGATCTTTCCAGCATGATCACAGGACAATTCAATGATAAAGTTTTTATCCAGTATGAGTATAACGAGGATTATCAGGATTACTATGAAAAATACAGACCAAGTGATCTTTACCTTAGAATGGATTCTCAAATAAGTACCGGAGAGGCCATCAACAACCTTAATTTGTCTAAGGTATATGTTCTGGCCACCGGTAGTTCGGCATCAGCCAGTGAATTGGTGATAAATGGTTTGAGCGCCTATATAGATGTAGTACATGTAGGAACGAATACCAGAGGTAAATTCCAGGCATCGACAACACTATATGATTCTCCCAATTTTTGGAAATATGATGAGAATGGTAAGTGGCATGTAAATTCAAAACATACATACGCCCTGCAACCTCTTATCCTGAAGTATGCAAACGCAAACGGGGTTTCAGACTTTGTCAACGGGCTTACTCCGGACATTGAAGTGAAAGAAAGCCTCTCCAATTATGGCGTCCTGGGAGACCCTTCAGAAACTCTGTTCAAAGCTGCAATCGATGATATTCTTGGAAACCAACAGGAAGAAGTTGCTGCGAGCCAGAAAAGAGCTTCAAGAGAGAACTTTAGATTTGTAGGAGAAAGCGATATGCTTAAGCCTACTTACCAAAGAATGTACGTAGATCCAACCACTATTCTTAGAAAGGAGAAATAAGATCTAATTTCTAAAGCAAACGAAAAATCCCGCCGAAAAGCGGGATTTTTTTTGTTGCTGAACTATTGCTATTCGTTTAGGAATATTCCGTTTGGATTGATCCCGGTTTGAAAAGATGTTACTGTATTGCTATTGGCCAGATCATAGATGAACAAACGACCGTTTCCTGTAAAGTCCAGGTTTGCCGAAGCTGCATAGACCTTTGAATTAAACACGTTGAACCCGTAAAGCACCCTTACATCATTAAGCTCCAAAAATGGCATTTCGGGAAGCTTTTCTTCGGAAGGAATAAAAACATAAACTCCATTATCCAGGGTGTAGTACAAGCTACCGTTATCTGCTTTTAAATTTGCAGGATGACCCTGTATTTCCAGTTCCTGTTCTTCTTGTAGAGAGGCAAGGTTTATTTTACTTAGGCTTCCCAGGCTTTCTCCTGCCTCGGCATAATCGGGCAAACCGGAAGAAAGCACCCATAAATTGCCATTTTCAAGCACTAAAGAAACAGGCACGTCGCCAACTTCAATGGTCTGACCTACTTCGGCAGCTTCGGAATCAATAACACTCACGATATTGTTGAAAGACCAACCTCCGGAATGTGCCACGTAAATTTTAGAACCTTCCGCAGCAATGGCATCAGGCCCTTCGGCTACAGGAATTTGCTGCTCCAGTTCAAAAGTCTCGGCATTATAGACGGCCACAAAATCATCGGCAGGATCTGTACCGTCTCCCCAGTTGCTCACGTAGGCCTTACCATCCAAAAATGCGATTTTTCGAGGGTTTTCCAGTCCTTCAGAAATTGTTGCCACGGTTTCAAAGGTGTAGCGGTTCACCACCTCGATTTTGTTTGAAGCATTGAGCACAACAAAAGCAAGCTGCTCGTTAAGAGCGAGATCCTGGGCGGTATCTCCCAAATTTGCTCCAGAATTGGCATTTTTGAAGATCCTGTGGCTCACTTCATTGGTGCCGTTCTCGACAAATGAAACTGTTGCATTTCCCGAGCCAAAATTGCCCTCGTTGAGCACGAAAACTCCGTCATAATACGCCTCATCTGCGTTGGGATCAACAGGGTCGTCACTTGAACAGGAGGTGAAAACGGCTGCAAAAAACAAAAGCTGAAGTAGTCTTTGAAAATTCATTTTTAGAAATTAAGGGTTAATAAAGTATAGTAGGCCCTCCCCGGCATGGGGCGGGAAGGCATGCTTTGATAATTTTCGTTCCAGAGGTTTCTTATTTCAAACCCTATACTGCCGTGTTTTTTCAGAAAATCATACTCGACACCCAGGTTTGAGACCAAGTAGGCGTCGAGCTCGTAGTAATTATCTGAGGAGGTATAAACACTGCCATTGTACAGAAATTGATAATATCCCGAAAAACGCTGCAGGCCAAAGGCCAGGTTCGCAGTAGCCTTGTGCTTTGGTACGTAAATAAGCTCTTTTTCAAGATCACGGTCACGGGAGCGGGTGTAGGCATAGCTCGTGTAAAATTTGACAGCGGCTTTCCCGATCTTTTGTTGCCAGTTCGCCAGGAATTCTGCTCCAAAATTGCTAACGCTTTTGGTATTTTCAGGCTTCCATAGACCATTGTTCTGAGGCACCCAGCGAAGCAAATTTTCGATCCTGATCCAGTAACCTGTAAGGCTGATATTGAAATGTCCAAAATGCAAGTCCTGTCCCAGCTCGGTTTGCAGGCTCTCCTCGGGTTCTAAAGTTTGATCTCCCCCGGCGTACCAAAAAAGATCATTAAAGGTTGGGATCCTGTAATTTCTTGAAAAATTAAATCTCAGGTCGTAATTTGAGGAAACCCTGTACCCGCTGTTTAGCGCGAACAGCAATGGAGAATTATACTTATCGCTGAATTCTTTTCTTGCACTTAGCTCGTAGTAAAAATCCTGCAGCTCATGCAAGAACAGCATTCCGGCAGATCCCGTGGTTCTCGTGGCGTTGCCGATGTTCGTTCCTTCTCCTCGGGTTTGCTGAAGGTCTGCAAGCGCACTAATGCTCATATTATTGTTGAGCCTGTACTCCAGGTCGTATTTTACGATTCCGGTTTTCGCCCTTCCAAAGCTGTGCACTTCGTTCTCCCTATTCTCAAAATAACGATAGGTTTCATCCAGATAGGCCAGGCTTAGGTTTGATGTAAAATCTTGTAAATACGCTTCCCATTCCAGCAAATTCCTGCTATTGATATCTTCATACTTACTTTTTGAAGGAATCGAAAGGGTACCGGAAAAACCCCTCTCCCCGTCATAGTAATTGGTATAGAACTTAAGGAGATTTTGATCGCTGAGCAGGAAAGCTGCAGCTGCATTGACCGAAGTGTTTTGGTAATCCCCATTTTCATTGAACTTATCTGTCCCCAAATATTCAAAGTCATTATCACTGCTGTTTCGGCTCAATTTCACTTCTACACTTGTGACTTCGGAAGAATATTTTCCCGAATAATTTCCAAAGAAGCTGCTAAAACTGCCTGCCTTCAGCCTTAGCTGGTTTTTAAAACCGCTGCCGAATTTGAGCTCATTATTCAGGTGCACGCTGCCGCCAATCGCGCCACTGCCGTACAAAACGCTGCCACCACCAGATCTTACGACAACCTTGTCATATCCCGAGCTCAACAGGGTATTAAAATCAGTTTGCCCGTTAAATTGTGAATTGATATTGATCCCATTCCAAACCACCGCAGTCTGTGCCGCGGTAGTACCGCGAAAGGCCGCCGAAGACACCATACCGGCACCGTTCTCTTTGAAATAAATAGGAGAATTGAATTTTAACAGCGATCCTAGCGACGCTGCATTTTGTTCCAGGGTCGAATCTTTGAGCACCTGCAGCCTGTTACCGCCCGAACTTTTATAAAGCCGCAGATCGCTCACCACCACCTCATCCAGATAATTAATGGAGTCAAGCTGGCTGTATGCGAATTGAGAGCACAGCGTAAGCAGAATAAAGATGTAGAAAACCTGTTTTTTCATCATCCGCCGGCTTTTTTCCCGAAAGCCAAAGGTTTAATGGTTGCATTTGGCAGGTCTCCTGGCTCGCGTCTTTTTGTCTACCTTCCCATCCCAACTGGGACAGTGGTTTTGAAGTCTTACAAAAAGCGCCCTGAAAAAATTTCAGGACTAAGCTTACAGTTGCGGGAACAGCTCAGGCTTGTTGGAAGTTAGAATTTAGAAGGACGAAGTTAGAAGTTCATCCATTCTAAAATTTTAACTCACTTAAAAGATCTAATACTTCGTACTTCTAAACTCGTACTTGGTAGTTCAAATCTTTTCCTGATTCCCTTTTAATCGGCGTTTTTTGTTTCTGAAATTCAGAAATAGCCGAACCAAAATTTCAGCACGAAAGTAAACATTTCACCGCATTCGCCGATAAGAAATCGAAATAATCTTACTTTTGAAGCCTAAATGAAACAGATTCTTTACATATTCCTGCTTGGTCTCAGCTGCCTTGCCTTGTCTTGCAAAACCGACGGGGAACAGAAAAAAGCCGTTACCCGATCAGGAGATCCTGTAGAAATTAAATATGCGTCAGGTTTAAAAATCGAAGAATTCGAAGGCTTTAAGATCGTGACGGTTGAAGAACCCTGGCCCGGTGCCGAAAAATCTTACCGTTATCTTCTTTCCGAATCACATGCGAAGCTGCCAGAAGATCTGGAATACGACCAAAAGATCGATATTCCCGTACAGAAGGTCGTGGTCACTTCAACCACGCACATTCCTGCGCTGGAGCTGCTGAATGAAGAAAATACCCTCGTCGGCTTTCCCGGCCTTGACTATATTTCTTCGGAAAAGACCCGCAAAAGAATTGCCCAAGGAGATATTCAAGAACTTGGGAAGAATGAAGCCCTCAACACCGAAATTTTGCTCGACCTGAAGCCCCATGTGGTAATAGGATTTTCCATTGATGGCAGCAACAAAAGTTTGAAGACCATCCAAAAAAGCGGAATTCCGGTAGTTTTTAATGGCGACTGGACCGAGAGCTCTCCTTTAGGTAAAGCCGAATGGATCAAGTTCTTTGGTGCGTTCTTCGGAAAAATTGACCGCGCAAATGCCATTTTTGAGCAGGTAGAGAAAGACTATCTCGACGCCAGATCTTTGGCTCAAAAAGCTGAAAATATACCCAGCGTTTTGGCGGGCGCAATGTGGAAAGATCAATGGTATTTACCTGCGGGAAGCAGCTGGCAGGCGAGTTTTATCAAAGATGCCAATGCAAATTATCTTTTCGCCGATTCCGAAGCTACCGGCAGCCTCTCTCTTTCAATAGAATCTGTCCTGGCAAAAGCTTCGACAGCCGACTTTTGGGTTGGTCCCGCCCAATTCACCACCTATGAAGAGATGGAGCATGCTTCTCCTCATTATACCAAATTTGAGGCTTTCCAAAACAGGAATATCTATACCTTTAGCAGTGTCAAAGGCGAGACCGGTGGCGTGGTTTTTTATGAACTGGCGCCCAACCGTCCGGACCTGGTTTTGAAGGATCTTATTTCCATTTTTCATCCCGAACTGCTACCGGATTACGAAACAACTTTTTACAAACCCCTGGAATAATTGCAACAACAGGCCAGCTATAAAATAAGTTTAGCCGCACTGTTGATCGTGACGGTCGCAGCCTGGTTCCTGAACATTAGCCTTGGATCAGTCAACATTCCTTTTCGCGAGGTGGTTGCCGCTTTGTTCACTTCGGAAGGCAGCAAGGAGAGCTGGCAATACATTATCATGGATTACCGCCTGCCAAAGGCTTTTACCTCGGTACTGGCAGGCTCGGGATTAGCGGTAAGCGGGATGCTGATGCAAACCATGTTCAGGAATCCTCTTGCCGGCCCTTACGTTCTTGGCCTAAGCAGTGGTGCCAGCCTGGGAGTCGCAATAGTCCTCTTAGGAGCAGGTCTTTTTGGAGGTGCAGCCTCAACAATGTTATTTTCAAGCTGGGGTTTAGTCATCGCCTCCAGTTTAGGAAGCCTACTCGTGCTCCTTGCAGTAATCCTGGCTTCCATCCGATTAAAAGATACCATGGCCATTTTGATCATTGGGCTCATGTTTGCCAGTCTCAGCTCGGCTGTAGTGAGCGTACTCGCCTATTTTAGTCCTGCAGCCCAATTGCAGCAGTACGTTTTCTGGTCCTACGGAAGCGTGGGAGATCTTAGCTGGAGCGAGCTGGGCATTCTTTCTATTTTCTGGATGGCCGGAACTTTACTGGCTATCTTCAGCATAAAGAACCTTAACTCCCTCCTGCTTGGGGAACAGTACGCAAAAAGCCTGGGCATGAACATTGGCAGGAACAGGACCGTTCTTGTTATAGCCACCAGTTTGCTGGCGGGCAGCATTACAGCTTTTGCCGGGCCCATTGCCTTTGTTGGGCTGGCGGTGCCGCATTTGATACGACAGGTGATCCCGGTAAATGACCACCGAATCCTCTTGCCTGCAGTAATCCTCGGTGGGGCACTGCTCATGCTGCTGTGCGATATACTCGCTCAATTACCGGGAACAGAATTTACGCTGCCAATCAATGCCATCACCTCGCTCGTAGGAGCACCGGTAGTGATCTGGTTGCTGGTACGAAAACGCAAATTCCTTTTTTGATCATCGAAACAAGTGCCAAAAATATCATTTTAGAGACCCGGGACTTAAGCATTGGTTACCGTAAAAAGCAGCAGGAAATTATCGTCGCTTCGGGAATTGACCTGCAATTGCACGAAGGGGAACTTGTGGCGGTGATAGGTGTTAACGGCGTAGGAAAATCCACATTTTTGAGGACTATCAGCGGTATTCAGGGCGAACTCTCCGGAAAGGTCCTGATCAAAGGCGAAGACCGGCATAAACTTCCTCCCGAAGAACTGGCGACCTGGATCAGTCTGGTGCTTACCGAACAGCCGCTGTCAAAGAACCTCAGCGTAGCCGAACTTGTGGCCCTCGGCCGGCAGCCGTATACCAACTGGCTGGGCAGCCTTACTGCTGAAGATCGAAAAATGGTAAAAAAGGCGCTTGAACTGGTTCAGATAGAAGACATTCAGCATAAGAAATGTTTTGAGTTAAGCGACGGTCAACTTCAGAAGGTATTGATCGCTCGCGCACTGGCACAGGATACGCCGGTGATGATCCTGGACGAACCCACTTCGCATCTTGACATGTATCACAAAGCGCAAGTGCTGCAGCTGCTGAAGAAACTGAGCCGGCAAACCGGAAAAGCCATCATTTTTGCTACCCACGAGATCAATCTTGCCCTGCAACTTTGTGACCAGATGCTGCTGATGAAAAAATCGGGAATCCTTCAGGGGAGCCCACAAGAGCTGATCGAAAAAAGGGCTTTTGAGGACATCTTCCCTTCAGATCTTATCATCTTCGATTCCGGCAGCAGAAGCTTTAGAATAAAATCCTGAAAAGACTATCTTTGAGCAAAGCCTTCTGCTATGAATGAAATTTTGCTCGCCGGCATCGCCGTTGCTGCCGTTATCTGTGGTGCCATCCTGGGATTTTTTGTCGCCGGAATGAAAACCAAAGGCATAAAAAATACACTTCAGGAACGAAATAACCAGCTCAACCTGCAGCTGGAAAATTACAAGCAGCAAATTCAGCAGCAGGTGCTCGATCTTAAAGAGCAGCATAAGGAAAACCGAACAGGGCTGGAAAATCAACTTTCTGAGACCTGTAAGGAGCGGGAAAAAATTAGGGAAGAAAAAGACATTTTACGCACCCAACTCACCCGAAAGACTTCAGAATATCAAAGCCTTGAGCAGAAACTACAAGAGCAAAAGACCGAAATAGAAAAGCTGCAGGAAAAATTCAGCAAAGATTTTGAGAACCTGGCCAACAAGATCCTCGACCAGAAATCGGAAAAATTCACAAGCCTCAACAAAGAGAACATCCAGAATATTTTAAGTCCGCTGCAGGAGAAGATCAAGAATTTTGAGGAAAAGGTAGAAAAGAATTCCAACGACTTTATCGAGCGACATGCGCAGCTGGGGAAACACCTGCAAATGCTGAGCGAACAGAACGTTAGGATCAGTGAGGAAGCGAACAACCTGACCAAGGCGCTTAAGGGTGAAAATAAGACGCAGGGCAACTGGGGAGAATTGATTCTTGAGCGGGTGCTGGAAAAATCGGGGCTTGCCAAAGACCGGGAGTATTTTGTGCAAAAGGTGCATGAAAACGGGGACGGGAAAAGGCTGCTGCCCGATGTGGTGCTGCACCTGCCAGGAGATAAAAGAATGGTCATTGATTCAAAAGTTTCACTCGTGGCCTACGAAAAATACGTTAATGAAGAAGATGACGAGCTGCGGCCAAAATGGCTGAAGGACCATCTAAGGTCGTTGAACAGCCATATCCAGGATCTTAGCTCTAAAAAATATGAAGACCTGTACAAAATAGATTCCCCGGATTTTGTGCTGATGTTCATCCCCGTGGAGCCGGCGTTGTACCTCGCGCAAAACGCTGATAATTCTTTCTTTTACACCGCATTCCAGAAGAATATTTTACTGGTGAGCCCTACCACGCTGCTCTCTGTATTAAGGACCATTGACACGCTGTGGAGCAATGAAAAGCAGCAGCAAAATGCGCTGGAGATCGCTAACCATGCGGCTTCGCTCTACCACAAATTCAAAATATTGCTGGATGACCTGGAAACCGTTGGCAACAGGCTTAATTCAACTTCAGGGGCTTATGAATCAGCTATGAAGAAGCTTACAGGCCAGCAGAATTTAATAAAAGACATCAATAAGCTGGAGACCCTGGGAGTTTCGCCCAAACAAAGGCTGTCACAAAAATGGCTCAACCAGGCCCAAAATGGGGACAGCACAAACCTTAATTAATTTATGATCAAGAAATTTAAGACGATAGAAGAATCTCAAGTAACCATTTCAGAGCTTATGCTGCCCTCCCACTCCAACTTCAACGGGAAAATTCACGGGGGCTATGTACTTTCTCTAATGGACCAGATCGCATTTGCCTGCGCCTCCAAACATTCGGGCGTCTATTGTGTTACGGCAAGTGTTGATACCGTTGATTTTCTTAAACCTATAGAGGTGGGTGAGCTGGTTACTATGAAGGCATCTGTAAACTATGTGGGTTCCAGCTCAATGCAAATAGGCATTCGGGTGGAAGCAGAAAACATACAGACCGGGGAAGTAAAGCATTGCAACTCCTCTTATTTTACAATGGTCGCCAAGGATAGCGAAGGAAAATCTGTCCGGGTTCCGGGATTGGTCCTTACGAGCAAAGATGATATCAGGAGGTTTGCAAAAAGCATCCACCGTTACGACAATAAAAAAATGAGGCGACAGGAATTCCACGAAACCGATTTTGTTTCTGAAGAACATCTGCACATCATCGAGACCTATAACGTAAAAATTGAAATCTAGTTGAAGTTCAACGGGTTCATCGCATCGCTGCTTTTTGCCATCCTGCTGGCGTGGCTTTTGCCGCAGGGCCCGGAAATACTGCCGCTCAAGACAATCACAGATTTTGGCATAGGCCTTATCTTTTTCTTTTACGGGCTCAAACTCTCTCCTGCCGAATTCAAGGCCGGCCTGGGCAATTACAAAGTACACCTGCTTATACAGCTGAGCACTTTTGTGCTTTTCCCACTTTTGGTGCTCAGTTTTTCACCACTCTTTGACGGCAGAACAGATTCAAACCTCTGGATCGCCCTTTTTTTCCTTGGCGCATTACCGTCTACCGTAAGTTCTTCGGTGGTCATGGTTTCTCTTGCCAAAGGCGATATTCCCACCGCCATTTTTAACGCAAGCCTTTCGGGGTTAATAGGAATCGTGGTCACTCCACTGTGGATGAGCATTTTCATGAGCGGGAGTTCCGACTTTGAATTTTTGAGCGTAGTTCAAAAACTGTTTTTACAGGTACTTTTACCACTGATCATTGGACTTTTTCTTCAAAGATCTTTCGGAAGTATCGCCAGGAGAAACTCTTCAAAAATCAGCTTTTTTGACAAGTCTGTGATCGTGCTTATCGTGTACTCCAGCTTTGGAACGGCATTCTCATCGGGCCTTTTCTCTTCAGTGGGAGCTGCAGAATTGCTAAAGCTGTTCCTGCTGGTCAGCGGACTTTTCTTCCTGGTTTACTTCGGAATAGGCCAGATTTGCAGGCTGCTTGGGTTTAGCATTGAAGACCGTATCACTGCCAAGTTCTGCGGAACGAAAAAATCCCTGGTACACGGTTCTGTTATGGTGAAGATCATCTTCGGAAGCGGCGCCGGCAACGCGCTGTTCCTCCTCCCCATCATGTTATATCATATTCTCCAACTGCTGGTGATCGCAGTCTTTGCTGAAAGATACGGGAAAAGGATATCTACGGAAGCAGCCTGAAAAATGACATTTTTGGATCACATTTATCCTGTAAATGCTTGTATATTAAAAGGTTTCAACAATTTTTCCTCTATTCAACAACAGCAATTATATTCACACAAAATAAGACCCAGGCCATTACCAGCAACAAACCTCCCAACGGAGTAACAGGTCCCAAAAATGACATTTTTCGGCCCTTAGCAGAACTCAGAACCAATCCGTAAATGCTGAAGGAGAAGAAGAAGACTCCTAAAATGAGAAACCACCCCATCAGGTTTTGGGAAAAGCCTGAAAACGGAAACAAAATTCCGCAGAGAATGAGAAACAAAGCATGATACATCTGATATTTGACGCCGGTCTCAAAACTTTTCAGCAGTTCGGGGTGCACGATCTTCTTCAAACCATGTGCTCCAAAGGCACCAAAAATTACTGCCAGCGCGCCATAAATTCCGCCACTGATAAAAACTGCTTCTTTCATTCTTCAGAATAAAAAAAGGCTGCTCAAAAAAGCTGAAAAATTCAGCATTTTTGAGCAGCCTTTTGTATATAATTTATTTACTCAGGTACATTTTTCTTCGAGAGTAAAGCTCGTAGAACTCATCATCTTTCAGACTGTCGATAAACAGGATGCTTTCTCCGGTACTCTTCATTTCCGGCCCCAACTGCTTGTTCACGTGAGGGAACTTATTGAACGAGAACACCGGCTGTTTGATCGCATAACCCTGCAAATTGGTCTCGTAATTGAAATCTTTCACCTTATTGCAACCCAACATGATCTTAGTAGCATAGTTCACGTAAGGATGTTCATAAGCTTTTGCGATGAAAGGAACAGTACGAGACGCCCTTGGGTTTGCCTCAATAATATAAACCTTGTCGTCTTTTATAGCGAACTGAATGTTGATCAATCCCACAGTATTTAAGGCCAGCGCGATCTTTTTCGTGTGATCCTTTATCTGCTGCATCACAAGGTCGCCCAGGTTGAAAGGGGGGAGCAGCGCATTTGAATCTCCGGAATGAATTCCGCAGGGCTCAATATGCTCCATGATCCCAATGATCTGTACATTTTCGCCGTCGCAAATCGCATCGGCTTCGGCTTCAATGGCGCCGTCAAGATAATGGTCAAGCAACAGCTTGTTATTCGGAATTTTCCTAAGCAGGTCTACCACGTGTTCTTCAAGATCTTTCTTGTTGATCACGATCTTCATTCCCTGCCCACCAAGCACATAAGACGGCCTTACAAGAATAGGAAAGTCCAATTCATCGGCAAGTGCAAGTGCCTCATCGGCAGTTTCGGCTACTCCAAAATCAGGGTAAGGAATATCATTTTCCTGAAGTAGTTTTGAGAAAGAACCACGGTCTTCGGCAAGGTCAAGAGATTGATAGCTGGTTCCCATGATCTTGATTCCGTAGCGGTCAAGCTTTTCAGCCAGCTTAAGTGCAGTCTGACCACCCAGCTGCACGATCACCCCTTCGGGCTTTTCGTGGCGGATGATGTCATAAATATGCTCCCAGAAAACCGGTTCGAAATATAACTTATCGGCCACGTCAAAGTCGGTAGAAACAGTTTCGGGGTTACAGTTGATCATGATGGTCTCGTAATCACATTCCGATGCTGCCAGCACGCCATGCACGCAGCAGTAATCGAACTCTATCCCCTGCCCGATCCGGTTAGGTCCCGAACCAAGTACAATTATTTTTTTTCTATCGGATACCTTACTGTCATTTTCAACGTAGCGCTTACCATCCTTTTCTATTTCGGCTTCAAAAGTGGAATAATAGTAAGGTGTTTCAGCTTTGAATTCGGCTGCACAGGTGTCTACCAATTTATAAACACGGTTGATGTTAAGCTCCTCTCGCTTCTTATACACCTGACTTTCCAGGCATTTAAGCATGTAAGCGATCTGGCGGTCGGCAAAACCTTTCTGTTTAGCTTCAAGAAGCAATTCCCTTGGTAAAGTATCCAAGGTGTATTTAGAGATCTCAACCTCAAGTGCATAAAGCTCTTCATACTGCTTAAGGAACCACATATCTATTTTAGTGATCTCGTGTATCCTGTTAAGAGTGATTCCCAGCTGGATGGCATCATAAATCACGAACACCCTGTCCCAGCTTGGATTTTTCAATTTTTCCAGGATCTGGTCGTAGTTCGTATAACCTTTTCCGTCAGCTCCGAGACCATTTCTCTTGATCTCGAGCGATTGGGTTGCCTTGTGCAAAGCTTCCTGGAAAGAGCGGCCAATTCCCATCACTTCTCCTACAGATTTCATCTGCAACCCAAGAGTTCTGTCGCTGCCTTCAAACTTATCGAAGTTCCAGCGTGGGATCTTTACGATCACATAATCAAGTGTAGGCTCAAATAGCGCAGACGTTGATTTAGTGATCTGGTTATCCAGTTCATCAAGAGTATAACCTATAGCAAGTTTTGCCGCGATCTTCGCAATTGGATATCCGGTTGCTTTTGATGCCAAGGCTGATGATCTGGACACCCGCGGATTGATTTCTACGGCTATAATATCTTCGTTTTCATCAGGACTTACAGCGAATTGTACATTACAGCCACCCGCGAAATCACCAATGCTCCTCATCATGTGAATGGCAAGGTCACGCATCTTTTGAAAAGTAACATCACTTAAGGTCATGGCAGGGGCAACGGTAATAGAATCTCCCGTATGAATTCCCATTGGATCCATGTTCTCAATAGAACAAATGATCACCACATTGTCATTCTTATCCCTAAGCAGTTCCAGCTCATATTCTTTCCAGCCTAACAAGGCTTTATCAATCATTACCTCATGAATTGGAGAAACCTCAAGGCCATAAGTAAGCATCTCATCAAACTGTTCCTCGTTGTGAACAAAAGACGCTCCAGATCCTCCAAGGGTAAAGGAAGCCCTTATTACCAGCGGGAATCCAAATTCCTGGGCAATTTCTTTCCCTTCAAGGTAGGAAGTAGCTGTGCTTGCCGGGGCAACAGGAACACCAATCCTGCCCATAAGCTGTTTAAATTTCTCCCGGTCTTCAGTAATATTGATCGCATCAATATCAACCCCGATGATCTTTACGCCAAAGTCTTCCCATATCCCTTTTTCATCGGCTTCGATACAAAGGTTCAACGCGGTTTGTCCTCCCATGGTTGGCAGGACCGCATCGATCTGCGGGTGATCTTTAAGAATTTCTACAATTGACTTGGTGTTAAGCGGTCTCAAATAAACATGATCGGCCATGGAAGGATCGGTCATGATGGTCGCCGGATTTGAATTGATAAGGATGGTTTCAATACCGTCCTCACGCAAGGACCTCAGGGCTTGTGTCCCGGAATAATCAAATTCACAGGCCTGCCCGATGATGATGGGACCCGAACCGATGATCAAAATACTCTTTAAATCTTTATTCTTTGGCATCTGGAAATTTTATGAGGTGATTGTAAAAATAGGAACCAATAGGGTATAAAAAAAGGCGTTACTCTTAAAAGTAACACCTTTATTATTTTCGAAGCTAATTATCATTTAGTGCTTATGTCTGTTTTCTGAGGAAACCGACAACTTCTTTCTTCCCTTCGCTCTTCTTCGAGCCAGCACTTTTCTTCCGTTAACACTCGCCATACGTTCTCTGAACCCGTGCTTATTTTTTCTTTTCCTCTTTGATGGTTGAAACGTTCTTTTCATGATAATTATCTTTAATCTTCTTTGAAATCGCTTAAAAATCAGCTCCAGGACCTCTCCCTAAAACTGCGGGCAAATATACAAAGAGTTTTTACTCCCGCAAACCCAAATTTGAAATAATTTCGAATTGTTTTTCTTACCTTTGCGGCCGTCAAAACTACATCTAATGTTCAACAAAATTTACAAATTAATCATTGCCGGAATACTTGTTCTAGTATCCCTGTGGCAATTCATTGAAGGAAATATTGGAAACGGCATCTTTATCCTGCTTCTTGCCGGTATATTCATCTTCCTATACTATAAGAATGAAATGATCCTGCTGGCTTTTCTGAAGCTAAGAAAACAGGATTTCGAAGGAGCTAAAAAATGGCTCGATAAAATCAAGAACCCTGAAAAAGCACTTACTCAAAAACAACAGGGTTATTACTGGTACCTGCACGGACTAATGGTTTCACAAACCAACATAAGCCAGGCAGAAAAATTCTTCAAAAGGGCAATTAAACTAGGCCTTTCAATGGACCAGGATTTGGCCATGGCAAAATTGAACCTGGCGGGAATCGCCATGACCAAACGCCGAAAAAGAGAAGCCCAAATGCTACTGCAGGAGGCAAAGAAACTGGACAAGCACAAAATGCTTGATGACCAGATCAAGATGATGAAACAGCAGATGAAAAAGATTTAATTTCAGGAATTAATTGCAGCTTTTTCTTACACAATTCCTGTAAGAAATTCTTACAATGCGGTTCACCAAATATTCCTGTTCTTAATCGAAAACTTTTCCGGCAGAGACTGCTATTGCTTACTTTTGGAAGGAAATATGCAATTGCCATCAATGCTAAGAATACTACTTATTTTTAATCTACTTTTTATAGTAGCGTCTTACGGGCAGGAAGAACAACTTTCCTTTTCCGAGGCAATTTCAATACATCTTCCCAAGTATAAAGAAAAAGCAGATAAAGCTTATCGCCTGAAGAATGTTGAGCGAGCCGAATTTCTTTTTGATTCCCTGGTCAACAACTGTCTTAAAGGCAGCCGCCTTGATGACTTCCAGGTGAGGAACCTCAAAAAAGATCCTGTAAGGCTTGACGAATTTCAAAAACCCGTGTATTTGATGACCAATGCATCATGGGTAGTTTCCAATCGCGGTGAAATTCCTGCTTTAAATAAACTGGCAGCCAAATACCATGAGCAGGTAGATTTTGTCGTGCTGTTTTGGGATAACCGGCAAACGGTAAAAGACCTGGCAAAGCAGTATGATTCCCATATCAAAGTGCTGTACGTAGATGAACTTCAAAACAACAGCTCCTATGTGGTGCGCAGCATGAAACATTCTTTGGGGTTACCCACTACTTTTTTACTCGACAAAGACAAAAAGATCCTGGATATACGCCGCAAGGTAAGCCACGCCTACGGGATCGATTTTGAAAAGTCATTCAACCTTAACTTTGATTCCTTTTCCAAGGCCATATCGGTGCTCTTGATCGAAGACAGCAGCCAATATTCAGCTGCCGCTACCGATTCTAAATAGCTACAGAAGCGGCGACCAAAGTCTCCAAAAAGATTCCTTTATTTTCCTGAAATGAGATCTGTGCCTCCAATCTTCCAGAGAGTTGGGAGAACATTCTTCAAGATCCCTCTTGTACTGTTCGGTCATCTCGGAGGCAATTTCTTTATTGTAGAAGATCGCGTTAATCTCAAAATTGAGCATGAAACTGCGGTTATCCATATTGGCGGTACCAACAGTAGCAAAATGGTCATCGATCACCATAGTTTTTGCATGCACCATTCCCTTGCGATAGTGGAACACCTCAACCCCACTTTCCAGCATTTGCTCCACAAACGAGTTTGTCGCATGCCGGGCCACCCAGGAATCTCCCTTAAATGGAATGATGATCTTTACCTCCACTCCGCTTCTGCTGGCAGTACATAGGGCGGTGAGGATCTCAGGATTAGGTATAAAATAAGGAGTGGTGATATAAATGCTTTTTTCAGCAGTATTTATAGCCGTTAGAACAGCCTCCATAATGTTTGGAAAATCGGTATCTGGTCCACTGGCCACTATTTGCACGGCGATATCCTTGTCGACCTCTACGTCCGGGTAGTAATCTTCTTTGATTTCTACTTCCTCCTTTGTCAGGAAGTCCCAATTGTACAGAAACTGGGTTTGCAATGATTTTACGGCTTCTCCTTCAATGCGTGAATGTGTGTCGCGCCAGTAGAAATCTGAATTTTCGTCATTAAGATAAAACTCGCAGATGTTTATCCCGCCCACATAACCAATTTTGCCGTCTATCACAACTATCTTTCTATGATTACGGTAATTGAGCTTCCTGTGAAAATTCCTGAACCATACCGGCTGAAATGAACAAACCTCCACCCCGGCCTCGTTCATACGCTTAAGACCTTTACTGCTCATTTCGCTGCCTACATAATCATAGCTCACCATGACCTCCACCCCGTTTTGGCTTCTCTCGCAGAGAATATCTATGACCTTATTGCCGATCGCATCATCATTGAAAATGTAATATTCTAAATGAATGTGATTTTTTGCATTTTTGAGATCCTTCAAGAGTGAATCGAACATATTGTTCCCATTCTGAAGGATCTTTACATGATTACGTAGTGTTACCGGCGTTTTCTGGTTGTTTTGCAGCAGGTTGATGAGCTTTGCCTTCTTCTTGAGCACATGCTCTTCGGGATGATGTAACTCCTCCTGCCCCATGAGATATTTCTCTTCCCACTTTTTTATCCTCTCGTGAGAATAGATCTCTTCTCTTTCAAAGATCTTGCTCTTCCTGTATTCCTGGCCAAAAAAGATGTAAAGGAAAACCCCCACAAAAGGCAGGGCGATAAGGGCCAGAATAAAAGCTATAGTCTTGGTAGGATTCCCGTTGTGCATCATCATGAAACCAATTATTGCGAGGGCGATGCAATAATTGACGATTAACAGGGAGATCCAGATATGGGTTTGTATATATTCCAGCATTTATTCGGGTGCCGAGTAATAGCCTTTTTCGGGCAGCTCGATGAGATATTCTTTTCTTGATTTATTATTAAGGTGCGTCTCTCTTAGCCATGGGTTGTGGATCTTGAGGATCTTGTAATTGATGTCGAATTTCCTGGCAAACTTGGCAAAATCGGTAACCGGCGTATCTACTTTTACCTTGTAAGACGGCACATCTTTATAAAGGTCTTTTTGCCTGAAGTTAAATCCATATTTGTCGGGATGGTTCATGATCTCCTTTAGTGCAAGTATCCTGAAAACATACCTTCCCGTTTCCTCCCCAAGCAGCAGGTCGTAATAGCCTTTAACCTCCTGTCTCTCTTGTTGCTTTGAAATTCCAAAGTTTCCTGCGTTATAGGCCGCGGCGGCAAGAGTCCATGACCCCAGCTTTTCTTTGGATTTCTTCAAATAATCTGCTGCTACACGGGTAGATTTTTCAATATTGTAGCGCTCATCAACATTGTCGTTGATCTCGAGCCCGTATTCTTTTCCTGTAGATTCCATGATCTGCCAGAAACCTCTTGCCCCTGCAGGAGATACCGCGTTGGTAAGTCCGCTTTCTATAACGGCCAGGTACTTAAAATCATCCGGAACGCCTTCTTCAGCAAGAATAGGTTCAATTACGGGAAAATATTTGTTTGCGCGCTTCAGCAACAATAAGGTGTTTGACTGCCAATAGGTATTCACCAGCAACTCCCTGTCCATACGCTCATAGATATCTGGAAGCTCCACAGGCACTTCTTCGCCGGCAAACTCGAGATCATCGGGCATGGCCAGGGCGTAGACATTATAGTCGTTGATCACCTTTTTTTCCTGGTTCTCGTCACTCGGGGCATCCTGCACTGCATTTATACTTATTCCGCAAACTGCCACCAAACCTCCTGCAATAAGTATGTTCCTCATTTTCATTTTTGTTCCTCTTTTTTATTTAGCTGAATTTCCTTTTCTGATTCTAATTTTCCTGTCATTATTATTTCCTCCAGGTGTTGATTGAACCACCTGAAGCGGTTAAGGATCATTATATGTGTACCATCCTCCACCCTAATACAGCCGTTGATATATTTAAACGGAAAGATCTCATCCTTGTCCCCATGTATATGCACCACTCCCGGTACAGGCTTCGCCCTGTCCCAACACACCATTTTTTCAATAGCCCAATCCAAATACCTGGTATCTGTGATCGAAAGGTATTTTTTATAAAGCTGCAGCCTCTTCTTTGCAAAATCTCCCACCACCACGTTTTCAAAAGCATCTACATGCCGGGCAAGAGACGTAGGCAAAATTTTAAAAAGTCCTGTGCGACGTGCCAGCTTCATTCTTCGCGGCAATTCCTTCTTGGTCTTAACGCTGGATATGATGATCACCCGCAGCGGATCCAGGAACTGCGCCATCTCCTGCACAATAACCCCTCCAAAAGAAACTCCTATTAAAACGGGTTTTTCATGCTTTACCCGTTCACACATGCGCCTGGAATAATCTTCCAGGCTTTCCTTTTTCCCGGGAAGCAGCCAGTCCAGCCAATGTATCCTGAATTTCTCCTTCGGAAGTTCAATCCTCTCAAAAATGCTTGGATTCGCCGCCAGTCCCGGCATACAATAAATGTGGATCACAGAAGGATTCTTCATTTTTCACAGCCTTTACAGCTGAAAATTCTTTCAAAAAGCTTAACTTTATGTTCAAATTTAATGGAATTTGGCGGCTTCCAATAAACTTTAAGATAAAATTTCTTTCCAAAAAAAATCCTCGCAGGGGCCGGAGCAAAGATCCGCTTGAAAGCTTCCCACCCGCGTATGGCTGGATTTTTGATATAGATTTTACAATTAATTCTGATAAACCCAATGGAAACCGAACTATCTGTAACAGACAATGAGTTCCTGCGTCAGTTTGAATGCGATATTGACGGAGATCTTTCGAAAATTGAATATTCCCAACAGGATAGAAAGATCTTTTTGACCAAGCTGGTCATGAGCGAAGAACTCAAAGAAAAAGGTTACATGGAGCCTTTCATCGCAAAGGTGCTGGAGATCATCAAAGAACGCAACATAAGCGTTATGCCTACAAGCCCTGCCGTAGTGCGTTACATGAAAAAGCACCGCAGAAGATATAAAGACATGCTGCCCGTAGGCATTAACATTTAAGACAGTGCAGGCGCTTCAACATACTCAAATCTTACCAGGCCGTCTTCATCGATCCTGGTGAGCTTGATCTCATGCAAAGTATTTACCAGTTCCGGATTCCAGGGCGTCTTTACTTTTACGTAATTCTCTGTAAACCCGTGAATATATCCTTCCTTATTTTCCCCTTCGAAAAGAACGGTTTTGGTCTTGCCTAACTGTGACTCATAAAAAGCCCGTCTTTTTTTAACCGAAAGTCCGCGCAACATTTTACTTCTTTTCTTACGCAGCTTCAGCGGCACGACCTCATCCATTTCGGCAGCAGGCGTATTGTCCCTCTCAGAATAGGTGAACACGTGCAGGTAAGAAATATCAAGCTCATTCAGAAAATTATAGGTTTCCAGGAAGTGCTCATCACTTTCCCCAGGGAAGCCAACAATTACGTCAACTCCTATACAGGCCTCCGGCATCACCTCTTTTATTTTGGCCACTCGATCTACATACAGCTCACGCAAATAGCGTCGACGCATTGCCTTCAAAATATCGTTGCTTCCGCTTTGGAGGGGAACATGAAAATGAGGTACGAAAGAATTGCTTTGGGAAACATATTCAATGGTCTCATTTTTCAGCAGGTTGGGCTCAATAGAAGAAATACGCAACCTCTCGATGCCATCAACCGCGTCAAGAGCTTTTACAAGATCCAAAAAAGTGTGCTCGTGCTTTTTGTTTCCGAATTCACCTTTTCCATAATCCCCGATGTTGACACCGGTAAGCACGATCTCTTTAATGCCTTTTTCACTAATCTTTTTGGCGTTGTCTAAAACGTTCTCTAAAGTATCACTTCTTGAGATCCCTCTGGCCAGCGGAATCGTACAATAGGTACATTTATAATCACAACCGTCCTGCACCTTCAAAAAGGCACGGGTACGGTCTCCAAAGGAATAGGAACCTACATAAAAGTCGGCTTCCTGAATCTCGCAGGAATGCACCTCGCCCATCTCATTTTTGGTAAGGTCATTTAAGTAATTGGTGATCTTAAATTTTTCTGTCGCTCCAAGCACCAGGTCTACTCCATCAACAGCCGCCAGTTCTTCAGGCTTCAGCTGCGCATAACACCCTACGGCAATAACAAAAGCATCTTCATTCGCCTTTTGTGCCTGTTTTACAATGGTTTTGAATCGTTTATCTGCATTTTCTGTGACCGAACAGGTGTTGATCACGTAAATATCTGCAGCTTCAGAAAAATCTACCCGTTTAAAACCTTCATCTTTGAAGCTTCTGGCAATAGTAGAGGTTTCTGAAAAATTCAGCTTACAACCAAGGGTATAAAATGCGACTTTTTTCTGGTCTTCCATAATTTCTTAATCGTAGAGATCATGTTAAACATCAGGATCTCAATTACTTAAACAGCCCCTTCAAAATCTTTTGAAAGGCTGCAAAGATACCAACTAAAATCCATAATAAAAAGTGTTCAGTATCAAGTGAGCAGCAGACAGTTGTGGATAGCAGTCTTCACAAATCAGGAGGCTCAAAAATGACATTTTTGAAAGGTGTTGGGCTAAAGCCCTTTTCTACAGGAAATCTTTAAACCTCCGGATAAATCCGGAGGCAATTCAACTTTTAAAACTTATGATAAAGGTATTGGTCTGAAGCCTTTTGAAGGAGAAAAATTATTAACCTCCGTATGATTTCGGAGGCAATTCAACTTTTCAAATTTTTGATGAAGGTATTGGTCTGAAGCCTTTTAAATGGAAAACCTGATAAATCCGGGGGCAATTCCTGTTCTCTTAAAATGAATACCCGCAGCTTTTAAAACTTCGGAAAAATTCTAGTTACCAAACAAGAGGTTCCAAAAATGACATTTTTGAGTATCTTGTCGAAAATTCGGTAAAAAATGAGTTTTGGAAGCGCTTTTGGAGCAATCGTAAGCCTTAAGAACAACAGAAGGTCAAAAACAGGAAGAGCAGAGCATCATCTCGCAGGCAAGGAAAGCCTCGGCGGCATCAAAAGCCACCGTACACCTTCAGCAAAAGAGCTTCAGGAGATTAGAAAAAGGTTACAGGCCGAGCACAAAGCGAGACAGCGAATGATCTACGGAATTTCAGGAATATTTCTCCTGCTGCTGCTTTCGTTTTTCTTCTATTTTATGTTCTAAAAACATGAGGTGTCAAAAATGACATTTTCGAGAGGTATTGGGCTAAAGCCCTTTTAAAAGAGAATATTTCTAAACCTCCGGATAAATCCGGAGGCAATTCAAGGGACTCCAGAAATGACATTTTTGAGGGGTTTGGAGCC
>JBAVJB010000061.1:0-30850 GCA_049687495.1 Salinimicrobium sp.
TTTTGGAGCCTCATCTCAGACTTTAAGCTGTTCTTCGACATTCTTTTTGGAAGGAAGAGTTTTGATTCGGCGAAAGACTGATTGATTCCGAATTTAAGATTCAAAATTCCGGGTTAGAGAAAAGAAAAGAGAACAGAGAGAAGAGACCTTCTTAAATGACAATTTTGGCCTTCTCCTGAAATCTGTATGGGAATTTTTTCGGCTCCCCTGCCGGCCGCAGGTTTAGGGATGGGGTAAAACGAAAAAATTTTTCTGCCATTCTCGTTTTGAGGCGTCGGGAGAGGAATCTCTCTACAGAGATTCTTCACTCCGCTGCGCTACGGTCAGAATGACAAACACCAACCCTCTCAGGGTTTCAAACGCCTGACAGGGTTCTTAGTTGGAATTTGGAATTTGAATTTTGGTGCTTAAAAAAGGTGAAGCTTTTTTCGGCTCCCTTTAGGGTAAGGGGTAAACCGAAAAAAGAAGACCTTCAAAAATGTCATTTTTGAAGGTCTTCTTTTTTTAGAATTCCGAAGTGAAATGAAATTTGATCTTCGGATATTTCTGTTGCGCCATTTGCAAGGAGAAAGCAGAATCTGCTAAGAAAACCAGCTGTCCCTGTTTGTCTTTGGCAAGGAACTTCGATTTTACCCTTTTAAAGTCCTTGAATTCTTCACTTTTCGGGTCTTCGGGTTCTACCCAGCATGCCTTGTGCACGTTGAGGTTCTCATAGGTACACTTGGCGCCGTATTCATGTTCCAGTCGGTACTGGATCACCTCGAACTGGAGTGCGCCCACGGTACCAATAACCTTTCGGCCGTTGAGTTCCAGGATGAACAGCTGTGCCACCCCTTCATCCATCAGCTGGTCGATACCTTTTTCCAGCTGCTTTGATTTCATAGGATCGGCGTTGTTGATATAACGGAAATGTTCTGGGGAGAAACTCGGGATTCCCCGGTATTGCAGCTCTTCGCCTTCGGTTAAAGTATCACCTATTTTGAAGTTTCCGGTATCATGCAAGCCCACAATGTCACCCGGATAGGAAACATCAACGATTTCCTTCTTTTCAGCAAAAAAGGCATTTGGGCTGGAGAATTTCAGTTTTTTGTTGTGACGTACGTGCAGGTAAGGCGTGTTACGCTCGAATTTCCCTGAAACTATTTTGATGAAAGCCAGCCTGTCCCGGTGCTTCGGGTCCATGTTAGCGTGGATCTTGAAAACGAAACCTGTAAAATCCTTTTCGTCGGGTTGCACCTTGCGCGTATCGCTATCCTTGGGGCGTGGAGTAGGAGCGATGCTGATGAAACAGTCCAGCAGCTCCCGCACCCCAAAATTGTTCAGGGCCGAGCCGAAGAATACAGGTTGCAGGTTTCCGTCAAGGTAATCCTGCCTGTCAAATTCGGGGTAAACCCCTTGTGCCAGTTCAAGTTCGTCGCGTAAGGAATTTGCGGCTTTTGAACCTATCAGCTCGTCCAGCTCTTCCGAAGAAAGATCAGAGATCTCCACGGTCTCCTCGATATCCCTGCGCGGGTCGCCGGTGAACAGGTTCACGTTCTGTTCCCAGATATTGTAGATCCCCTTGAAATCATAGCCCATCCCAATAGGAAAGCTAAGCGGGGTCACGGTCAAATTCAGTTTTTGTTCGATCTCATCCAGCAGCTCAAAAGCGTCTTTCCCCTCGCGGTCAAGTTTGTTGATGAACACGATCATAGGGATATTCCGCATGCGGCAAACTTCCACCAGCTTCTCGGTCTGTTCCTCGACCCCTTTTGCAACGTCTATCACCACGATCACAGAGTCAACGGCGGTAAGCGTTCTAAAGGTATCCTCGGCAAAATCCTTGTGCCCCGGCGTATCCAGGATGTTTATCTTGATGTCTTTATATTCAAAACCAAGTACCGAAGTCGCCACCGAGATCCCTCTTTGCCGCTCGATCTCCATAAAGTCACTGGTAGCGCCCTTTTTGATCTTGTTCGACTTCACCGCGCCGGCTTCCTGTATGGCGCCTCCAAAAAGCAGCAGCTTCTCGGTAAGCGTGGTTTTACCGGCATCGGGGTGAGAAATTATCCCAAAGGTTCTTCGTCTCTTGATCTCGTCTGAAAATTTCATAGGTAAATTTAAGGCTGCAAAGATAATTATTTGATCGTGAATTCTATGCCTGTGAGCGGCAGGCATTTTGATCTTTCTGAAGCAATACCATCCTTGTTTTTTAACACGTTTTCGTACATTTGAAGTTCAAATTTTGCAATGAGAGAAGAACAAGTGATCCTGGTAAATGAAAAGGATGAGCAGATAGGGCTCATGCCCAAGATGGAAGCTCATGAAAAAGCTTTGCTGCACCGGGCGTTTTCGGTCTTTGTCTTTAACGACAAAAATGAGTTGATGATTCAGCAGCGCGCCCTGGGGAAATACCATTCTCCCGGCCTGTGGACCAACACCTGTTGCAGCCATCAGCGCGAGGGCGAGACCAATATCGAAGCCGGAAAACGTCGCCTGCAGGAGGAAATGGGCTTTTCTACGGAACTTAAAGACACCATCTCTTTCATCTATAAAGCGCCTTTTGACAACGGCCTTACCGAACATGAGTTCGACCACATCCTGGTGGGAAGTTACAATGACGAGCCGAACATCAATCCTGATGAGGTGCATGCATATAAATGGATGACGTTGGAGGACCTGAAGGAGGATATGCTGAAAAATCCCGATATTTATACTGAATGGTTCAAGATCATTTTTGACAAGTACTACAAACACATTCAGCAATGAAAGTAAGCGTAAGCAGAAAAGCTCATTTTAATGCAGCTCACCGTCTCTTCCGGAAGGAATGGAGCGATGAGAAGAATGAGCGCGTTTTTGGAAAGTGCAGCAATCCCAACTTCCACGGGCACAATTATGAGCTGGTGGTGACGGTGACAGGAGAGATCGATGAGGAGACGGGGTTTGTGATGGACCTCAAGGACCTGAAAGATCTTATCTACAAAAAAGTGGAAGTGCCTTTTGATCATAAAAATCTGAATGTTGAGGTGCCGGAGTTCAAAGAACTTAACCCAACAGCCGAAAATATCTCTGTGGTCATCTGGCGAAAACTAAGGCATGAGCTTGCAGATCATCTTGATCTTGAGGTGACTCTGTTTGAAACTCCGCGGAATTTTGTGACCTATAAAGGCGCCTAAAATTTTTTTCCTGAAACTGCTTTTTGCATACAGAAATAGTATAAATTTGCAGCTGAAAATTAAGCATCAAGATGGCTAACAACAAGAGAACACTTAAGAGAGATATCAACTACGTTATGGGAGATATCATTGAGGCAGCTTACCTGCACCAGATAGCAAACCCAAAAGCAGATCCGGCGAAATCTGAAGCAATTGTTGATGAGGCGATCGCAGATTTCGATGAGTTGATCAAGAAGATGAACAACAAGGATGTTGAGAACAAGAAACAACATTTCAGAAATATTGAGCAGGAATTGGAAGCAAAAGCCAACAAACTGGTAGATAAAGTAAACGCCCTTTAAAAGGCATTTCGCCGATGTAGCTCAGCTGGCTAGAGCAGCTGATTTGTAATCAGCAGGTCGTGGGTTCGAGTCCCTCCATCGGCTCAAAGCTCCTTCAGAAATGAAGGAGCTTTTTTTATGGAGGGATGAGAAGTTTATCCCGAGTCCCGATGGCTATCGGGATCGAGGGGAGTCCCTCCATCGGCTCAAGTGAAAAACCTCTCATTTTTGAGAGGTTTTTTTATTTAAGATTCAGAATTTAATATTCAAAAATCTTAGACCTCACAGGTTTTCAAAACCTGCGAGGTCTGGACGAAATAGTTTAATATAGACAAGTGCGCGATTAATCGCGCACCTGTCGTTTTTTTTACTGCCAACTGATCACTAATGTTTTACATTTAGCCCAAGCGCTTCCGAACACTCTGCCTGCAGCTTTTGAAATTCCTCTTTATGCTCTTTAATGTTCTTGTTCCAAAAAGGGATCATTTCAGAAAGCTTTTGCTGCCATTCTGCAGTTGCCAATTTTTCGGGAAAGGCAGTGTTGATCACGTCCAGCATAATATCTACGGCAACCGAGGCGCCGGGAGAAGCTCCCAAAAGCGCGGTGATCGAACCATCTTTGCTGTGGATGACATCTGTCCCAAATTCTAATACGCCGCCTTCTTCCTTATCGCGTTTGATGATCTGCACCCGTTGGCCGGCTACCTGCAGCTCCCAGTCCTCCAGTTTGGCGTCTTTTAAAAATGTGCGCAGTTCATTGACACGATCTTCATGGCTCATGCTCACCTGCTCCACAAGATACTTGGTGAGGTCAAGATTGTGCCAGAACACGCCCCACAAAGAAGGTATGTTGGAAAAGTTGATTGACTTCGGAAAATCTGTATAAGAGCCCTGCTTCAGGAACTTGGTGCTAAAGCCTGCAAAAGGCCCGAACATGAGTTCTTTCTTCCCATTGATGTAGCGGGTATCCAGGTGAGGCACGCTCATGGGCGGGGAACCAACCTCTGCTTTGCTGTACACCTTGGCATCATGCTGTTTAATCAGCTCTTCGTTCTTGCAGAAAAGCCACTGACCGCTGATAGGAAAGCCGCCGTAGCCGTCTTTTTCGTCGATCTCCACCTTTTGTAGTAATGGTAAAGCTCCGCCGCCTGCGCCAATAAAGACATGATCTGCATCGAAATGCAGTTTCCTGTCATTTTGCAGGTCTTCGACTTCTACCAGCCAGTCATCGGGGCGGGCAGGGTCAATGTCTTTGACCTCGTGTTCCATTAGCACCGGAACGTCAAACTCATCTTTTAGAATGTCGATATATTTTTGGGTGAGAGAGCCAAAGTTCACCCCGGTGCCCAGTTCCATCCTGGTTGCGGCCATGGGCCGGTTGGGATCACGGTCTTTCATGATCAGTGGAAACCAGTCTTTCATCCTGGTCTTGTCTTCGGTGAATTCCATGTTCTCGAACATGAATTCCGAAGTCATTGCGTCAAAACGTTTCTTTAGGAAATCCACATTCTTGTCGCCGGTCACCCAGGCGTGGTGCGGAGTGCTGTGAATAAAAGAAGGGTCTTCAAAAAGGCCATTTTTGACAAGGAATCTCCAGAACTGTTTGGAACGTTCGAATTGCTCGAAAATATGAACTGCTTTGCTGATGTCGATCTTTCCGTTTTCCTTTTCGGGCGTGTAGTTGAGCTCGCAAAAGCCCGAATGTCCCGTCCCGGCATTGTTCTGTGCCGCCGAACTTTCCTGCGCCACCTTATCCAGCCTTTCGAGGATGAGGATCTTGATCCCGGGGTCGAGCAGCTTCAGCATAAGCGCCAAAGTGGCGCTCATGATTCCGGCGCCAACACAAATTACATCATAATCTTCCTTTGGAATATTCGGGTCTTTGGCCATACTTCTGTTTTTCTCAAATTAAAGAAAAGCTGAAGTTTTCCCTGCTAAAGAAATATTAAACCTGAATTTCAGCCAAAAAAAAGGCCCGACTAATGCGGGCCAAAAATGTCATTTTTGAGAGGAATTATTTTTCTGCTTCCGCAGCGCGTCTTTCCTCAAGAAATTTCTCCAGGCCTTTTCCGTATTTAGAAGCCTTAACTTCGGGAGTCAAAGATTTATAGATCGTATCCAGGTATTTTACGTTGGCATCATAAACTTCAGAAATCGCCAGGTAAGGAGCGATCTCGTAATCTTTATTATTGATCGCGAAGTTCACGGTGTAAAGGTAGCGTCTCTTCAAAAGCTGCCCGTATTCTCTGGTGGTAGAGTCAATAGAGGCTTGATCCTGCTGCTGTTGCGCCATGAGGTTCTTTTGAATGAGATCCAGGTTCCTGTCGTTGAACTGCTTCATCATTTCGCGGTACTCCATCAGTTTTTTCTGATTTTCGGAACCTTCCACGATCACATCGGTCTCAAAATTCTTCAGCGTAGTGTTCACTGCCATTTCGCCGGGTTCAGCAAAGAAAAGCACACGGTCATCATACTGGCTGTTGTCAACCTTGTTGAGGTACAGGTACAAAACCTGCGGACTTTCAATATAGGTCTCAAAAGTGAAGTTTTCATTGCCCTCTATTTTCACAGAATCCAGACTAACAAGGCTGGTGTCTTCGATCTTTTGCAGGTAAAGTGTTCCTTTTTTCAACCCCTGAACTTTCCCGTTGATGGTAAGGTTCTTCTCTTCATTGGAGCAGGCCGCAAGGAACAGAACGGCTAAAATTATAAATCCGAATTTTTTCATGAAATCAAAGTAGATATAAGTGGCGCAAAGATTAGAAAAAAAATCCTTTTATACTATCCTGCGGAAGCCATTTGCATAAGAATCGTGCTGAGGATGGCGCCATAGGTCCCAACCACATATCCAAATACTGCCAACAGCACTCCAACCGTTGCCAGAGAAGGGTGGAAGGCCGCCGCCACAACAGGAGCTGAGGCTGCACCACCAACATTCGCCTGGCTTCCCACTGCCAGGAAGAAATAAGGTGCTTTGACCAATTTTGCAACCAGGATAAGCAACCCGGCGTGAATGGCCATCCAAACCAAACCAATGGCGATCAATCCCGGGTTGTCAAAGACCATGGTGAGGTCCATCTTCATCCCGATGGTGGCCACAAGGAAATAGATGAACACGCTTCCAATCTTACTTGCTCCCGCACCTTCATATTCTTTTGCTCTGGTAAAGGACAATATTATTCCCACCGCCGTGGCAATGGTGATCATCCAGAAGAAAGAGGAGGCAAAGGAGGAAAGCGCAGATTTATTGTCATTAAAGGCATCAAAGTTTGCGGTAAGAGTTTCTGAAATTCCTTCGGCTCCCCAATGCGCCAAACCTACAGCTCCAAATGCGATGGCCAGCATGATCATAAGGTCAGACAATGATGGATTGCGGGTGACACTTTCGGCATAAGCAGTAACCTTGTGTTTAAGTTCAGTAATAGCCGAATTGTCTGCCTTCAGCCAGGTGTCGATACGATCACTTTTACCAATCCCCATCAGGAGAATGGCCATCCAGAGATTGGCGACTACGATGTCAACCAACACCATTCCGCCGTAAAGATCAGGGTTGTATTCAAAGATCTCCAGCATGGCAGCCTGGTTGGCGCCACCACCTATCCAGCTTCCGGCAAGGGTTGATAATCCGCGCCACACGGCGTCAGGACCAATTCCGCCCACTGTTTCCGGAGAAAAGATGGAGATAAGGAGGATGGCGAGAGGTCCACCAATGATGATTCCTACGGTTCCCGTAAAGAACATTATTAATGCTTTAGGCCCCAGGTTAAAGATGGCCTTAAGGTCTATGCTCAGGGTCATTAAGACGAGCGATGCCGGCAATAAGTAACGGCTGGCAATAAAATAGAGCTGTGAGGTTTCATCTGAAATGATGTTCAGCGAATTCAAGATCGCCGGGATGAGATAACACATCAACAGGGCCGGAACCACTTTATAGAATTTGTACCAGAAACCGGTCTTTTTAGACGACGTGAGAAAAACAAAACCAAGAGCCAGCATCAAAAGACCGAGAACGATGGCGTCATTGGTGAAAATTGGGGGAGTTTCCATAGTTATTGAGTAAGGCCGGCAAAATACAATTTTATTGGAAGACAGGCACATGCTTTGGCCCCCTGCTCATGGGTTTTCCACATTTTTTCAATAGCGATGAAAGTAAGCTATAGCCTGAAGATCTTCTTAAGACTTATGGCGACGCCATCCTCATGGCCGGGATGTGTGACTTCTTTGGCGATCTCAAGGATCTCGGGTTTGGCATTTCCTACAGCTATTCCCAGGCCTGCTGCTTGCAGCATTTCGTAATCGTTATGATTGTCGCCAAAGGCTATCGCCTGCTCCAAAGGCAGCTGAAAATGCTCTTTTAGAAGCTGCTCTATGGCAGTGAGTTTAGAAACTTTTTTATTCGCGATCTCCAGGTAGGTGGGCTTGGAGCGGTAGAGATGCAGCTCTTCGGAATATTCCTTCTCAAGAAAATTGACGATGCTGTCTATGTTTTCTCCCTCCCCCATGCACATGATCTTGTGCGCCGATTTCTGCTCATTTTCCCATTTTTGGACCACCTCTTTCGCAGAAAGAACCATGGGAGTTACTTTGGTGTTGTTTTCTTCGCGTGTTGCCCAGCGGTCCATTTGCGGCACATACCATTCTTCGGAATGATACAGGCTAAGATGTACCTGCAGGTCTTTATTGAAATCCTGGAGGGCTTTTACTGTTTGCAGCGGGATCTCGGTAGAGCTGATGCTTCTGCCGTCCACGAGAATGAGTCCGCCGTTGTAACAAATGATGGGCTGGTGGGAAATATGAAGCTCCTCCTGCAGATGCTGCATCGCCTGTGGCATTCTTGAGGAGATAAGCACCACCGGCACCTGTTGCTGCAGCTGCTGTATGACTTCTTTTGTGAGGTGAGATAACTGCCGGTCCTTGTTGAGCAAGGTGCCGTCAATATCTGAAAATACGATCTTATAGGTCATTTTAGCTGTGCAATAAAATCTGAAATTATGGGAACAAGCTCCGGGTGCAACGGCAGGCCGGGTTCATTATAAGACTTGCTGTTCTCCAGGTCGTCGCCTTCTATTTTTTTGAGCACGTGGTTCATCTTATCAACGATGACCAGCTTTGCATTAGGCGCAGCTTTTTGCAGCATTTGGGCTTCTGAAGGAGCTATTTGCAAGTCCTTATTCCCGTTGATCAACAGCACCGGCAAATCCAGTTTTTGGATCTCCTGCTGCGGATCATACTTCATCCAGGAAACCAGGAATGGCTGGACCGATGGCCGAAAGATCGCCTGTAAAGCAGGATTATAGCTAGAGCTGGTTCCGGTCTCCTTCAGTTCCTTTATTGTTTGCTCCACGTTCTCCTTAAGTTGTGGCATTTGCTGCCCTATCTGTTCAATAAGGATAGCGTCCAGAGACTGCGCCGCCCCGGCTATGGATATGAATGCATCGGCTTTATCTTTGGCAGCCAGCATGCCCACCAAAGAGCCCTGGCTATGGCCGAGCACGATGATCTTTTTGAAGCTGTTTTTCTGTTTAAAGTGATCTATTGCCGCGGAAGCATCTTCCACAAAATCATCAAAGCTTAGATCCTGTTCAGAAACCTTTCCCTGCAAGACCTGCGAGATTCTTTTGTCATACCTAAAGCTGGCGATTTCCTCTTCAGCAAGGCCATTGGCCAGCTGCTTCAAAGAATTGTTCTGCAAAAACGGCTGATTCCCATTACGGTCTGTAGGGCCGGAGCCCTGGATAATGATCACCAGCGGTACCTGCTCTTCTGTGGCCGGCTTGACCAGGGTTCCGTTTACGTATTCATTGATAGCTACTTCTTCTGAAGTGATTTCGGTTTGCTGTGCAAAAAGAATTCCGGTGAAGAAGAGGAGGAGGGCTGCAAATTTATGCTTCATGTGCTGTGGCTTGAAAATGTGTTTTTATGATGTCTTTGGCTGCTTTGGGCCGCTGCGTGCCCAGTAAAAATTTGTGCCCGTCTTTGGTCACGATCTGGATGCCTTTATTTCCGTAGACATTATAAGATTTCCAGCTATGGCCTAATCCGCGTAAGCCCCAGCCGCCAAATTCTTTGACCGGGTCATACTCCCGCACATAACATTCGCTCATGTCTTTCCAGGCAAAAGTCCTTCTCGTAAAGCTGAAAGGCTTGAAATAGGCTGTGATGCCGCGGTCGTCAATACGCGTTTGCAGGCGCAAATATAGCAAACCAAAAACGATGGGGATCGTGATGGCGAGGCTAATGATAGAGACGATCAAAGCAGTGTCTTCACTGGCTTTGCGGGTGGCGTAGTAGGCCGTACCCACAACGATCACAATGATGGCAAGGATGAACATGAGCAGCCACCAGCGGTTTAAAAACTGTTTTTCCTGAAAGATCTTCATAGGTTGGGGAGGTTTTTCTTTTAAAGTTACAAATTTCTTTTGTGCTGCCCATCCCGCGTAACCTCATAAAAAAAGGCAGGATATTTGAAATAAGAAAACCAACCGCGATTTTCTATCTTTGCGGGAGCTTTAACTAAAAATATTTATGAAAAAATTATTTCTTTTTGCGGCGCTACTTGTAGCCACCGTTTCTTTTGCTTCGGAAGGTGACTGGGGCAGAACCGGTCACCGTGCTACCGGAGAGGTAGCCCAGGATTACCTTTCAAAAAAGGCAAAAATGAAGATCGCTGAAATTCTTGATGGCCAAAGCCTGGCCTTTGTCTCTACCTATGCAGACGATATCAAGAGCGATTCCCGATACAGAAAATACAGCCCATGGCACTACGTAAACCTGCCTGCAGGCGAAACCGAGTATAAGATAGAGGAGGCAAACTCTTCGGGAGACCTGATACAGGGAATAAAAAAGAGTATCTCTGTGCTTAAAGATCCTTCGGCTTCAAAAGAAGACAAGGCTTTTTTCCTGAAACTACTGGTGCATTTCATGGGAGACCTGCACCAACCTTTGCACACGGGAAGAGGTGAAGATAAAGGCGGAAATGACATACAGGTACAATGGTTTGGCCACGGTTCAAACCTGCACCGCGTTTGGGACAGCGAAATGATCGATGATTTCCAGATGAGCTTTACCGAACTTGCCGAGAGCACCGATGAACTTTCTAAAAAAGAGGTGAACCAGTTGCAGCAGGGTAGCATTCTTGACTGGATGTATGAGTCTAAAGAATTGAGCAAAAAAGTCTATGATTCTGTTGAAATTGGAGAAAAACTTGGATATGAGTACATGTACAACTGGTTTCCTGTAGTACATGACCAGCTTCAAAAAGGCGGAATAAGACTGGCTAAAGTGCTGAACGACATCTACGGAAAGTAAGTTTTATCTTATAAGAATCTATAAAGCCTGGATTTCATATTCGGGCTTTTTTTGTGCCTGATTTTTAAAAGTTTAGAAGACTGTAAAGCAATTTTTATAATTCTTGTGATATTTTCTTTTTTTGTTGGATAATAGATTAAAAATAAATAATTTGCGGTACCCTGCAGATCGAGAACTTAACCGATAAAATTTGAAAAAGAACTACTTTTTAGGCCTCTTCGGTTTAATATTTTCTGTTGCTCTTTACCCTCAGTCTTCAGGGGAAACCTTCAAAGACAGTATCAAGGGTTTGAGTAAGTCTTTTAATAAGGCTTATGAAAACTATGATTACAACAGCGCCATTGAACACGGTCTTGAACTTATAAGACTGGCTTCAAAAAAGCAGGATGATTATCATCTTAGCAACGGTTACAACAATCTTGGTATAGTTTGGGAGGTGCTCGAGGATTCTTCTCGAGCCAAGGAAAACTATCAAAAATCCCTGGAATATGCGCAACTGCTAAAGAATGACACTTTGCTGCTCAACGCGTATAATAACCTTGGAAATATCTACTCCCAGGATAAAAAAACAGTTGCGAAGGGAATACAGTTTTACCAGAAGGCCTTGAAAATTGCTTCGACAAAGCTTTCTCCAAAAGAGGCTCTTACTCCTGTGATCAATATAGGATGGACGTACCTCGAAAACAAAGATTACGACAAGGCTTTGCCATATTTGTTGGAAGCTGAAGAATTTTTGCAGGATCTGGATGAACCTTCAGCAAGAGCAAATTTGCTCGTGCTCTTTGGAATGTACCATACCGGTAAAAATGATTTTGAGGCTGCGCGTCAGAATTTTGAACGTTCGGCAGAAATTGTAGATGGAGATTCTCTTTACCGTGACGCTTCTTTTACCTATGAAGAATTTGCCAAAATGCTCTTCAAAAATGGCAATTTTCAAGAGGCTTATGCTGCGCTGGAAAAACACCAGGAACTACGGGAAAAGGTGCAGCAGCAGGAAAGGAATTTGCAGCGGGAAGCGATGTATGGCAAATTTGAAACCGAGTTTGAAACCGAAGAATATAAAAAAGACCTTGCCGCAGCCCAGCGGGAGCAGCAATATAAAGATGAGGCCCTGGCAAAGACCAAGCAGCTGTCGCTTATTACAAGCGTTTCGGCTATTGTGATGTTCATCTTCCTCGTGCTGTTGTTCAAGAATAACCGTATCAGGAAAAGACTTATCAGTCAGCTGAAGGACAAGAACAGGGAACTCATAGCTTCCAAAGAAGAGGCAGAAAGGCTTTCAATGCTTAAAACGCGGTTTTTCTCAACCGTTAGCCACGAGCTTCGTACCCCGTTGTACGGCGTGGTAGGCCTCACAGATCTTTTACTTGAAGATAACCAGAATGAAAAGCAACGGGAGGATCTTAAATCTTTAAAGTTTTCTGCAGATTATTTGCTGGCGCTCATCAACGATGTGCTGCAAATGAACAAAATGGAGTCAAATCTTGTACACCTGGAGAACAGCAATTTCAACATTAAAGAGCTTTTCGAGGGTATTGTGAAATCTTTCGAGACCACGAGAAATCTTAACGAGAACAAGATCGAACTGCAAATCGATGATGATATTCCGCAGGTATTAATAGGTGATTCCATGCGCCTGTCCCAGATCATGATGAACCTCATGGGTAATGCCGTAAAATTTACCGAGAACGGCCTGGTGTGGATCAAAGCCGAACTTAGGGAATGTCCTTCCCACGAGTGCTATATCCATTTTGAGGTAGGCGATACCGGCGTGGGAATTCCCCAGGATAAGCAACAGGAGATCTTCGAGGAATTCTCCCAGTTGAAATCCAACAACTTTAATTACCAGGGAACAGGTTTGGGCCTCCCTATTGTGAAGAAACTGCTGCACCTGTTCAAATCTGAAATTCGCCTGGACAGTGAGGTAGGTAAAGGTTCTGTCTTTAGTTTCGAGATTGGATTTGAGCGCGGGCAATCTCACGAGACCGTGGCATCAAACACTGCTGCCATGGAGGCAGAAACTGCAGCATTGGTGAAACGTGCTCTAATTGTGGACGACAACAGGATCAACCAGGTGGTCACTCAAAGAATTCTTGAAAAGAAAGACTTTGAATGTGCTGTTGCCGGAAGTGGAGAAGAAGCTATAGAGATCCTTCAAAAAGAGCATTTTGACCTGGTGTTGATGGACGTGAACATGCCGGGCATGAACGGGATGCAAACCACCCAGGAGATTAGAAAATTCAACGCTAATATCCCGGTGATTGCGCTTACTGCCGTTGAAGTAGGAGAGATGAGGGAGGAGATCCTTGGCGCAGGGATGAACGATATCATCAATAAACCTTACGACATTCCGCAGTTCTTCAATACCATCTTCAGAAATCTACTGCAACCGGTGGCTTAGTTCCTGCTGCGTTTCCACTTTACAATTGCAAAAAGGAAGATGAACAAGCTTAAGAACAAAGCTATTCTTGCAAGATAATCGCCGTATTTGGTGTAAAAAGTGATTTTTTGATTAAGGCTTACCTCTCCGCGCAGAGCGCCTTGTTTCGTGTAGCCTAATGTTTTCTTTATTTCCCCTTTTTCATTGATAAAAGCCGAAATACCTGTATTGGCACTTCGCGCAACTGAACGGCGGTTTTCGATCGCCCTTAGGCGGGCATAGCTTAGATGCTGCTTGTGCCCCTGGGTGTCTCCCCACCAGGCATCGTTGGTGATAATAGCGAGAAAATCGGCTCCATTATTGACGTAGCCGGTCACGAAATCCCCGTATACAGATTCGTAGCAAATGATGGGGCCCACGTGTTTACCGTTCAGCAATTCGAAAGTGCCGCGATCGGGCTGCGTGGTCTTCATCGCTACCGTACCGCCAAGATCTATCATGACATCTCCCAAAAGTGGCCGTAAAAGACCCTGGTAAGGGAAATTTTCAACTCCTACCACCAGCTTTGACTTGTGATAAAATTGAACCGAATCTTCCACTGAAACCATAAAGGCCGAATTATAGTCGTTGAACCAAAGATCAGGGCCAAATTGGTTGCTTTGGGGAGTGGCAAGTTTTGGATCGTAAAACTTGTCGTACATAGAAATACCACTCAAAAATGACATTTTTGGATGCCTTCTTACAAACTCTCTTGTGAAGAAATGCGCTTCGGAATTGACAAAATTCCTGCGTTCGGTACCATCGGCAAAGACGGTTTCGGGTGCGATAACAACTTCAGTTTGTGAAGTGACATTTTCTTCAGCAAGTTTTTGGAGTAGTTCTCCCACACGGGTATCGGTAGTGTTGTATTTTTCGGTATAAGGATTGATGTTTGGCTGTAACACCACAGCTTCCATTGTCTCAGGGCTTTCTTCATAATTGGCCAGGATGATCCAGGAGGTGAGAAGCGGGACCAGCAGGAGCAAAGCATTCCGAAGGATTCCGCGGTAGATGATTCCTTTATCTTTATGCTGCCGGTAAAGCAAAATTACCTTCAGCAGGCTCATATTCAGCAAAAGTATCCAGAGCGTGCCGCCAAAGGTCCCGGTAAATTCATACCATTGTATCCAGGAAGTGTATTCAGAAAAGGCATTTCCAAGGTTCAGCCAGGGCCAGGAAAATTCCCAGTTAAGGTGCAGGTATTCAAAGCTCATCCAGATGGTGATGAAAAAGGTAGAAGCCGCTTTAAATTCGGCTCTTTTGGCTACGATGTGGTAGAGCAGGAACACCAGCGACATGAGCAGCGAATTCACCGTGATGGCAAAGATGCCACCAAACGGGGTGGAGAAATACAGCCAATAGGTGGTGATGAGGTTCCAGATGAAGAAGCTGAGGTAAGAGAGCCCGAATATTTTCCATTTCGTATGCTTTGCCTCTCCGGTTCGTAGGTTGAATTCTGTTAAGAGCAGCGGCACGAAGGCGAAGAAAAGGATGAGCGGAAAGCCATAAGTTGGCCAGCCTAACGCCAGTAAAAATCCTGAAAGCAGCGCAAAAGAAAGGTTTTTCATGGGGGAGCTTTGGGCCAAATTTACAAATAAAAAAGGTTCAGCAATTGGGGCTTAAAAAAAGCTAAAAGACATGAGGTCTCAAAAATGACATTTTCAGCACCTCTTCCGCAGGCGTTATACCCTGCGCCAAACCAAACCTTTTTAGTATTTTTACGCAAAACCAACCTTTATGAGCCTCAAAAAACATATTCCAAATACGATCACTTTGCTCAACCTTTTATGCGGAAGCATCGCCACTATTTTTGCCGTTCAGGGCAATCTTATCATGGCGGCCATCTTTGTGGGACTGGGGATCTTTTTTGACTTTTTTGATGGCCTGGCCGCACGTTTGCTGCATGTAAAAAGCGAGCTGGGGCTGCAGCTGGATTCCCTGGCCGATATGATCACCAGTGGTGTGGTGCCGGGAATTATCATGTTTCAGCTTTTTAGAAAAGCTTTGCCGCCAACGGCATTTGAAACTATGGATTGGGAGGCCGGACACGACCTGCTGGAGTGGAATTTTCCTGTCGCTGCACTTACGGGGCTGCTGGTTACACTTGCTTCGGGATACCGCCTGGCCAAGTTCAATATTGACGAAAGACAAACCGATTCTTTTATAGGCTTGCCAACGCCGGCCAATGCTTTGCTGATCATAAGCCTGCCTTTGATCCTGACTTTTCAGCCGAATCCGCAGTTTTTTACGGTAATTCTTAACCAGTGGTTCCTACTGGCCTTGACGTTGTTCTCCTGCTTTATGCTGAATGCGGAAGTGCCGCTGTTTGCGCTGAAGTTTAGCACCTGGTCATTTGCAGAAAACAAGCTGAGGTATCTTTTTATACTTTACTGCCTGCTGCTGCTCGTGTTCATGCATTTTGCCGCAATACCGGTAATTATTGTAAGTTATGTGCTGCTGTCGCTGGTGGCGAACAGGAGGCTGAAAAAGGTGGAGAATTAAGCCTACTGAAAAAGCTTCTTTTTACGCAGCTCAAAGTTCTTACCCAGGTAAACTTTTCGTACCATCTCGTCTTCGGCAAGTTCTTCAGGGATTCCGGCTTTTAAGATGCGGCCTTCGAACATGAGGTAAGTTCTGTCGGTAATCGCAAGGGTTTCCTGTACGTTGTGGTCGGTAATGAGAATACCTATGTTCTTATCCTTCAGCTGGGCCACAATGCGCTGAATGTCTTCTACCGCAACGGGATCAACTCCCGCAAAAGGTTCATCGAGAAGGATAAAGTTAGGATCGGTAGCTAAAGCACGCGCGATCTCTGTTCTTCGGCGTTCGCCACCGCTTAAAAGGTCTCCGCGGTTCTTCCTGATATGTCCTAACCCGAACTCTTCAATGAGCGACTCCATCTTCATTTGCCGCTCTTTCTTCGATAGCTTTGTAAGCTCCAGGACGCTCATGATGTTATCTTCAATGCTCAATTTTCTAAAGACCGATGCTTCCTGCGCCAGGTAGCCGATCCCGTATTGAGCCCGCTTATACATCGGGAATTTTGTGATGTTCTCCCTGTCGAGAAAGATCCTGCCGCCGTTGGGTTTTATCAGCCCCACGATCATATAGAACGAAGTAGTTTTACCGGCACCGTTAGGCCCAAGAAGCCCCACGATCTCTCCCTGGTTCACTTCCAGGGAAATACCTTTTACAACTTCACGTCCTTTGTAGGATTTGATAAGGGTATCGGCGAATAATTTCATTCTAGTAGTATCTTTTTCGGAATCTAAAGGTAGAACAAAGAAAAGAGAAAAGAGAATAAAGAAAATTTTCAGTCTCTTCTCTCTCCTCTTTTTTCTATTTTCTTAACTATTGATAGTTTCAAGTTCTTCCCAGAACTCGTAGGCTCTTCTCAAGTGAGGGATTACAATAGTACCGCCTATCAAGGTGGCAATACTTAAAGCTTCCATCACCTCTTCTTTTGACAAACCTTCTTTGTGACAGGTTTCGAGGTGATATCTTACACAATCATCACATCTAAGCACAGTTGAAGCTACCAGCCCCAAAAGTTCTTTTGTTTTTATATCCAGGGCACCCGCTGCAAAAGCATTGGTGTCAAGGTTAAAAATGCGTTTTATGATCTTATTGTTGTCGCCAAGGATCTTGTCGTTCATCTTTTGGCGATATGCGTTAAATTCTTCTACCTGGTTCTTCATCTTTGTTGCTTCCTAAGCCTTCTTTCTTCTCGTTTAAAAACAATATTTGATATAATTATACTTATCTCGTACAGGAATAAAACCGGGATCGCCACAATGATCTGGCTCAAAATATCCGGCGGGGTAATGATCGCCGAAATGATCAACACGATCACCAGGGCGAACTTCCTGTATTTTCTTAGAAACTGAGGCGTCACCAGTCCGATGCGCGTCAGGAAATAAATGACGATGGGCAGCTCAAAGATCAGGCCACAAGCTATGACCGAAGAGCGCACCAGGCTAATATAACTGCCAATGTCAAATTCGTTAAGTACTTTCTCGCTTACCTGGTATTTTCCGAGGAAATTGATGGAAAGCGGGGTAATAAGATAATACCCGAACAATACGCCCAGAAAGAACAGGAAAGAAGAGATGAAAATAAATCCCCTCGCGTTCTTGCGCTCGTTTGAACGTAAGGCAGGAGAGATGAACCTCCAGAATTCGAATAGTACGTATGGAAATGCGATAATGAATCCTGCTGTGATCGCTGTCCAGATGTGAGCAGAGAATTGGCCACCCATGGTTCTTGACTGAATGGTAAAGGGCATTTCATCAAAACAAAATCCGCCTTCCAGTCCAACCGCTGTAGACATGCGGCAAAGGATATCGTAGGTGAAAAAGTCGGCATCTGCCGGCCCGAAAAGCAGGGTGTCAAAAATGAAATGCTTCAGAAAAAAAGCTACAGTTGCAGCTATGACCACTGCAAAGGTTGCCCTTATCAAATGCCAGCGCAATTCCTCCAGGTGGTCCAAAAATGACATTTCCCCAGGGTTTTTTTCTACTTTGGCCATTAAATAATTCCTTCTCTAATTAAATTGTGTAGGTGCACCACCCCGTAATATTTACCATCTTTCACCGCCAGTAGCTGTGAGATCTTATTCTCCTCCAGCACATCCAGCGCATCTACGGCCATAGCCTCAAAATCGATGGTCTTGGGATTCTCGCTCATGATATCTTTGGCCTGCAGGCCGGAGATATCGGTGCTTTTGTATAACATGCGGCGTATGTCCCCGTCTGTCACGATTCCAATGATCTTATCGTCTTCTATTACAGCGGCTACTCCCAGCATTTTTTCAGAGATCTCTACGATCACCTGCGGAATGGGAGTATCGGGGGAAACCCGTGGTTTCTGGTTCTGGTCGGCAATATCACAAACTCTTAAGTATAGCTTTTTGCCAAGCGCTCCTCCCGGATGGTACTTCGCAAAATCACTGCTGGAAAAGCCTCTCATTTGCAGCAGGCAAACGGCCAGAGCATCGCCCATAACGAGTTGCGCCGTTGTGCTTGTTGTAGGAGCCAGGTTATTCGGGCAGGCCTCTTTTTCAACAAAAACGTTTAAAGTCTGGTCTGCCTGTTGGCCCAGGAAAGAATCGGTATTTCCGGTAATGGCTATAAGATGATTTCCGAAGTTTTTAATGAGCGGTACAAGCACCTTGATTTCGGGCGTATTTCCGCTTTTTGAGATACAGATCACAACATCTTCCTGCAGAATGGTTCCCAGGTCACCGTGAATGGCATCGGCTGCGTGCATAAAAACTGCGGGTGTCCCGGTAGAGTTCAACGTGGCCACGATCTTGGTGGCTATAGCTGCACTTTTTCCAATTCCGGTGATGATGACTCTACCCTTTGACTTGTAGATGGCTTCTACTGCATTTGCAAAATTTTGGTCTAATAATTGCTCTAAATTTTGTATTGCTTTGGCTTCAGTTAAAATGGTTTCTCTGGCGACAGAGAGTATTTTTTCTTGAGGTGTCAAATTTGTAGAATTATGAATTGCATGAACTAAAGATTAATGTATCTTTAATTGTGCAAATGTATGTAAAATTGTAACACAATTGAATGACTTCCCAGGAAATCGATTTACACGAACAGCTTAAAAAATACTTTGGTTTTAGTCAGTTTAAAGGCCTTCAGGAAGAGGTGATTAAGAGCATTGTGAACGATCACAATACTTTTGTTGTCATGCCTACGGGAGGCGGGAAATCTCTATGTTACCAGCTCCCCGCTTTGATAAAAGAAGGCACCGCAATTGTGGTCTCTCCACTTATTGCATTGATGAAAAATCAGGTAGATGCTATCCGCGGAATTTCTTCTGAAAACGGAATAGCGCATGTGCTGAACTCCTCCCTTAACAAGACCGAGGTCAAACAGGTGAAGGAGGACATAAGAAACGGAATTACAAAACTGCTGTACGTTGCCCCCGAATCTCTCACCAAGGAAGAGAACGTCGAGTTTCTTCGCAGCGTTAGGATCTCATTTTTGGCTATAGACGAGGCCCACTGTATCAGTGAATGGGGACACGACTTCAGGCCCGAATACCGGAACCTGCGGAATATCGTTCAAAGGATCGGTGAAAATATACCTATTATAGGTCTTACCGCAACGGCTACCCCCAAGGTGCAGGAAGATATTCTGAAAAACCTGGGAATTACAGATGCCCGTACGTTTAAGGCCTCTTTTAACCGGCCTAACCTGTATTACGAGATACGGCCCAAGACGAAAAATGTCGATGCCGATATCATCCGCTTTATCAAGCAAAACCAGGGAAAGACCGGGATCATTTATTGCCTTAGCCGAAAGCGGGTAGAAGAGTTGGCGCAGACGCTGCAGGTGAATGGAATTTCCGCAGTGCCTTACCACGCAGGACTGGATGCAAAAACGCGTTCCAAACACCAGGACATGTTCCTTATGGAAGATGTGGATGTAGTTGTTGCCACTATTGCCTTCGGAATGGGAATAGATAAACCCGATGTGCGTTTTGTGATCCATCATGATATTCCCAAGAGTATAGAAAGTTATTACCAGGAAACCGGCCGTGCCGGAAGGGACGGCGGCGAAGGCCATTGCCTCGCGTTCTATTCCTATAAAGATATTGAGAAGCTGGAGAAATTCATGAGCGGGAAACCCGTGGCCGAACAGGAAATTGGCCATGCCCTGCTGCAGGAAGTTGTAGCTTTTGCCGAAACTTCTGTTTCGAGAAGAAAATTCATCCTGCACTATTTCGGGGAAGAGTTTGACGAAAAGACCGGTGAGGGTGCCAACATGGATGACAATGTTCGTAACCCTAAGAAGAAGCATGAAGCTCAGGACCAAATGGAGCTTCTTTTGAAAGCCGTCAAGGCTACCAATCAGTTGTACAAGGCCAAAGATGTGGTGAACACCCTGGTTGGGAAATCAAATGCTGTGATAAAATCACATAGGACCAACGATAATGAGATCTTCGGAAAAGGTAGCGATCGCGATTCGAAATACTGGATGGCATTGCTGCGCCAGGCTTTAGTTGCAGGTTATCTGCGGAAGGATATTGAGACCTACGGGGTGGTAAAACTCACCGAAAAAGGAGAACAATTCCTTGAGAAGCCGGAGTCTTTTATGATGACCGAGGATCATATTTATGAACTGGGTGGCAATGACAGTATTGTTACGGCTGCTAAAGGCGCCGGGGGCGGAACAGATGAGAAACTGGTGAAGATGCTGAAGGAGCTGCGTAAAAAAGTAGCTCAAAAACTGGGAGTGCCACCTTTTGTAGTATTTCAGGATCCTTCAATTGAAGACATGGCTCTCAAATATCCTATTTCTACTCAGGAGTTGAGCAACATTCACGGTGTGGGAGAAGGCAAGGCCAAGAAATACGGAAAAGATTTTGTGGAGCTCATTGGCAGGTATGTGGAGGACAATGACATTACCCGGCCGGATGACCTGGTGGTCAAGACCACGGGTGCCAACAGCGGCTTAAAGCTATACATCATACAGAACGTGGACCGCAAATTGCCGTTAGTCGACATTGCAGCTGCCAAGGGTATGGAAATGCCCGATTTCATCAAGGAAATGGAGGCTATCGTCTACAGCGGAACCAAGCTGAACATCAACTACTGGATAGACGAGATCTTAGACGAAGACCAGCAGGATGAGATCCATGAATATTTCCTGGAAGCTCAAACTGACAAGATCGAGGAAGCGCTAGAAGAATTCGACGGTGATTTTGACGAAGAAGAGCTTAGGTTGTACCGCATCAAATTCATCAGTGAAGTCGCCAATTAATAGCAACAGAAATTTTTGACATTTTTGAGCCGGAATGTTTTGTTCCGGCTTTTTTGTGCTGAAATCTTTCGCCCCTACGGGGCTAACCAATTATCGTTGCTCACTATCGATGTTTCGTTCCTACGGAACTTTTCATTATTGTTCATTTCCATGGTGAGTATTTGGATTTTTTGGTGTCTAGTGATTTCTTAAGTTCGGAGATAAAATTTTGAGGGGCACTTGAGCCTTTTCTTAACTGTGATGTCCCGTAGGGACTTAAGATTGGTAACGGGAACTGAGAGAAAAAAAGAGTCCCGTAGGGACGAAACATTGGTAAACAAGGGAGGAAGGGAACAAACATAGTCCCGTAGGGACTAGACATTGGTAAAAAAGGTGAACGATGAATAGCATAGTCCCGTAGGGACGATAGATCATTCCGGAGTCTTGAATACGTACCTTGAATTATACTCTACCTGATGCTGGCGAAGAAATTGAAGATATTCTTCAGTAAATGACTTTTTTTGATGGTGTTCTTCCTGTTTTTCGATGTACTTGATCACATTAGGTAATAGAAATTGTGAAACTGCAAAAGCTCCAAAACCTTCCTGCCATTGGAATTTTTTTTGGGTAAACCTGTTTTCGTTGATCCATTTTGACTGCCTTTTATGTCTTGTAACAAATCTGAAATCGATTGGTTCGGTCTTAAACCGATCAAGATATGCAGGTGGTCAGGCATTCCATTGATGATGATCATTTTGTGACCATTCTGCTGAACAATACCCGTGATATATTGGTACAACCTATCTTTCCAATCACTGCGTATCAATGATTTCCGAAATTTTACGGCGAAAACCAAATGTAGATGGATTTGTGTAAAGGTATTTGCCACGTTGCCAATTACTTGTTGTTGAATTTAAATAAAAAAATCTTACGTCCCTACGGGACTTTGTGAGAATTGTGAATATGTTTTCTAACGATGTTCTGTCCCTACGGGACAATAATTATTCTAAGCAGAACGAACTGGAGTAAAGAATCTCAAGATTAATCCTGGATAACAGGAATAGCCAAAGATTTCTTCCTAAAGCTTTGTTATACCTGCATAATTAACTGAATCCTCTAAAAAGCTTTCTTATCTTTGCATTTTAACTTAAAAAGCAGTTATGAACGACGGATTATATGCAAAATTCCATACTTCTAAGGGAGATATTCTTGTAGAACTGGAATTTGAAAAAACACCGGGTACGGTGGGCAACTTTGTTGGGTTGGCCGAAGGAAAACTTGAGAACGAGGCACGGCCCCAGGGACAACCTTATTATGACGGACTTAAATTTCACAGGGTAATTCCTGATTTTATGATCCAGGGTGGTGACCCTAAGGGAACAGGAGTCGGCGGTCCCGGCTACCAGTTTGAAGACGAGATTAAAGCTGAACTAAAACACGATCGCCCGGGAATACTTTCCATGGCAAATGCGGGCCCCGGAACTAACGGAAGCCAGTTCTTTATTACTCACACTCCAACGCCTTGGCTGGACGGCAAACATACCGTTTTTGGACATGTTGTTGAAGGACAGGACGTGGTAGACGCGATTCAGCAGGGAGATAAAATTGAAAAGCTGGATATTATTCGCGAAGGAGAAGCAGCAAAGAACTACAACGCTGTGGAATCTTTCCGCCAGTTCAATGGTGCTAAAGCCGAGAGAGAGGCTGCAGCAAAAAAGCAACAGGAGGAAATGATGGGTGAACTTGCCCAGGGCTTTGAAAAGACCGAGAGCGGCTTGCGCTACAAATTCATTTCTGAAGGTAACGGTAAAAAAGCTGAAAAAGGTAAAACCGTTTCAGTTCACTACAAAGGAATGCTGGCTGACGGAAAGGTTTTTGACTCTTCCTATAAAAGAAAACAGCCTATTGAATTTCCGCTGGGGAAAGGACACGTGATAGAAGGTTGGGATGAAGGTATCCAGCTTCTGAAAGAAGGCGACCAGGCAAGATTTGTTATTCCGTCGCATCTTGGCTACGGTGCAAGGGGTGCCGGCGGAGTGATCCCACCAAATGCGACGCTCATTTTCGATGTCGAGCTGGTGAAAGTAAAATAGCCAAAACAAAAAAAAAGCCTCACGATGTGAGGCTTTTTTAATAGGCTTCAAAAATGACATTTTTGAGAGGTCTTAATTTACAGGGTCGGGAGTAAGCCTAAGATATGGCCTTACCTCTTTAAAGCCCTTCGGAAATTGCTTTTTTGCCTCCTCATTGGTTACCGAGGTGCTTATCACCACATCTTCACCGTGTTTCCAGTTCGCCGGAGTTGCAACTTTATGATTGGCGGTAAGCTGAAGTGAATCAACCACCCTTAGCAGCTCGTCGAAGTTTCTTCCGGTGCTTGCAGGATAGGTGATCATAAGCTTTACGATCTTATTTGGATCAATAATGTACACCGAACGTACGGTGAGATTATCATCGGCATTGGGATGGATCATGTCGTAGAGCCCTGAGACCTTTTTGTCTTCATCGGCTATGATAGGAAAGTTAACTTTGGTGTGTTGGGTGTCATTGATGTCCTTGATCCAGCCTTTGTGTGATTCCAGCCCATCTACGCTCAGCGCCAGCACCTTCACATTGCGCTTATCGAATTCGTCCTTGTATTTTGCTGCCGTACCCAGCTCGGTGGTACAAACCGGGGTATAATCTGCAGGGTGAGAAAAAAGGATTCCCCAGCTGTCGCCCAGGTATTCGTAGAAGTTGATCTTTCCTTCAGATGTTTCTGCGTCGAAGTTTGGAGCTTTGTCTCCTAATCTTATTGTGCTCATAACGGTTGATTTTAATTAAGCATCTTAAAATTACCGGAATAAGCTCTTATATTTCCGTTTCTTCAGTTAAAAAAGCCTTAATCTTTGAGCCTGATGTGCAGAAGGTTAGAAGCTAAATTAGCTGCCGGTGTATTTCCATTTGATGCTGCAGCCAATGCTTGGTTTTTGAGGCCCGGGAAGGGGACGGCTGTTGAGGATCGCATCCAGGGCTTCTCGCAGCTCCCTGCCATTGACGGGAATCCCGTTGCCGGGACGTGAGCTGTCCAACTGCCCGTGGTAGAAGAGTTCCAGGTCGGCGTCAAAAAGGAAAAAATCAGGTGTACATGCGGCTTTGTAGTTGCGGGCCACTTCCTGGGTGCGGTCGTAGAGGTATGGAAAGGTAAAGCTATACTTCCTGGCAAACTGCCACATAAGATCCGGGTGATCTTCGGGTACCTGCTTCACATCATTGCTGCTTATTGCGGCAAAACCAAACCCCAGGACCCTGTAGTCATTTGCCACCCTTACGATCTCTTCGGCTACATGTTTTACAAAGGGGCAGTGATTGCAAATGAACATGATCACTGTGCCTCTTTCGCCTCGTACGTCGTTAAGGGAAAACAGGTTTGCGGTAACCGCATCGGGAAGTTCAAAGTCTGATGCTTTTGTTCCCAAGGGGAGGATATTTGATTTGGTCTCGGCCATTTCTGTAGATGGGTTTTATGTTCTGAAAATACGAATTTTCGACCACATTTATCCAAAATTCCTATCTTGTTCAGGTTAAACATGAGCAATATGAAAACTTTAGACCAGTGGTTTTCTGAATACGCGGTAAGCCACCAGAACGAGACGAATAAAGCCATCCATTACATTTGTGTGCCGGCTATTTTCTTTTCAATCGTCGGGCTTTTGATGAGCATTCCGCCGGCTTTTCTAACCGAAATTTTTCCTATGTATGTGCCTTTTCTGGAGAACTGGGCGGTAGTCGTCCTCATCCTGGTGCTGCTGTTCTACATGAGGCTTTCCGTTCCCATGGGGCTCAAGATCCTTATTTTTTCGGCCTTCTGCATTGCAGGAAACTATTTTATAGCACAAGTGGCGCCACTGTGGATGGTATCCATTATCATTTTCGTGGTTGCCTGGATAGGGCAGTTCTACGGCCATAAAATAGAGGGGCAAAAACCCTCATTTTTGAAAGACATACAGTTTCTGCTTATCGGCCCGGCCTGGGTCATTAAAAAGGTTTTTGGATAATGGAGATCACCTGGAAAGATTTTGACAAAGTTGAAATGCGGGTAGGAACCGTGCTGGAGGTGAATGAATTTCCCGAAGCCAGGAATCCCGCTTACCGGTTAAAGATCGATTTTGGAAAGCAGATTGGCATCAGGAAAACTTCGGCTCAAATTACCGATCGTTATATAAAAGAGGAGCTGCTGGGCAGACAGGTGATCGCCGTGGTCAATTTTCCGAAGAAACAGATCGCAAATTTCATGAGCGAATGTCTCGTCTTGGGGGCTGTGGGAGATAAGGGTGGAGGAGTGGTACTTCTGCATCCCGATGTTGAGGTAGAGAACGGGCTGCGGATAGGATAAAAAAAACCGCCTCTTGTGGGAGACGGTTTACTCAAAAAGTAGTTTTTCACTATATATCTTCGAAGCTGATATCTGTAAAGCTGGCTGCCGAAGCTGGTTTTGCAGCATCTACTGTCTCTTCTTCTTTTTCGTAGTCTTTCTTAAAGTTCTTTTGGTGACGTTCGCTTATCACTTCTTCTCCTTTTTCCTCCAGGATAAAGTCTGTCATCTCCTTAAGGATCTCATTGAAACCGGCAAAATCTTCTTTATAGAGATAGATCTTGTGCTTTTTGTAGTGGAAAGATCCGTCTTCGTTGGTGAATTTCTTACTCTCGGTAATGGTGAGGTAGTAATCATTGGCCTTGGTTGCCCTAACATCAAAGAAATAGGTGCGTCTTCCGGCTCTTAAGACCTTGGAAAAAATCTCTTCTTTTTCAATCGTTCCATTGTCGCTCATAATCAATGTCTTTTACGGTTTGTAAATCATAGTGTCAAAAATCTAAAAAAAATTAACATTTCGCAACAAATTTTTACATTTCTTTTTCACTCAGTTGTTTGAGATAAAGCTCCTTGTAGTAGCCGTCTACCGCAAGTAATTGCTGGTGCGTTCCCCGCTGTACGATTTCTCCCGCCTCTAAAATTATGATTTTGTCAGCATTTTTAACCGAAGAGATCCTGTGACTCACAATAATGGTGGTTTTATCTTTCGAGATCTTGAAGAGATTATTCAGGATTTCTTCCTCAGTTTCAGTATCTACTGCGGAAAGTGAATCGTCAAAAAGCAGAATTTTCGGGTCGTGTATAATGGCCCTGGCAATGGAAACCCGCTGCTTCTGTCCGCCGGAAAGGGTGATCCCTCTTTCCCCGAGCACGGTATCATAACCTTTACTGAAACCTGTGATATTCCTGTGAACCGCAGCATTTTTAGCTGCTGCGACGATCTCCTCTTCGGTGGCATCGGCTTTCCCGAATTTGATGTTGTTCCTGATGGAATCGCTGAATAAGAACGCGTCCTGTGGAACATAACCGATGGAGTTGCGAAGCTCCTTCAGGTTCATTTGCTCAATGTTCTTTTCATCTATGCAAATCTCTCCTTTTTCTACGTCATACAGCCTGCCAATTAGCTCCAGGATAGTTGATTTACCTGAACCGGTTTTCCCGATGATGGCCAAAGTCTCTCCGGAATTTACCTCAAAATTCACATTTTTGAGGGCCGTAATATTCGTGTCTTCATAAGTGAAAGTGACATCTTTAAAGGCAATGGAGCCTTGTACGTCTTCAGGTTGAGTGGTTGGATTTTGTATCTGCGGCTCCTCCTTCAGGAATTCATTGATCCTTTTTTGAGAAGCTTCGGCTTCCTGCACAATAGAAGTTACCCAGCCTACAGTAGCTACGGGCCAGGTAAGCATGTTCACGTAAAGCAGAAATTCCACGATGATCCCAAGGTTATCGATCTCCCCGTTGATAAATTTTCTTCCGCCTATATAGATCACCAGGATGTTACTGGCTCCAATCAAAAGCACCATCAGCGGGAAAAAGAAAGCCTGCACTTTGACGAGGTCGATGTTCTTTTCTTTGCTGGTATTTGAAAGTGCAACAAAGGAGGTGTTGGTTTGTGGTTCCAACCCGTATGACTTGATCACAGAAATTCCGCTGAAGCTTTCCTGTGTAAAAGTATTCAGTTTAGACAAATACTGCTGCACCACGGTACTGCGTTGGTTGATCGCTACGCTCAGTTTATAGATCGCGAAAGACAATATTGGCAGCGGGGTAATAGCGTAAAGTGTAAGTTCAGGTGCCTGTGAGAACATGTAAGGGATCACCACAATAAAAAGTACACCCGTCTGAACACTGTACATAATGGCCGGCCCCAGGTACATGCGCACCTTGGAAACATCTTCGCTAATGCGGTTCATAAGGTCGCCGGTACGGTTCTTTTTGTAGAAGTTAAGGGAGAGGTCTTCATACTTCTGAAAAACCTCATTTTTGAGGTCGTATTCAATATGCCGGGAAACCACGATAAAGGTCTGCCGCATCAAAAAAGTGAAAAACGCAGCTACCAGAGTTGCGCCAATGATGAGCAGGATGTTGGTCATAAGTTCAGAACGAACAGCTTCAATAGAGACTGTTTCACCGTTTACGTATTTCTCGATGGCATTGGTGGACTCCCTGATGAGTCGGGGTGTAAAAAGGGCAAAAACCCTGGCTACTATAGTGATAAAGAACCCCAGGATGAGGTGCCATTTATATTTGAGGAAATATTTATTTACGTGTCTCAGTTCTTTCATAGCAGCTAAACCGAAAAATTAACAATTTCCTAATTTTTGGTAGGAAATAGATTTTCAAAATGAAATATTAGTTATTTTTGCCCGTATAAATTTTCGATACACGAAAATTCAACTTTTATTCAAATTCTTATGACAGTGGATGTTCTCAAGGCAAATGAACTTAAAAAAGCCGCTCCGGTCTTTGGGCAGCTTTCCTTTGATGACCATGAACAAGTGGTTTTTTGCAACGACAAAGATACAGGATTAAAGGCAATTATTGGAATTCACAACACAGTTTTGGGACCGGCTTTGGGTGGTACCAGGATGTGGAACTACAGCAGTGAATGGGATGCTCTTAATGACGTATTGAGGCTTTCCCGCGGAATGACCTTCAAAAGTGCCGTTACAGGGCTTAATCTTGGAGGTGGTAAGGCTGTGATCATTGGAGATGCCAAAACTCAAAAAACTCCAGAATTGATGAGACGCTTTGGAGAGTTTGTTCATTCTCTTAGCGGAAAATACATTACTGCCGAAGATGTGGGCATGGAAACTGCCGATATGGATACGGTAAGAGAAGTGACTCCTTATGTTACCGGTATTTCTGAAGAAAAAGGTGGGGCCGGAAACCCTTCGCCTGTTACCGCTTACGGAGTTTTTATGGGAATGAAAGCTGCGGCCAAGTTCAAGTATGGATCTAATGACCTTCAGGGGAAAAAAGTTCTTGTACAGGGAATAGGCCACGTGGGGGAAGTGCTTGTACAATATTTGGCCAAAGAAGGAGCTGAGATCTTTATTAGCGATATCAATAAAGAACGTCTGCAGGAAGTAAGCAAGAGATATAATGCTGCTATTTTCGACAAGGCAGATGTATGTTCGGCTGATGTTGATATTTATGCTCCATGTGCGCTTGGAGCTACCTTGAATGATGATACTGTTGAGCGTCTTAAAGCAACTGTGGTCGCAGGTGCAGCTAACAACCAGTTGGCCGATGACCGCAAGCATGGCTTGATCTTAAGAGAAAAAGGCATTGTTTATGCGCCCGATTTCCTTATCAACGCAGGAGGTATTATCAATGTGTACGCAGAGCTTGAAGGATACGGTAAAAAAGAGATCATGGAAAAGACAGAGAATATCTACAATACGACTCTGGAGATCCTCAATAAGGCCGACCTCAGCGGCATCTCAACTCATGAGGCGGCACTGCAGGTGGCGCAGCAACGAATCAACGACAGAAAAAACCAAAGATAACTTCAAGGGTTTTTAATTTAATAGTATTTTTGCGGGGCGAAAGGAATGATCCTTTCGCCCTTAATTTTTAAAGTTCTTTTACAGCTATGTTGACCAGAAGACATATCAGAGTTAAAGTAATGCAGTCTATGTATGCATACTCTCAAAGCGAAAACGACAACCTCGCAACAGAGGAAAAATTCCTGCTGAAGAGTATGGATGAAATGTACGACCTGTACCTTTTACTGCTGAATCTTTTTGTAGAGATCAGGAAGCATGCAGCCGAATATATGGAGAAAGCTCAGCAAAAACACCTGCCTTCTGAAGAGGAAGTAGACCCAAACCGAAGGTTCGTCGACAACGAACTACTCGCGCTCCTCGACCAGAATGAAAGCCTTCGAAACGCACTTGAAGCCAGGAAACTTAACAACTGGAAGAATGATGACGAGTATGTTGAGATATTGTGGAAGGAGATAAGGGAGAGCGAAGAATATGCCGAATACATGTCTTCCAGGACAGGAACCTTTGAAGAGGACAAAAAGTTTGTTATCGAGATCTTCAAAAAAATTATCGCTCCAAACGAAAAGCTGTACGATTATCTTGAAGATAAGAAGATCACCTGGGTAGATGACCTGCCGCTGGTGAATACAGCTATTGTAAAAATGCTTCAGAAGGCCAAAGCCGAAAAACAGACCGCACTTACAAGGCTGTTCAAAAATACCGAGGACAAGGAATATGCCGTGGAGCTCTTCAGAAAGACCTTGCTCAATGATGCCAAACTTTCCGAAGAAATGGAGGGAAAAACGCCTAACTGGGACAAAGAAAGGATCGCAGATCTTGACAGGATCCTCATTAAAATGGCTATTTGCGAATTCCTGAAGTTCCCGTCGATCCCTGTGAAGGTTACTATTAACGAATATTTAGAAATTGCCAAAGAATACAGTACTCCAAAAAGTAGTATTTTTATCAATGGAATCCTCGATAAACTCTCAAAAGAGTATAAAGAGGGTGGCAAACTGAATAAAATGGGCAGGGGTCTTATGTAGTCCTGCAATTTTTCTTAATTTTATCATCTTTAATCCCTAAAATGTAAATCATGAAAAAAGGAATCTTATTCTTGGCGGTCATTGCTGCCATGGCTTTTACTTCCTGTAAAGAGGACGCGTCAAATAAAGTAAAAGCTGAAAATGTAGAGGAAGCGGCCGAGCGCGATGCGCAGGCGGTTTACTACCCTGAAATGAAATTTGATGAAACCGAATTCGACTTTGGAACCATCGAGCAGGGAACTCCTCAGGAACATACTTTCACTTTTACCAACACAGGAAAAGCTCCTTTAGTGATAACCAATGCTTCCAGCTCTTGCGGTTGTACCGTACCTAGCTATACCAAAGAAGCTATTGCTCCCGGTGAAACTGGAGAACTCCTTGTGAAATTTAACGGTAGCGGACAAAACCAGGTAACTAAAACAGTAACCGTATCGGCAAATACCGAAGCCGGTAAAGAACAAATCAAAATCAAAGCTTTCGTAAACCCAAAAGAATCATAAGCGAAAGCGCAAATTAATCTATGGATCAATTAACTCAGTTTGCCCCAATTATTTTAATGTTTGTAGTGGTGTATTTCTTTATGATACGCCCTCAAATGAATCGTGCGAAACAGGAAAAAAAATTCGCTTCAGAACTTAAGCGCGGAGACCGCGTTGTAACAAAAAGCGGAATGCACGGTAAAATAATGGACTTTAGTGAAAAACAAAATGCAGTAATTATTGAAACCGGTGCAGGAAAGATCACTTTCGACAGGTCTTCCATTTCTATGGAAATGAGTCGAAAGCTGAACGAACCGGCTGCCGAAAAGAAATAATTCTTCTGCTCAAGTGAACAAAAAAAGCAGGCCGATTGGCCTGCTTTTTTTGTTTGTATAACTCTTCCAAAGTTCCAGCCTTTGCCTGAGTTAGTTAACAATTCTTATACTTGTCATTCAATCCCACCCCGGCTTTTATCATAGGGCTGATCTTTTCCAGCCTACTTGTCTTTGTGGTTTCTC
>JBAVJB010000062.1:0-4301 GCA_049687495.1 Salinimicrobium sp.
TTTTCCTTAGCCGCTGAATATGCTTCATTATGGTATTGTTACCAATCTTCCCTTGATAATGTTTAGGCTTATAAGCCCTTAAAAAACTTTCAAAACCAATTACAAAACCATAGTCTAGATCTTTTAGAAGATAATCATCACTTTTGTACTCCCTCTTAATGAATTCCAGGATATAACTTTGGCTGGTCAAATAGTGCCGCATGGTATCGTAATGAAGTATTGGTTTCATTTTATCATTATGGTAAGCGATCAACTCCTTCATAGAATGATACTCCTGATCTTCCCCAAGAAAACGAGCCTTTAAAGATTTGGCCGTAAATGATGAGCCCTCAGCTTTCAGATCCATGTAACTTTGAAAAATCTGTGTTCTAGTTTGATCTATAAAGCTATTCTTCTGGAGGGATCCTTTGTCTTTTGTTCTGAGGCGCCCCTTCTTGTTATCCCAATGGGCGGGATTAACTTTTATTTTTAAACTGATGTTTGCACGTTTACGGTTTACAACAATACGTACATAAACTTCGGCTAAATTGTCTTTAGCCCTGGACGTGTTAATCCAGAAAAGAATGGAAAATGTTTGAGATGAAGTCATAGTTGTTCGTCTTAAATTGAAATTCAGTGAAAGACGAAAGTCAAATCAACTATAGAGGTAAGATACAAAATTCGGTACTTGGTCAACAAAATTCTCAACCTTATTTGTTGACCGGATTGTTGACCAATTCCTTTTGATATTGGTCAACATTAAATGATTGTTGACCAAATCTAAAAAACAAAAAACCCTGTAAATCAACAGATTAACAGGGTTTTTAAGTCTAAAAAGTGATCGCGACAGGATTCGAACCTGTGACCGTCTGCTTAGAAGGCAGATGCTCTATCCAACTGAGCTACGCGACCCTTAAAGCGGTGCAAATATAATGAGCTTTTCAAAAACGGCAAGCAAAATTAAAAATTAATTGCTGCAGCCTTTTTAAGTCCTCCTTTTACAGCAGATTAGCAAGCAAAGAATTTTATTCCTTTACAAGAAGCTATCGAAAAGGGTCTCAAAAATGACATTTTTGAGAGGCTATATTTTCCAAATGTACTATTAAATCTTTCATAATATTCGCCTAAGGGGCTGCTGCTCATTCCCTGAAAAAATATTAATCCTTTACATTTACAAAAAGCCCTAATTCTAAGGATAACCCGCGGTTCGACGGGATCAAACCATCCTAAAATTTTTCAGAAATGGAAGTCAGTACATCTAATGAACGGCAACCTTTAAGCGATGAGTCCATTCAGGACCTAATTGATGAGCTTCACGAGAACTGCGAGATAGAAAAGCATCTTCCCGGCGGCGGCTATCTTCATATGAGCGATGAGCTGCCCTATTTAGTCATCTACAGGCAAAATGAAGATAACAAAGGAGAGGATAAAGCTACTGTAAGGTTCGTTTTAAGTGAAGCTTCTTTCCTTGTGATCGGCACTAAAGATTTTGAGGGTTATCAGCGCCTCATGTTCGCTTTGGGAGAAGCCATGTCCTCAAAATTCAAATCGTTTTTAATGCTGGAACTTTATTCGGGAGCAACGGGAATGCAGAAGTTCCGGATCAAGGGCCCCGAGGATAAACTTCCGAAGACCTTAAAGGTACTCAAAGAACAACTGGACCGACTCAATGACAAGTACGAGGTACTGCATTTTGATGAGACTGAGATCATCAATACCATTGACAGGCAACCTGAAGGTAAAAAGCCGCTTTTAGAACTGCAGGCTTTAAAAGATGCCGGTTGTCTCCTGCTGGGCCTGGAAATTCCGCCGGTGTACCGCAATTCGAACGGCGAGGAATATCCGGTATTTTTCCGAAGTTTTAAAGATGACCTGGTACTTGCCTTGCATAAGACCATTTTCGAATTCATAAGGATCCAGACTTCCAGCGGAGTCAAAAGTTACAGAGCCCTGGGCCAGAAAAGCCTGCAAAAAAAGTTGCTGGAGATAGACCAAAAACTGGCGCAGATAGAGACTTCCTATCAGTTCCTGTGGCTCATCTCCCCTGCCAACATAAGGAATATCAAGGACAACTTCTTTAAATCGAATTACGAGAAGGTGCTCAATTACCACTACCGCCTATTGCCTTTTGATCCCGATGTGCTCAAAAGGGAACTGTACAACCTCAAAATGGAAGAGATCGATGATCCGGCACTATCGTATATCTTCAGGGAAAAAAGGGAGGAACTCGACCTGCAGATAAGTATGCTTACCGGCCGCGGCTCAAAAGAATTCTTTTACAACAGTATGATGTTGTATGGAGATATTGATAAATCCCTGCTTCAAGAGGCTGAAACTTTGCTGCGCGAGGCACAGGAAGAGGAAAACCCTGAAAGCGGCAGCATTATGAAATCTGATGACTTTAAGGTGCTGGCCGAAAAAGAATTCGAGTACTTCAGGGGACAGGATCCTAACTTCTCAAGCAAGATACATGTGAGAGAAGATGTGAATATTCTCATGGTGTCCCAGGGTGAACTTTTTATTCCGAGCGATTACAAACTGAATGCCAATGAAACCAAGGCCCTTATTCAGCACGAGATAGGCACACATGTGCTCACTTATTACAACGGAAAACAGCAGCCCTTAAAGCTGCTCTCTATAGGGCTTACAGATTATGACACTTTACAGGAAGGATTAGCGGTTCTCTCAGAGTACCTGGTAGGCGGGCTAACGGCCAACAGAATGAGAACGCTTTCGGGAAGGGTCGTAGCAGCATCGGCAAGAATGCACGGGGCCGAATTTCAGGATATTTTCAGGCTGTTGCACCACGATTACGGGTTTTCTCCGCAGCGCTCGTTCAACATCACTTCCAGGATCATGCAGGGCGGCGGCTTCACTAAAGACATTTCCTATCTCAAAGGCCTGCTGCAGGTAAGGGAGCATTTGGAAAACGGTGGCGAACTCGCACCGCTGCTCAAGGGAAAATTTGCCCTGGAGCACATGCCAATTATTACCGAACTTGGGGAGAGACGGGTGCTAAAGCCTGTGAATCTGGTCCCTAGATATTTGAATACCGAAGAAACAAAAAATAAAATAAGTAAAATCCGGAAGGGATTATCCCTTTCACAAATGATCAACGCATGAAGATATGTTTTGTAGTAAACAACATTGACACAGAGACCTGTGGCACCACTATTTACCTGGTTTACGAGGCCTGGAAACGCAAACACGACGTGTACGTTATGGGAGTGGGAGATTTCTCCTTCACCAACACCGAACGTCTAAGCATTAACAGCACCTATGTTTCCAAAAATTCAAAGGCAAAAAATCCGGATGAATATCTCAAGCTGCTGCAGGGCGAAAAGGCCAAAAAAGACAGGATATTTGCTACAGACCTTGATGTGCTTTTCATTAGGAATAATCCTACCGAGGAAGGCAGCAGCCGTCAATGGGCAGAACAGGCAGGTGTGGCCTTTGGCCGAATGATGCAGCAGGAAGGTGTGCTGGTGCTCAATGATGCCTATGCGCTCTCCAATGCGTTCATCGACAAGCTTTATTTTGAGGAGCTGCCAAGTGAAATAAAACCCGCCTCGCTTATTACCCGCGAAAAAGAGGAAATTCTTAAGTTCTTTGAGGATCATAAAAAGAAGATGGTGCTCAAACCTCTGGAAGGTTCCGGCGGCCGTGACGTGTATCTAATCGACAAGAACGAAAAGAACCTTAACCAGATCATTGAGAATATCATTCAGCAGGGATATGTGATCGCCCAGGAATTTGTTCCCGAAGCCAGTGAGGATGTTAGAGTACTTCTGCTTAACGGAAAGGTCATGGAAAAGAAAGGCAAATTCGGGATCATTAGGCGTATAAGCGGCGAAGGGGAATTCCGAAGCAATTTTGCCCAGGGTGGTTCCGCAGACAAAAGTCCGCTGACTGAAGGTATTCAAAAAGTGGTCGATGTAGTGGGGCCGAAACTTATTAAAGACGGACTCTTCTTCGTTGGCCTGGATGTGGTTAAGGATAAATTACTCGAGATCAATGTGCTTAGTCCCGGAGGACTGGATCATTTCGGGGAAATAGGTTTGCCTGATTTCTCTGACCTTATCATTGATTCCATCGAGAAAAAGGTGGAATACAAAAATCTTTACCACGGACAAATCGAAAACAAAGTATTGGCCACAATGGCCTAAATGAAAAAGATAATATGGACGAAAGAATAATAGGAAACTACAGCAGTAATAAAAAAGGGCCTCTCCTGTTCGTTACAGGCGGGGTTCACGGCAATGAACCCAGCGGTGTAAAAGCTCTGGAAAAGGTTTTTGCCGAACTTGAAAAAACAAAACCTG
>JBAVJB010000063.1:0-4334 GCA_049687495.1 Salinimicrobium sp.
CATTCAGTCGATGTAGCCTTTTCTTTGCTCCACCGGCGCCTTTCTCGGCATCGTCCTGAAGACGTGGTCCCAAAATGGCGAAGAAACTCCAAAGGCCCTGTCGGGTTCGCGGTAATGGTGTATGGAATGATGGTGCCACAGGATTTTGAGAAAATTGTTGGGCACCTTGAAAGCATGAATGGAATAATGTACCCCAAGATAAATGGCATAACCGACTAAAAATCCGGCGAGGAAGCCGAAAACCAGGTCACCCAGCACAGCCCGGTAAATGACGAACAGAATGCTCGCGATGATCAAACTGAGCACCGGCGGCATTGCCAGCCGTGATCTGTCTTTTGGATAATCGTGGTGTACGCCGTGCATGGTGTAGGCGATCTTCTTCTTTCTTTCGGAAGTGGCCGGGATATGGTACAGATAACGATGCATCAGGTATTCTACCAGCGTAAAAAAGAAAAGCCCGGCAAAAAAGAGCAGCAGCATCAGCGGAACACTAAAGCCTTTTTCAAAGATTCCGAAGTAGATCAACACTGCAGCGATCCCGCCAAAAATGATGAGCGGCGCCGAGATGTGCGTGTGCGTTAGCTTCTCCAGCAACGGATTATTGAACAGGCGGGGAGAACCTTTGTGCTTAGGCCTTTTTAGCTTCGTAGATTCCATCCTTCAGCTGTTTTAGTAGATTGATTCCCACTAATTTAAGCTAACCTGATCTAAATGCCAATAGAAATTTTATTGTGCTGTGTTCAGTTTTGGGAACTATGAACAACAAACCACAAGCAAAGAACTACTTAAAAAGCCCGTGCAGCTCGCCGTCTATCCTGGTGATGATGTTTCCAAGATCTTCGGGATTGTCAACAAAGTTGATGTTGTCAACGTCAATGATAAGCAGGTTGCCCTTGTTGTAGCCGTGTACCCAGGCCTCGTAGCGTTCGTTGAGTCGGCTTAGGTAATCGATGGAAATGGAATTTTCATAATCACGGCCGCGTTTGTGGATCTGTGAAACAAGATTCGGAATGCTGCTGCGCAGGTAGATCAACAGGTCCGGGCCTTTTACCACGCTCTCCATCAGGTCAAAAAGGGAACGATAATTCTCGAAGTCACGATTGGTCATAAGACCCATAGCGTGCAGGTTGGGTGCAAAAATATGCGCGTCTTCGTAAATTGTACGGTCCTGAATGATCTGTTTTCCGCTTTCGCGCAGCTCCAGGATCTGCCTAAAACGGCTGTTCAAAAAGTAGATCTGCAGGTTAAATGACCATCGCTCCATTTTGTTGTAAAAATCCTCGAGGTAAGGATTTTCAAGAACGTCTTCAAATTGTGCTTCCCAGTTATAATGTTTTGCTAATAGTTTTGTGAGGGTAGTTTTCCCCGCACCAATGTTTCCTGCGATGGCTACGTGCATGTGCTGTTAATCTTTTTGGCTGTTGAATTCGGAAAATGGCGAAAAATCACCGTGGTAAATATAAAAGAATTCAGCAACCAAACGAAAACAGTTTTGAGTTTTTTACTGCTGCCAAAGCTTAAGAATTCTTTTGGGATGAGGTCTTGAAAATGCCCTTTTTGAATGCCTTTATTGCTGAAGCTTTCTGCGGAAGAGGTGTCAAAAATGGCATTTTTGAGCAGAATTGTTTCCGGAGCTTTACAGGCCTTTGAAGATCTCGCTTAGCGGGCAACCGTCACATTCCGAAGCCATCCACAGGCAATCGACAAGATCTGTGAACATGTGAAAGGCAAGGCCTATGAGAACAAGTTTAAGCCAGGACTTCCGAAGCAGGAAAGCGCCTACAAAATACAGCGGAATCAAATATTCCGAATGAAAAACATGAAACCCGATGCTGCAGCGGTTGGGGTGGAAAACAGGATTAGCCAGGAGGTGGTCCAGGTCAACCAGCATTGTAGCCAGCAGGATGAGGTAATTTCGCTTCCACTGCTTTTTGTCATACCACCATGCGATGAGCGCAGGGAACAGCAGGTGCAGCGAATAATGAACCAGGGTTTGCAACATTTTGCAAAAGTAAGCACAGCTAAGGTCTTAAAAATGACTTTTTTGAAGTCTTTTTTTAAGCCGTCTTGCTTACCGATTTCCAGGCCTTTCCAATGCCTTTGATGAGCAGCAACATGACGAAGCCAACGATGAGGCCTGTAAAGAATTCTATGATGATGGCCGGTACATTTTCAAAAAGCTCGTGCAGGAAGTGGAGGTTGTGCAGGAAAATTCCGCCGGAAACCAGCAGCAGCGCTATGGTCCCGATGACCGAGAGGCTTTTTATCACTTTTGGCAGGGCATTGACCAGGAAGCCGCCAACCTTGTCAGAAAAGCTGTCGTCCCTGTCGTTAAGGTCGATTAGCTTAGCGCCAAACTCATCCATTCTAACGATGAGTGCAACAATTCCGTATACACCAATGGTGGCTGCCACGGCAATAAGGCTCACCACCATGATGCGGGTGAGCAGTTCTTCACTTTCCACGCTGCCCAGCGCGATGATGACGATCTCTACAGAAAGGATGAAATCTGTAAGAATAGCCGATTTTACCTTTTCTTTTTCCCTGCTAAGAATAGCCTCTTCGGAAAGATTTTCAAGGTTTGGCGTTTCTTCTTCGTGGGCATGAGGGAAGAAGAACTCCCAGATCTTTTCGGCGCCCTCGTAAGCCAGGTACAGTCCGCCAATGAGGAGGATGATGGTAACTGCCGAAGGCAGGAAGGCACTGAGCAGGAATGCCAGCGGCAGGATGATCAGTTTGTTGAGAAAAGAGCCTTTGGTGATCGCCCAAAGCACGGGCAGTTCTCGCGAAGACATAAAGCCGGAAGCTTTCTCGGCATTTACAGCGAGGTCATCGCCAAGGATTCCCGCGGTTTTCTTTCCGGCGACCTTGCTCATCATCGCCACATCATCCATTAAAGAGGCGATATCATCAAGCAGTGCAAATATTCCTGAGGCCATAGATCACAAAAGTTTGCGGCAAGATAATTAATTTAAAAAAGTAACGAGTACCAAATTCCAAGCGCCAAATTCCGGGAATTTATCCTCCGAAGCTTTTACGCAGGAGGGCCAATCCCACCAAATTTTCCTAATTTTATAGACACTCGCCTTAGTTGGAGCATTTCATTCGCTGCCTCCCAGCGCAAAGTTTCGCTCCCCAAAGTCTCCTGACCTTGCGCTTCAAAAATGCCATTTTTGACTACCTTAGTTTAACTATGGCTTCAACGAATAAAATTCAATTATCCGCTTCTCGGCAGGAAGAACTGCTGCAGCTATTGGAAATCCGTTTTGAAAAGCATCTGCACCGGCATGAAGGGTTGGAGTGGGAGGAAGTTGAGAAAAGACTGAAAACCCGGCCAGAAAAGCTGTGGTCGCTAAACGAAATGGAACGCACCGGCGGCGAACCCGATTGCATTGGCAGGGACGAAAAGACGGGAGGATTTCTCTTTTTTGACTGCACAGCCGAAAGTCCAAAAGGCCGCCGCAGCCTATGTTACGACAAGGAAGCGCTGGAGGCAAGAAAGAAGTTCAAACCAAAGGGCAGTGCCGTGGAAATGGCTGCCGAAATGGGAGTGGAGCTGTTGACCGAAGAGGAGTACAGGCAGCTGCAGCAACTGGGGGAATTTGATCTAAAAACCTCCAGTTGGCTTAAGACTCCGCCCGAAGTCAGAAACCTTGGAGGTGCCATCTTTGGCGACAGGCGTTATGACAGGCTGTTCATCTACCACAACGGTGCCGAATCTTATTATGCAGCGAGGGGCTTTAGGGCTTCACTAAGGATCTGATCAAAATAAGGATCATCAAAAATGTCATTTTTGGCACCCCGTCAGACAGGTTCCGCAAAGTTTCCTGACTTTGCGCTGTCAACAAAATCTTTTTCGCGCTCTGCAAAGTCTCCCGACTTTGCGGCCTCTTCCAGAAATGACATTTTTCGTAGCCATCTTTTTCTTATTTTAATAGAAGCTTGAGCAACAGTTTTTTACAGGAATGGTAGAAAGATTTCAAAATAAATATCGCAGGCAATCCACCAGGTTGCAGAACTGGAATTATGCCTGGGATGCCGCATATTTCGTGACTATTTGTACCCGGGACCGTGACCATTCCTTCGGAAAGATATCAGAAGGCGAAATGCAGTTTTCAAATGTTGGTGTCATTGCTGATATTATGTGGTATGAAATTAAGAACCACGCTAAAAATGTAGAGGTCGGGGAATTTTTGGTAAAGCCAAATCATATCCACGGGATCATCGTTTTAAATGGAAATAATGTTGATGATGATGTAGCGGCAAGGCATGCCTTGCCGCTACATCATCATCAACATTATTTCCATTTAAAACGATGATCCCGTGGATATGAT
>JBAVJB010000064.1:0-8147 GCA_049687495.1 Salinimicrobium sp.
GCTGAAGGAAGGTTTCCTGCGATTGCTGTAAAGTTGAATGGAGTCACTGCATAAACAAAACCTTCCAGCGGACGATATTCTAACCTGTTCCAGGCTTCTGCCGAAGATTCCGGTTGTTCCTCGTAAATGCGGGTCATGTACTCCACGTTGAATCTGAGGAAGTCAATAAGTTCGCAGGCTGAATCGATCTCGGCCTGGAAAATGTTCTTTGACTGCCCAAGCATGGTCGCAGCATTGATCTTGTAGCGGTAAGGCCCTGCGATCAATTCGGCAGCTTTTAAAAATACGGCTGCACGTTGTTCCCATTCCAGGTTCGCCCATTTTTCACGGGCTTCTAGAGCCGACTGAATAGCTTTTTCAACATGCTCTTTTGAGGCTTTGTGATACACTCCAAGCTGATGCTGATGGTCGTGCGGAGGGGTCATTGGGGCTGTATCCCCTGTTTTTACCTCTTCGCTGCCAATATATAGCGGGACTTCGATTTTTGAGTTATATAATTCTTTGTAAGCCTTTAAAACTGCCTCTCTTTCGGGGGTTCCCGGGGCGTATGATTTCACCGGCTCATTAATGGCCGTTGGAACCTGAAAAACACCTTTTCCCATAGTTATTTGTGTATTTTTTTGGATTTAAAACTAATGCTTGTAAAGGTAAATAAATTAAAAGTATTTTGGATCCCCTAAATTTTGATGAACTTTAGGTAAAATTTCGGGAATAAACTCCTGTTTCTTATCATTTTCATAATATGTGCACCGTTACGTTAACACCTCTTCCTAATGACGAAAAAGGCTTCGTGCTTACTTCAAACAGGGACGAAGCTCCGGGCAGGGAAACTCTGGCGCCGGACTTCTATTTTGAAGAGGGGCGAAAAATGTTATTTCCAAAGGATGTTGTGGCGGGAGGAACGTGGCTTGGAGTTAGCTCAGCAAAGCGCGTGATCTGCCTGCTGAACGGTGGCTTCAAAAAACATTTTAGGAAGCCGCCTTACAGGTTGAGCAGGGGAGTGGTGGTGAAGCATCTTTTGGCTGCGGAAGATTTTCAGAAGGAGGTCGAAAAATATGATTTTTCGGGGGTAGAGCCTTTTACCATCGTAGCTGTGGACTGGCGGCAAGAGCTGAAATTTTTTGAGCTGGTTTGGGATGACGAAAAGAGCCATTTTAGAGAGCTGCTGCTTCAGCCGCACATCTGGTCCTCGTCGCCCTTGTATTCCGAAGAGATGAAAAAGCTGCGGGAGGAGTGGTTTGGAAACTTCCGAGGAAAAAAAGAACTAAAACCCGAAGATTATCTGAAATTTCATGCTTCCGCAGGAATAGGAGACAAAAACATCGATGTCGTAATGGATCGCGGTTTTGTAAAAACCCGAAGTATTTCCCAGGTCGTCTATTCAAACGGAAAGATTGAATTCTACTACCACGACCTGGCTACAAATGAGGTCTCAAAAAAGGCATTTTTGGAAGCCGATCTTTACTAGTGGTCAAAATTTGTCCAGGAAAAGGAGTCTCAAAAATGACATTTTTGAAAGGCTTTAAATTTGGGCTTTAAACTAATTCAGTGCAAATGGGGCGCTTAATTTAAAGGAAGGAATGGCAACCCTGAATTTGCGGGTTGAGGTGAAATTGATCATGCTGTAGAAGCCGCTCATTGAACCAAAAGGGGAGGTGAGCAGGCAGCCGCTTTTGTAAGTGTGCGATTCTCCGGGTTTTAGCACCGGTTTTTTTCCAATCACCCCTTCGCCTTCAACAACTTCGGTATGGTTCAAGGCATCTTTGATCTTCCAGAAGCGGGAGGTAAGCTGTACGGAGTCTTTGCTTTGGTTCTCAATGGTGACCCTGTAGCCAAAGGCGAAGTGCACCCTGTAATTCTTATAGAAGGTGCCCTCAAAATTGGTTTCTATAGAGATCTTTATGCCTCTGGTAACTTGTTGGATCATCTTAATATATCGCAAAGGACGCGAGCACCGAAAATATTGCTGCGACCACGGCTAAAGTAAAGAATATAATGTTAATAATTATAAACTTTAAAATGGTTTTAACTCTACTTTGACCGTAGAATCTTCTAAAAGCCTTGTATAGATAAAACACGAACAGAAGTGTCGCGATCGAGGTAATCCAATTGGTTTTGAAGAGGAAGTCCAGGTTGATCGCCAGCCCGTAAAGCACGAACCAGGTGGTTTGGTTATGAAAGGTAAAAATAAGGTGCTCCATGTACGTAAATGGCCGGCGCAGGTAGAGCAGCCAGATGAACATTGCGAACACCGGAAGGTAGAAGAAAATGATGAACGGCAGTTTGCCCAGGAAATACTTGTAGAATAGGCTGGGTTCTGAACTAAATTTCTTGGCGTCTACAGACTTCTTGTAAAGCCAGTGGTTATACGTGGTGTTTGGATAATGCAGGCTGTCCAGGGCAACATCGGGATTTCTTGTCTCGGTCTCCTCGTAATGATCTGAAAATACCTGCCACTTTTCAAATGATGCTTTCCAAAAGCCCATGGTGTCAAGTTCTTTTACAGGTACATACTTTTTCTCTTTTGCAATGCTGTCCTGTGCGACCGTATTGGGCAGGATTCCTTCAAGATCTGGATTCATTTCTTTTTGAGCCGCAAGAATAGAATCAGCTTCTTTAATTTCTTCTTCGGAAGGGTTTTGTGCCTCTATCCCTAAAGCATCATCATAATCATGAGTGAGGCTCCAAACAAGGAAAAACAGGATCGAAGCACTCAAGTAGAACCTGTATGGGTTAGCGTAACGCACCCTTTTACCTTCAATGTAATCTTTGGAGATCTTTCCCGGCTTAAAAAGCAGGACACCCAACGTCCTGTAGAACCTGGAGTCATAGGCGAAAATTCCTGCGAAAAACTCGTTGAAGAAGTCGTTAAAAGCGAGCTTTTTAGTGCTGTTCAACTGCCCGCAACGAGGACAGAACTCATCGCTGATGTCAAGCGGATGGTGACAATTTAAGCACTGGGTGCTCCTGTATTTTAACTGGTGCCTCTCCTTTTGAACTGTAGGCAGGTATCTTTGTACTTTGCTCATTTTTGGCTGGAACAATTAAGCCAAATATATGTTAATTTGAGATATTTAAAGAATTGGCGCTGCCAACACCAATAATCCGCGTGTATCTTCCGCCGGGAGGACGGTAATAAATGATAACGGTATAGACGTTTTCTGTGCTTACAAAATTTCCGCTTATGAAGCCTTCGTCCAGGATGCCATCATTCCGAAGAAACACATATTTATAATCGTAGTAACCCTGCTTAAAAAGCCTTGCGTTCTCGTAAGAACCGGTCGAAGGATTAAAGGTCATCCGCGTGCTGTCATCCAGCACAAAATTGTTGAACTGCCCGTAAAGATGGACCTCGCCGCCTTCCAAACGTTCGTTGGTCTCCAGCGCGAAATGCGTCCATACATAGCCGGCTTCCACATCGGGATTGCGACCCTGCATGGTCCTTACCACGAAATGCCCGTTAATATCGGGGTTGTATGTGTAAGGATCAAAAGCCCTGATGTGATCTGCAAAAAGGTAATGGTGGTACAGCTCTTCTACATCAATATACTTGATCTTGACGGTGGCAGACCGCAGGTCTTTACTGTCAAAGTTGAGATATTCATTACCTGCCCAAAAAGAGGTGAGCTGGTCATATTTGTAAACAAGGGTGGAGCCCAAATTATACTGTGGCTCAATATTGTAGATGCCGGTCTTTAAATTGTTGTTTTGAAGAATCACTGCATTTACGGTTTCCTCGGGCTTTCGAATGATGAAATCTGGCGAGCTTACCTCAAAATTCACCACTTGCCTGGTGTGGATCAATTTTACCTCCCGTGATTTCTTTACCAGTACGCTCACCTGCGCCAAAGGTTCGTAGATCATGAACTTTCGGGAGAAAACCAGTTGCTTCTTTTCGTTCCAGATCTTGAGCATATAATTCCCGCTCACCTTCAGGCGCTGCGTATCTTCATTTGGTATTTCAAGGTTGTAATGAGAATACAGCTGTAAGGTGTTGTATGAGTTCGTATAATTGTTGATCCTAACATTGTCAAAGCCTTCCAGGTATTCAGATTTCACCAGTTGTGAAGGCTGCCAGTCGTAGTCGTAATGTTCAATGGTATAGTAATAATTGGCTTCATCCCCAATGATGTCGTCAAACTCCAGATTGAGTCGTTCACCCAACCGAATAATCGGAGTTCCGCTATAGCCGCTGCCGTCATCAAAGATCACCGTGCGAATGTAATTAGGAGGCGGTACCTCTGGTACGGGTTGCGCCGAAGACTGGAAAATCGAAAAAAAGATACAGAGGAGAGTGTAGAATGTCTTCATGTATTGAAATAAAATTTAAAGATACTGAAAAAGTGATTAGCATCATGATTCGCTGTTTTTTAACAACGAACAGGGGGAAATTAATTGTTCTTTAATTGGGAGATGTGGGTCGAAAATGCATAAATTTGCACGATTTTAAACGAAATTTAACACTCCATCCTATGTCAAACGACATTAGAATTAAAAGAGGGATTACTCTACGACTCAAAGGGGAGGCAGAAAAGACCCTGGTTGAAGCGCCTCGCTCTAAAACTTTCGCAATAAAACCGCCGGATTTCCACTCTGTTGTACCGAAGATGGTGGTTAAGGAAGGGGCTAAGCTGCAAGCCGGAGACGAAATTTTCTTCTCAAAATATGCCGAAGCTGTGAGGTTCACTTCTCCTGTAAGCGGTACACTTAAAGAGATTAGACGTGGTGAAAAGCGCCGTATCATGGAGGTGATCATCGAAGCCGATGCCAATGAATCCTATAAGGATTTTGGTGTGCTCGATGCTGCTAAATCTGATGCTAATTCGGTAAAAGAAAGGATCCTGAATTCGGGAGCCTGGGCTTTTATCAACCAAAGGCCTTATGATATCATTGCCGATCCAAAAGATACTCCAAAAGCTATTTTTGTTTCAGCCATGAACACTGCGCCGCTTTCTGCCGATGTGGAATTCATTCTTAAAGACAGGATGAGCGAGTTCCAGGCAGGTCTTGATGCTCTTGCTAAACTTACGCCGGGGAAAGTCCATGTTTCTTACGAAAAAGGAACTTCAGCTTTTAACGGTCTCAAAAATGTCGAATTACACCAGGTTTCCGGTCCGCATCCTGCATCTAATGTAGGAGTGCAGATCCATAACATCGACCCTATCAATGCGGGTGAGCGTGTTTGGACGGTAAATCCTGAAGATGTTGCCAATATTGGGGAGCTTTTCCTTACCGGGAAATTCAACGCGGTAAGAACAATCGCAGTTGCCGGAACAGAAGCTAAAGACAGAAAATACTTCCGCACAAAGATCGGTGTCAATGTAGCAGATCTTATTGGGCAGGTAGATGAGGATAACGTGAGGATCATCTCTGGAAATGTTTTGACCGGGCAAAAGATCAATGGGCAGCAACCTGTAGGTTTCTATGCCAACGAGGTCACTTTGATCCCGGAAGGGAACAAGTACAGAATGTTTGGATGGCTGCCGTTCACCTACAACAATATTCCTTCAAACTCCAGGACTTCTTTGACCTGGATGTTTCCGAAGAAAAAATACGAGGTCAACACCAACCTTAACGGCGAGGAAAGAGCGCTTGTGGTGACAGGAGAAATGGAAGAAGTGATGCCTATGGATATTTATCCTATGCAGCTTTTGAAAGCCTGTATGGCCGGTGATATTGAAAAAATGGAAAATCTTGGGATCTATGAAGTAGCTCCAGAAGATTTCGCGCTTGTTGATTATGTCAACACTTCAAAACTGGAAGCGCAGGAAATAATTAGACTAGGGTTGGACTTAATGATTACCGAAGTTGGATAAACTGAACACTATGGAATGGATTAGGCAAAAATTAGATAAATTTAGAGAGCCCTTTGCCAAAGGGAAGAAACTCGAAAAGTACTCTCCTGCCATCAACGCGTTGGATACTTTTCTTTTCACTCCAAACCACACCACTAAGAAAGGTGCTCATATTAGGGATGCAGTAGATTTGAAAAGGGTGATGATCACCGTAGTGATCGCTTTGATCCCGGTATTGCTCTTTAGTATGTGGAACAACGGTTACCAGTACCTTGTACAGGCAAATCCTGGTGAGGCTGTTGATTTTTGGGAAGCTTTTGGCCTTGGTGCCCTTAAGATCCTCCCTATCATCGTGGTTTCTTACGCGGTGGGTCTTGGAATCGAGTTCGCTTTTGCCATTTTTAGAGGGCATGAGGTGAACGAGGGTTACCTTGTTACAGGGCTGTTGATCCCTATGATCCTGCCGGTGACCATGCCGCTTTGGATGGTTGCTGTTTCTGTTGTTTTTGCAGTGATCATTGGTAAAGAAGCCTTTGGGGGAACCGGAATGAACATTTTGAACCCTGCTTTAACGGCGCGTGCTTTTGCCTTTTTTGCGTACCCTACTTACATGTCGGGTAACCAGGTGTGGGTGATGAATGCTCCAAAACTGGATGCTGTTTCGGGAGAAACAATCCTGAACACTTTGGCGGCAAACGAAAAAGTAGGTTACAGCACAATGGATATGTTCCTTGGATTTATCCCCGGTTCAATTTCTGAAACTTCCGCAGCATTGATCATCTTGGGTGCACTTTTTCTCATTTTCACAAAAGTTGGAAGCTGGAGGATCATGATAAGTGCGGTGCTGGGAGCGATCACGATGGGCTTGATCTTTAACGCCCTTCCTGCACTTGGGGTCGAAGGAAATGGCTTGACCAACTTCCCGTGGTACAACCACCTGTTCGTTGGAGGTTTAATGTTTGGTATCGTTTATATGGCTACCGATCCTGTATCGGCTGCACAGACTTATAAAGGAAAATGGATCTATGGATTCCTTATCGGGTTCTTCTCGATCATGATCAGGGTGTTCAACCCTGCATATCCAGAGGGCGTGATGCTTGCGATCCTGTTGATGAACGTGTTTGCGCCAACCATTGATCACTACGTGATCTCCGGGAACATCAAGCGCAGACTGAAAAGAAAAAAAGAAGGAATTAATCCTCAAGTTAAAACTGCAGTTTAGTTATGGAACAAAAACCAGTAAATAGAACAAATACCAACTCATATACCTTCATTTTCGCCGTGGTTATGGTGATTGTGGTAGGAGTAGTGCTGGCCTTTACCGCCACTTCACTGCAGCCTATTCAAAATGAGAATGTGAGGAAAGAGAAGATGCAGAACATTCTTACTACAGTGGGAATTGATTCTGTTGAAGTGAATGGCGAAAGAGTTCAGTTAACAAGAGATATGGCGCCGCAGTTCTTTAAGCAGTACATCACCGAGAGCGTTACGCTTCGTGAGGATGGTTCTGTAGACGAATCTGTTGACGCTTTCCAGATCGACCTTGCAAAAGAGATCAGGAAGCCTGCAAATGAGCAGTACTTCCCACTTTACATCGCCGATATTGAAGGAGAGAAGTATTATGTAATCCCACTACGCGGAAAAGGACTTTGGGATGCCATCTGGGGATACATTTCCTTGAAAGATGATATCAACACCATTAAAGGTGCTGTATTTGACCACAAAGGTGAAACTCCCGGACTTGGGGGTGAGATCACTCAGGAGTGGTTCAGGCACAGGTTTGATGATGAAAGAGTATATGACGACCAGGGACAATTCGTAGGAATTTCTGTTGTAAAAGGAACTGCCGGCGAGTCTAAAGAAGACAGTAAGATCGATGCGATTTCCGGAGCTACCATTACAAGCCAGGGAGTTTCTGATATGATCTCTGAAAGATTGCGTCACTACATTCCTTACCTGGAAAAACAGAATGTTAACCTTGCAAATCGATAAGAATTATGGCACAGGAAATAAATAACAAACCTGAGCAGACTGCTGAGGTTTCAAATGAAGAAAAAAAGAAGGCAATGGTCCTTTTTCTTTCAGATTCTGAAGAAAAAGAGCATTTCCTCTCGAGAGCTAACAGGAAGTTACTTTCAGATCCTTTGAACGATGATAACCCTATTACCGTACAGGTTTTGGGTATCTGTTCAGCTTTGGCGATCACCGTACAGCTGGAGCCTGCGATCGTAATGGCTTTGGCCGTGATCGCGGTAGTTGCCTTTTCAAACGTGATTGTATCTCTGTTAAGAAACTTGATCCCTAACAGGATCAGGATTATCGTGCAGCTTGTAGTTGTGGCATCTTTGGTGA
>JBAVJB010000065.1:0-48841 GCA_049687495.1 Salinimicrobium sp.
ATTTTCAGAAGCCCGATAAAGTTATAATGATTGATTCAACCGATTTCGAAGGGAAATTTGAATTTCGCCCTTTGGAACCAGGATATGGATTGACCGTTGGTAACGCTTTAAGGAGAGTACTCTTATCCTCATTGGAAGGGTTCGCTATTACTTCCGTTCGCATGGAAGGAGTAGATCACGAATTCTCCACTATCCCTGGGGTAGTAGAAGACGTAACCGAAATTATTCTAAACCTGAAACAAGTAAGGTTCAAGAGGCAAATTGATGAAATAGACAATGAAGCCGTTACAATTTCTGTTTCAGGTCAGGACCAACTTACCGCAGGACACTTTCAAAAATTCATCTCAGGTTTCCAAATCCTGAACCCGGATCTTGTGATCTGTAACATGGATAAGAAGGTGAACCTTAACATGGAAGTGACTGTTGAAAAGGGTAGAGGATACGTTCCTGCTGAAGAGAACAAAAAAGCCAACGCTCCTTTGGGTACAATCTTTACTGACTCTATTTACACTCCGGTGAAAAACGTGAAGTACAGTATCGAAAACTATCGTGTTGAGCAAAAAACCGACTACGAGAAGCTGGTTTTTGAGATCATCACAGATGGTTCTATTCACCCAAAAGATGCTTTGACCGAAGCTGCCAAGACTTTAATTCACCACTTTATGCTGTTCTCTGATGAGCGCATAACTTTGGAGGCCGATGAAATTGCACAAACTGAAACTTATGATGAGGAATCTCTTCATATGCGTCAGTTGCTAAAAACCAAGTTGGTTGATATGGATCTTTCAGTAAGAGCTTTGAACTGTCTTAAAGCTGCTGAAGTTGATACCCTTGGTGACTTAGTATCATACAACAAGAACGACCTGATGAAGTTCCGTAACTTTGGAAAGAAATCCCTTACCGAGTTGGAAGAGTTGGTGAACAACAAAGGATTGAACTTCGGAATGGATCTTTCAAAATATAAACTTGATAAAGACTAGTCGCGGTTTATTCGCAACTGTCGAAATCTAAAATAATAACCATCATATTTTGCTCCTCAAAACGGGTCGCAGCAAGATGATGAAACAAAAAATGTCATGAGACACGGAAAAAAGACAAACCACTTAGGTAGACAAACTGCTCATCGCAAGGCGATGTTGGCAAACATGGCTTGCTCACTTATAGAGCACAAACGTATCAATACTACTGTTGCCAAAGCAAAAGCTTTGAAACAGTTTGTTGAGCCGTTGGTAACAAAGTCAAAAGAAGATACTACTCATAACAGACGAATCGTATTCAGTAAATTGCGTGACAAAAACGCCATTTCTGAACTGTTTCGTGAAGTAGCTCCTAAAGTTGGTGACCGTCCGGGAGGATATACCCGAATCATTAAATTAGGTAACCGTTTAGGTGATAATGCCGATATGGCGCTTATCGAACTTGTTGACTACAACGAGATCTACAACGTGAACAAACCAGAGAAGAAGAAGTCAACCCGTAGAGCGGGTAGAGGTAAGAAATCCTCAGATGATGCTCAAAAGGCACCGGAGGCTTCTGAAACTAAAAAGAACGAAGCAAAAGAGGAATAGAAATGAATCTTTCTTCATAAATTTTAAAAAGGATAAGCTTAGCAGCTTATCCTTTTTTTATATTAGGTAATTAGATTTTTTTAAGGGGCCGTTATAATAAGGTTCCAAAAAGGGTAAATTTGATAAGACTTTAAAATCATTCTATGAAATACCAGAACAGAAAAAAAGCTATTGTGTTGCTAGAGGACGGTACCATCTTTCACGGGAAAGCCGTAGGTGGGAGAGAAGGAAAAGCTTTTGGAGAAGTTTGTTTTAATACCGGGATGACCGGTTACCAGGAGATCTTCACAGATCCTTCTTACTTTGGACAGATCATGGTGACTACCAATGCGCATATTGGTAACTATGGAGCCAATGAGGATGAAAAAGAAGCTGAAAAAGCACAGATTTCGGGGCTCATCTGTAAAAATTTTAGTTACACCCAGTCAAGACCGGCATCCGACGAGACCTTGCTGGAATTCCTTGACAGGAGTGATCTATTGGCAATTTCTGATGTTGATACCCGCGCGCTGGTGACCTACATTCGTGAGAACGGGGCTATGAACGCAGTAATTACAACAGATTTTGAAGACCTCGAGGCTCTTAAGAAGGAATTGGGTCAAGTGCCTAACATGGATGGTTTAGAACTGGCTTCTAAAGTTTCTACCAGGGAGCCTTATTACTTCGGGGACAAATCTTCGGCCTACAAAGTTGCAGTACTTGATATAGGTGTCAAAAAGAGCATTTTGAAGCACCTTTCAAAAAGGGATGTTTACTGTAAAGTTTTCCCGTACAATACGCCATATTCTGAAATGAAAAAATGGGAGCCTGATGGTTATTTGCTTTCAAATGGCCCCGGTGATCCTAAACCTCTTAATGGAGCGATTCAGGTCGCAAAGGAAATTATTGAAGACGATGTGCCTCTCTTCGGAATTTGTCTTGGCCACCAGGTCATTGCTCTTGCAAACGGGATTTCAACCTATAAAATGCACCATGGCCACAGGGGAATCAATCATCCTGTGATCAATCTTGAAACAGGTAAAGGAGAGATCACCTCTCAAAATCATGGATTTTCCATAAATGAAAAGGAAACCGAAGCTCATCCTAATGTAAAGGTCACTCATAAACACCTGAACGATCAAACAATTGCCGGAATTCGTATAAACAACAAGAAATGTTTTTCGATACAATATCATCCTGAGGCGAGTCCCGGACCCAATGATGCACATTACCTCTTTGATGAGTTTATTCACAACCTTATCGCCGTAAAACAATAATTAGAAAGCCTTCCTTCCCGGAAGGCTTTTTTTATGCTCCTGCTATAACGTTCTCGTTAATAAAATTCTCTTAAATCTGTTGAACTAGTAAGGCCTGTTTTTACTATTCTTTTGAAGTATTCGTATCTTGCGGTAGCAAAATCAACAAATCATTTAAATTTTTGAATATGAGCATTATCATTAATATTCATGCCCGTCAGATTTTCGATTCAAGAGGAAATCCAACGGTAGAAGTAGACGTAGAGACCGAAAATGGAATTATAGGAAGAGCCGCAGTACCATCAGGAGCATCAACAGGTGAACATGAAGCTGTCGAGCTGCGTGATGGCGGTAAGGACTATATGGGAAAGGGTGTTTCCAAGGCTATAAAGAATGTCAACGAAGTTATTGCTGAAGAGCTGTTGGGTTATTCTGTTTTTGACCAGAATGTGATCGACCAGGCCATGATCGAGCTCGACGGTACGCCGAATAAATCAAAGCTTGGTGCAAATGCTATTTTAGGGGTTTCTCTTGCGGTTGCAAAAGCTGCGGCCAACGAGTTAAATATGCCTCTTTACCGTTATGTTGGAGGGGTGAGCGCTAATACACTTCCCGTGCCAATGATGAACATCATCAATGGCGGTTCGCATTCAGATGCTCCTATCGCCTTTCAGGAGTTTATGGTGATGCCGGTTAAGGCTAAAGATTTTTCCGAAGCATTGAAAATGGGAACAGAGATCTTCCATAACCTAAAGAAAGTGCTTCACAAGAGGGGTCTAAGTACTGCGGTTGGAGATGAAGGTGGATTTGCACCAACTCTTGACGGAACAGAGGATGCTTTAGATACCATTCTTCAGTCTATCAAGAATGCAGGTTACACTCCGGGAGAGCAGGTAATGATCGCTTTGGATTGTGCGGCTGCTGAATTCTATGAAAACGGAAAATACGACTACACCAAATTTGAAGGTGAAAAAGGAAAAGTAAGAAACAGCCAGGAGCAGGCGGAATATCTTGCCTCTTTAGCTGAAAAATATCCTATCGTATCTATTGAAGACGGAATGGACGAGAACGACTGGGATGGCTGGAAAGCTTTAACTGACCTGGTTGGTGATAAGATCCAATTAGTAGGGGATGACCTTTTTGTGACTAACGTGGAAAGACTTTCAAAAGGGATCTCAAATGGTATTGCAAACTCTATTCTTATCAAAGTGAACCAGATTGGTACTTTGACCGAAACAATTTCCGCAGTAAACATGGCGCATAATGCAGGTTATACTTCGGTAATGTCTCACCGTTCGGGGGAAACTGAAGATAACACCATTGCAGATCTTGCCGTGGCTTTGAATACAGGGCAGATCAAAACCGGTTCAGCTTCACGAAGCGACAGGATGGCCAAATACAACCAGTTGCTTCGAATAGAAGAAGAATTGGGAAGTGTGGCTTATTTTCCTCAGGAAAAAGCTTTCAAGATCAAAAAATAAAGAGGGTCAAAAATGACATTTTTGGGAAGCCTTTTCTTCGGAAAAGGCTTTTTTTATAATAAAAACTGATGAGGGTCATATTTTCCGAAGAATGAGCTGATTAGCTTTAAAAACTCTGTTTTTTTACCTTTTTAAGAAGTATCTTACAAGAATCTTTAGAGTTAAGCCGAAGCTCAAGTGAAGTGCGGGATGAGGCGGAAAATAACAGAGAATTTTGTAAATTAGCATTTCTTAAAAATAAATTCACGAAATCCATAAAAAATATGTCAAAAGTAGCTACTGTAGAAATTGAGGGGAAAAAGTATGAACTGCCTATTGTGGTAGGGACAGAAAATGAAATTGCTATTGATATCATGCAACTTAGGGGGAAATCTGGGGCGATCACCCTTGATCCCGGGTATAAGAACACAGGTGCATGTGAAAGCGCAATTACTTTCCTCGATGGAGAAGAAGGGATCCTGAGATACAGGGGCTACTCCATTGAAGAACTGGCCGAAAAAGCTGATTTTCTGGAAGTAGCTTACCTTTTGATCTTTGGAGAACTTCCAAATGAAACCCAACTTCAAAAGTTCAATACAGATATCCTTGATCAAAGCATCGTAAATGAGGATATGAAAACCGTTCTTAAAGGTTTTCCTGAGACTGCACACCCAATGGGAGTGCTTTCCTCGCTTACCAGTGCTTTGACGGCTTTTAACCCAAAGTCTGTCAATGTTGAGTCTGAAGAGGATATGTACAAGGCGATTGTGAAGATCCTGGCGAAATTCCCGGTGCTTGCAGCATGGACACTTCGTAAGAAGAATGGCCAAAACCTGTACAACAAAGACACGAACATTGGTTACGTGGAGAGCCTCTTGAAAATGATGTTCCAGGATGACAAGAAAAAAAGTTACAAACTGAATAAAACAGTAGTAAATGCACTTGATAAACTCCTTATTCTTCACGCAGACCACGAGCAAAACTGTTCTACGTCAACTGTAAGAATAGTAGGTTCTTCTCACGCCGGACTTTTTGCTTCTATTTCTGCAGGTGTTTCTGCGCTTTGGGGTCCTCTTCATGGAGGTGCTAACCAGGCGGTAATTGAAATGCTTGAGGAGATCAAAGCCGATGGTGGTGATACTTCTAAATTTATTGCCAAGGCTAAGGACAAAGATGATCCTTTCAGGCTAATGGGCTTTGGACACAGAGTGTACAAGAACTTTGACCCAAGGGCTAAGATCATAAAAAAGGCTGCAGACGAAGTGCTGGGGCAGTTAGGAGTTGAAGATCCAATCCTGGAGATCGCTAAAGGTCTTGAAAAAGCTGCTTTGGAAGATGAATATTTCATCGAAAGAAAACTGTATCCAAACGTAGATTTCTATTCAGGTATCATCTATCGTGCAATGGGTATTCCAACTGAGATGTTTACCGTGATGTTTGCGGTAGGACGTCTACCGGGGTGGATCGCTCAATGGAGGGAGATGCGTCTTCGTAAAGAACCTATAGGCCGACCAAGACAGGTTTACATTGGAGAAACTCACAGAAAGTTCAAAGCAATCGAGCAGAGATAGTATTGGTTACGAACATCAATAATGTAAAGGCTACCTTCAATTTCGAGGTAGCCTTTTCTTTTTGAGTTAAAATATTAGTACATATTGCAGCCGAGTTTCTAATGAAAGGCTGTCCTTCAAATTTCAGAAGGTATCTTTCAATTCTATCGATTTCCATCCTTATTAGCCTTTCTGCTTATCTGCTCTCTTTCCTTTTTCTATATTTGCAAAAATTTTTTGGCCATGAAATTAAATGTTAAAAACGAAACTTCACGCTTAAGGGCTGTTGTCCTTGGAACTGCTGAAAGTCTTGGAGGAACACCTTCTTTTTCTGATGCCTACGATCCAAAGTCGGCAGAACATATCAAAGCCGGAACTTATCCTTTAGAAGCCGATATGGTAAAAGAGATAGAGGCTGTTCGCTCGGTTTTAGAGAAATATGATGTGCAGGTTTTCAGGCCAAAAGAGATCAACGACTATAACCAGATCTTTACCCGCGATATCGGGTTTGTAATTGATGACAAATTCATCAAGGCAAATATCCTCCCGGACCGTGAGCAGGAAATTGAAGCGATTTCCCACGTGCTGGACAAAATCGATGCCGATAAAGTTTTAAAATTACCCGAAGAAGCCCACGTGGAGGGCGGAGACGTAATGCTGCACAACGACTATCTTTTTGTTGGCACCTACTACGGCAGGGATTATTCAAATTTCATCACTGCCCGCACAAATATGAAGGCCGTAGAATACCTAAGGCAAATGTTTCCTGAGAAAAAGCTGAAATCTTTCAACTTGAAAAAGTCCAATTACGAACCTCGGGATAATGCGTTACACCTCGATTGCTGTTTCCAGCCGGTGGGTAAGGACAAGGCTATCTTGTATAGAGGCGGATTTTTAAACGCTGATGAATATGAATGGCTGGTGAATTTCTTCGGAAAAGAGAACGTTTTTGAGATCACCCGCGATGAAATGTACGACATGAACTCCAATGTTTTCTCAATTTCTGAAGATGTGGTGATTTCTGAAAGAAATTTTACCCGATTAAATACATGGCTGCGTGAAAATGGAATAACTGTTGAAGAGGTGCCATATGCAGAAATAGCTAAACAGGAGGGATTGTTAAGATGTTCAACTTTACCTCTTATTAGAGACTAAAAAAATACATGAGACAAATTACAGATACTTTATTGATGGTACGTCCGGTTGCTTTTAGGATGAACGAGCAAACGGCAGTAAACAATTATTTTCAGGAAGGGCTGCATTTAGCCAATGAAAAGATCAACCAAAAGGCTCAGGAAGAATTTGATGCTTTTGTGGAGAAATTGCGAGCGGTGGGAGTTCACGTCATCGTTGTTGATGATGATGAAAAACTCGATACGCCCGATTCTATTTTTCCGAATAACTGGGTGACATTTCACGAGGATGCCACGGCAGCATTATATCCGCTTTTTGCTGAGAACCGGAGGAGAGAGCGCCGTGCAGAGGTTTTTGAAAAGATCGAAGAAGAGGGATATCTCATCAAGAACGTGGTAGACTATACAAGTGCTGAAGAAGAAGAGTTGTTTTTGGAATCTACCGGCAGTATGATCCTCGATAGAGTGAATGAAAAAGCCTACTGTGCATTATCTCCACGCGCCAATGAAGAATTGCTTATAGAATTTTGCGAAGATTTTGAGCTTACTCCGGTGATCTTTACCGCTTACCAGGATGTGGACGGCCGCAGAATGCCTATTTATCATACTAACGTGATGATGTGTTTGGCAGAAAATTTTGCAGTGATCTGTCTGGATAGTATCGATGATCCAAAGGAGCGCAAAAATGTGGTCAAGCATTTGAAGACAGATGGTAAAGAGATCATTGAGATTTCTGAAGCCCAAATGCACCATTATGCCGGGAATATGCTGCAGGTATCGGGGAAAGACGGTAAGAAATATCTTGTGATGAGCAAATCTGCACATGACAGTTTATTGCCCACCCAGGTCGCAGCCATTGAAAAGCACTGCGAGATCTTGAGCAGCGATCTTGAAACCATAGAGACCTGTGGCGGAGGAAGTGCCAGGTGTATGCTTGCTGAAGTATTCCTTCCAAAAAAGTAAAAAATTAAAGCCCTTGAAAAAGGGCTTTTTTGATGCCTTAGCTTTACAGGTCTTCGATTCGTGGGCCGGCCTGGTCTATTTTATAGTGTCTTATCTTCTTGATAAAGCTATGAATTTCGGGTTCTGCGGCGCCCGCCCATATTTTGATGAAGTATTTGTCCCTGTAAAAAGAATATTCTTCTGCCTTGCCTTTGTAGATCTTCAGCTTGTAAAAAGGAATAACGAGGGAAAAAGTGTCATTTTTGGCCCTAAAGCTAATGATGATGCCTTTGGGCCGCATTTCAATACTGCACTGGCTGTTACCTTCGTTAAGCACCAGTAAGTTGTAGATATCTATACTAGCTGCCGTGATGAACAGCCCGCTAATACTGGTCTTTTCATGTTTTTGCCGCTCTTCTAAGGTAAATGGTTTTCCTACCGCTGCGTCTATTTCCTCTTTTCTTTCCAGAAAACCTTCAGATATATTGATCAACATTTTTCTGCTTTTTCATAAAGGTACTCATTTGCTCGCAAAGGCTTTACCTAAGCCCTATTTTCTGTTATCTTTGCAGCTTCCCGGCAGGCGGGAATAAAACTTAAACAAATGAGCGTTCAAGAATCACTTTCAGGACAGGTAAAACAGGCGGTAAAATCGCTTTATGGAGTAGCATTGGAAACGGTGGAATTTCAGCCCACCCGCAAAGACTTTGAAGGGGATATCACCCTGGTGGTTTTTCCTATGTTGCGGCAAATCAAGACCAGCCCTGTTAAACTTGGAGAGGCAATAGGTGAATACCTCGTGGAACACAACCCCGAGATCGAGAAGTTTAATGTGGTACAGGGTTTTCTGAATATTGTCCTGGCAGATCAATATTACCTCGATTTCTTCAGTAAAATGAAGGATGATGAAAACTTCGGAAGAAAACCTAAGGGAGAAAATTCCATTATGGTTGAATATTCTTCACCCAACACCAACAAACCTTTGCACCTGGGGCACATTAGAAATGTGCTGTTGGGATTCTCGGTTTCTGAAATTCTCAAAGCTGCAGGAAACGAAGTTTATAAAACCCAGATCATCAATGACCGCGGGATCCACATCTGTAAGTCTATGCTTGCGTGGCAGCGCTTCGGAAATGGCGAAACTCCCGAAACATCCGGTTTAAAGGGAGACAAACTGGTTGGGAACTACTATGTCGAGTTTGATAAAGCCTACAAAAAAGAAGTTGCTCAATTGGTTGCTGAAGGAAAAACTGAAGAAGAGGCCAAAGCTGAAGCTCCTGTTCTAAAAGATGCGCAGGCAATGCTTAGAAAGTGGGAGGCCGGTGACGCCGAAGTGGTAGAGCTTTGGAAAACCATGAATCAGTGGGTTTATGACGGTTTTGAGAAAACTTACGAGAAGCTGGGCGTTGATTTTGACAAGAATTACTACGAAAGCAATACTTACCTGCTGGGGAAAAATGTGGTTAAAGAAGGTCTTGAAAAAGGCATTTTTTACAGGAAAGATGACGGCAGTGTATGGATAGATCTTACAGATGAAGGCCTTGACGAGAAAATAGTTCTTCGAAGTGACGGTACCGCCGTTTACATGACCCAGGATATTGGAACCGCTATTCAGCGGGTGCAGGATTTCCATATTAACGGGATGGTTTATACCGTTGGTAACGAACAGGATTACCACTTCAAAGTGCTGTTTTTGATCCTGAAAAAGCTTGGCTACGATTGGGCAGAAAACCTGTATCACCTTAGCTACGGAATGGTTGACCTTCCAAGCGGAAAAATGAAAAGCCGTGAGGGGACAGTCGTTGACGCCGATGACTTAGTAGCTGAAATGGTTAAAACAGCCGGAGATATTTCAGAAGAACTTGGGAAACTGGAAGGTTATTCCGAAGAAGAAAAAGAGGAGCTTTACAAAGTGATCGGCCTTGGCGCTTTGAAATATTATATTCTGAAGGTGGATCCCAGAAAAAGGATCTTGTTCAATCCTGAAGAATCTGTGGATTTCCAGGGAAATACGGGCCCATTCATTCAGTATACTTACGCTAGAATTCAGTCGATCCTGAGAAAGGCCGATTTTGATTATTCCGAAGCGATTATAAATTACCAACTCAACGACAAGGAAAAGGAATTGATCAAGCAGCTGCAGCTGTATCCTGAAACGGTTGTTCTGGCAGCCGAAAATCACAGCCCGGCACTTGTGGCGAATTATACTTATGAACTTGTCAAGGAATTCAACAGTTTTTACCAGAATGTAACCATCCTTGGAACTGAGGACGAAACTGAGAAGAAATTCAGGGTGCAACTTTCCGAAGCCGTGGGAGATGTGATCAAATCATCTTTTAACCTTCTGGGAATCCAGGTGCCCGAAAGAATGTAGATGGAAGCAAGAATTTAGAAGTAAGAAGTAAATCTGGATACAGAGCTGCCGTCACTTCGAGTGGATTTGGAGCTGCGGGAGCAGGGATAAATTTGTTTCGAGAAGAGAGGTGTCAAAAATGACATTTTTGAGGCTTTATTTGAAAAAGCATTGTGGAGTTGAAAAAGTTTTCACTTCAGCCTCAAATCATTAAATTTGCAACTGCCGCATAGGCGGGATCTTAAAACAAGAGAGATTATGTTTGATAGTTTAAGTGATAAGTTAGATAATGCCTTACACGTTCTTAAGGGACACGGGCAGATCACCGAAGTTAACGTTGCCGAAACCCTTAAAGAGGTTAGAAGGGCGCTGGTAGATGCCGATGTTAACTATAAAATCGCCAAGGAATTTACTAATACCGTTAAAGAAAAAGCTTTAGGGCAAAATGTACTTACTGCTTTAAAGCCGGGCCAAATGATGGTGAAGCTTGTGAAAGACGAGCTTACCGAGCTGATGGGCGGTGATGCCGAAGGAATTAATCTTTCGGGAACTCCTTCAGTGATTTTGATGTCGGGATTGCAGGGTAGTGGTAAGACAACTTTTTCGGGAAAACTTGCAAACTATCTTAAGACCAAAAAAACCAAGAAACCTCTGCTTGTTGCCTGTGATGTATATCGTCCGGCGGCGATCAATCAGCTGCACGTTGTAGGAGACCAGATTGGGGTTGAGGTTTTTAGTGATGAGGGTAATCAGGATCCGGTTGCTATTTCTCAAGCAGCTATAGCGCATGCCAAAGCAAACGGGCACAACGTGGTCATCATAGATACCGCGGGTCGTTTAGCTATTGACGAGGCGATGATGACCGAGATCGCTAATATACATTCGGCTATTGAGCCGCAGGAGACGCTTTTCGTGGTGGACTCCATGACGGGACAGGATGCGGTGAATACTGCAAAAGCATTTAATGAGCGCCTTAATTTTGACGGGGTTATCCTTACCAAACTTGATGGTGATACCCGTGGTGGGGCTGCGATCTCTATTAAATCGGTAGTCAACAAGCCAATCAAGTTCATTGGTACGGGTGAAAAAATGGATGCCATCGATGTGTTCTACCCTTCCCGTATGGCTGACAGAATTCTTGGGATGGGAGACGTTGTGTCTCTTGTGGAAAGAGCGCAGGAGCAGTATGATGAGGAGGAGGCAAGAAAACTTCAGAAGAAGATCGCCAAGAACGAATTCGGATTTGACGATTTCCTCAACCAGCTTCAGCAGATCAAAAAAATGGGGTCGATGAAAGACCTGATGGGAATGATCCCGGGTGCAGGCAAAATGCTAAAGGATGTTGATATTGATGATGATGCCTTTAAGCACATTGAAGCGATCATCCATTCTATGACTCCCGAAGAAAGATCTAAACCATCTACCATTAACGCGAGTCGTAAAAAACGTATTGGAAAAGGATCAGGTACTTCAGTTCAACAGGTGAACCAGCTCTTGAAGCAGTTCAACCAAATGAGCAAAATGATGAAGATGATGCAGGGCGGCGGTGGCCGTAAGATGATGCAGATGATGAAGGGGATGAAGTAGTTGCAGTAGGCAGTGGTGAAGTAGGCAGTTTTAAAAAAATGTTCAATGAGTTATAAATCTTTACTGGCATACGAGAAAGCTTTTGCTCTGGCCATGGAGGTATTTCATTTAACTAAAACTTTTCCTGCTGAAGAAAGATTTTCAATGACAGCCCAAATCATCAAATCATCGAGAAGTGTTTGTGCAACGATTTCGGAGGCTTATCGAAAAAGAGATTATATCAAACACTTTAGGAGCAAACTTACTGACGCTGATAGTGAAAATTCAGAAACATCGCTTTGGCTCGATTTTGCTCTTGCTTGTGAGTATATTTCCGAAGAAAAATACAGAGCTTTACAGGACGAGTGCCTGCAAGTAGGAAAGCTAATCAATTATATGATCAATAATCCCGGCAAATTCGGCGTCAAAGACTGCTAACTGCCAACTAATAAACTGCACACTAGAATGACTCTCCTCGACGGTAAAAAAGTAAGCAATGAGATCAAAGATGAAATTGCTTTAGAAGTTCAAAAAATGAAAGACCGCGGGGAGAAAGTCCCGCATCTTGCTGCCATTATTGTTGGTAATGACGGCGCAAGTATGACCTATGTCTCCAGTAAGGTCAAAGCCTGTGAAAGGGTAGGTTTTGAATCTTCTCTTTTTAGAATGTCGTCTACTACCAGTGAGCTGGAACTGCTGGCCAAGATCGAGGAGTTGAACCAGAATGATGATATAGACGGCTTTATCGTTCAGCTGCCGCTTCCACCGCAGATCAATACTCAAAAAGTGCTTTTAGCCGTAGATCCCGACAAGGATGTTGACGGATTCCATCCTACCAACTTTGGAAAGATGTCCCTTGATATGACCTCTTTTATCCCGGCTACTCCTTACGGGATTTTAGAACTTCTGGAGCGATATGACATCCCTACCAAAGGAAAGCATACGGTTGTGATAGGGAGAAGTTATATCGTGGGAAGGCCAATGAGCATCCTTATGGGGCGTTCAGGATTTCCGGGGAATTCTACTGTGACCCTTACCCATGAATTCACCAAGAACATTACACAAATCACTTCTCAGGCAGATATCATCATTATTGCTGTTGGTATTCCGAATTTTCTAAAAGCCGAAATGATCAAGGACGACGCCGTGGTCATAGATGTCGGAATTACCAGAGTTCCCGATGAGGAAAGAGAAAGAGGCTACCGCATCGTGGGGGATGTAGATTTTGAAAATGCCAGCAAGAAAGCATCTTATATCACACCGGTTCCCGGCGGAGTTGGTCCAATGACCATTGCGATGCTGCTTAAGAACACCTTACTGGCAAGAACTACTCACCTCGCAAAAAAGGCACAAAAACACTAAATTTTAGCTTTCTTCAGAGAGCTTCCAGTCCAGGTAAGAATGTAGGTCGGTCTGTACGAATCGAAGGACTATGGTAAAGATGGCGAAGTCATCTACATAGCCAATTCCGGGAACGAAATCTGGGACTAAATCCATCGGGTTAAAAACGTAAAGCAGGGCAAAAACCAGCGCTGCAACGGTAAACCAGGGGGTTTCGGTATACACTCCTTTTTTGTAGTCTTTGAGCATTCCGTAGGTGATCTTGCCGAGTTCGGCATATTTTTTCATTCCCTGGCCCGAAAGCTTCTTGTTGATCGCATCTTCGTTTTTCATTGCCAGCTCCAGGTCATCCCCTTCAACTTTTGCAACTTCTGTCTTCACGAATTTTTCGTCAATCTTCTTCTTTACATTTTCTAACATAGCAGTTTGTTTAAATTTTGTTTTCAGTTTTTCCGTATTCGTGCTTGTATATCTTTAATATAAGCAAAAACAGGGAGACCAGCAATGGACCAAAGATCAGGCCTATGAATCCAAATAGCGGCACTCCCACAATAACTCCAAACAACGTGATCAATGGGTGTACGCTTGCCAGCCGGTTGAGAATATAGAGCCTTAAGATATTATCGGTGATCCCAACAATAACGAATCCGTAGATAAGGATGAACATCGCCTGCCAGTCCATTCCCTGGGAAAATAGCAGGATTGCCACCGGCACGATACCTATGGCTGTTCCAATGAACGGAACCATAGCGCCAATGCCGGTGATCACGAACCAAAATAAAGGATCGGGAACACCAACTATCAGGAAGCCTATCAGTGCAACCACCCCCTGGAAAAATGCCACTAGTGGAATTCCCAGCGCGTTTGATTTTACCAGTTCATCTCCTTCTTCTCCAATGGTCCTCAAGTTCTCCTCGCCTAGGGGAATGTATGAGATCATCATTCCTTTGAGCTGGTGACGGTTCATCAGCATATAGTACAACATGAAGTACATGATACCAATCGAAATGAACACGTTAAAAGTACCGGCTCCCAGGGATTGTAAATTATTCGAAAGCCAGTTTGCTACCCTGGCCGAGTCAATGCTCTGGCTAATGTCATAACCTGTAAAATGCTCCAGATCATTGACCTGGTCTTTTATGGCTTGCAAAACTTTTTCTGAATTTGCCACCGCCTTGCCAATTTTAGAAGTCAGCATCAACACGGTGAGTGAAATAGGCACCAGGATGCCCACAAATGATAAAAAGATCAAAAAGGACGAAGCCAATACAGGTTTCCAGCCTCTTTCAACCAACCTGTCCATGTACTTTCTGAGCACAACATGAAGAGTGATCGCTCCCAGCACTCCGGAAAGATAAGGGATGATCTCCCTGAAGATCAAAACCAGCATGAACAGGATGAGTAGTAATACAAAGAGCTGTCTTACCAGGGAAGGTTTTAATCTGTTCATTTGGTTGGTTCTATTTTGCGAACAGTTGGTTCATGTCTTTGAACGCCTTGAATTCAAGCGCGTTTCCCGAGGGGTCTTTAAAGAACATGGTCGCCTGTTCTCCTACTTTTCCTTTGAATCTTATATAGGGCTCAATTACAAAATTGATGTTCTTTTGCTTGAGTTTTTCGGCCAGATCCCAGAATTGATCCCACTCCAGGACCACTCCAAAATGCGGCACCGGCACGTTTTTTCCGTCAACCGGATTATTGGTGGCGGTACTTTTTCCTTCGGGTTCTTTGTAATGTATGACAAATTGATGACCAAAGAAGTTGAAGTCAACCCAATGGTCGCTGCTTCTGCCTTCTTCGCAGTTGAGAGTGTCGCGGTAAAAATTTCTGGCTTTTTCCAGGTCGTCTACCGGGACCGCCAGGTGAAAGGGTTGAATTTTCTGCATTTAATGATTTCTCAGGGCTTTGATTAGTTCTTTTTTATCCATTTTGGAACGGCCTTCTATGCCTACTTCCTCGGCTTTCTTGTACAGCTCTTCCTTGGTGCGGTCTTCGTACTTTTCAGCATGACCACCCTTTTTACCCGAATTTTGCGAATTGGCGATTCTTGCAGCCTTTTCTTTACTTGCGCCCTCGTCCCGAAGAGCTTCGTACTTGTCTTCGTCTTTGATCCTGTTTCCCATTTTTATTTTAAAAATAGGCAGAGAATCTTAAAATCTCGCTTAAGTCTTTGTTAAGATTCCTTTTTTCGTCTATTGATCCTCTTAAATCCGGAGGAATTTTTAGAAGCTGAAGGTTTTGAAGCAGGTTTTGTCCCGGTTTTCTTTTTTGCTGAAGCTTTTTCGGAAGCAGGCAGGGAAGCCTCTTTGGTCTTGGTAGAATCTGAAGTCAGCCGTTCCAGCTCCTCCAGCTCTTCAGAAGTTAAATGTCTGTACTGGCCCACCGGCACATCGAGTTTGATGTTCATGATCCTGGTGCGTTTCAGTTTCACTACCTCATAACCCAGGTATTCGCACATTCTACGGATCTGCCTGTTGAGGCCCTGAGTGAGAACAATTCTAAAAACAAACTTGCTTAGCTGTTCTACCTCGCACTCCCGGGTAACGGTGTCTAAAATGGGAATTCCGTTAGACATTCTGTTGATGAAGTCATCATTGACTAAGCGGTCAACGGTCACAATGTACTCCTTCTCGTGATTGTTGCGTGCCCGTAAGATCTTGTTCACTATATCTCCGTCATCTGTAAGCAGGATTAAGCCTTCACTGGGTTTGTCCAGCCTGCCAATGGGAAAGATACGGGTGGGGTAGTTGATATAATCCACAATGTTCTTCTTGTCCTTTTTATTGGTGGTGCAAACAATCCCGATAGGTTTATTAAATGCCAGATAAACATTGTCTTTTTTTGAAGGAGTGATCAATTCTCCATTTACTCTTACTTCATCACCCGGGGCGACTTTGGTGCCCATTTCGGGAACATCGCCGTTGATGGTCACCCTTCCCTGTTCAATAAGAGCATCGGCTTTTCGTCGCGAGCAGTATCCTACTTCGCTGAGGTATTTGTTAAGACGGGTAAGGTTTTCTGAAGCCATTAAAGAGGTTTAAAAAATGTCATTTTTGAGACCTGTTGTTTTCTTAGTCCCAATCGATCATGAAATACTTGATCTTCGCATTGTCGGGGATCTGCGAAGCCTGGATGCGGGTTTGGGTGTCGTATCTAAGCTCTGCAGGCAGCTGTTTTTTATCAATGGTCACGTAAACGTTGATGTCATCAATAAAAATGACCGCCGCGCTCAAGGTATTTTCTATCCTGGAGATGTTATAGTTCTCGATAATATCCTTAAAAGTACTGTCGGGTCCCAAACCTTTGGCGGTTTTGAACCTGGAGTCGATCACCTGTACAAAACCTACTGTACTCGTAGAATCAAAAGCCTGTACGGGTTCCAAAAGCAGCATTTTTTTGCCGGATTTGTCGTACACTTCTATCTCGTTGCTCTTCTTGAACATTTCGGCGTCGCTCAGTTGTTTTACAATGGAATCTTCGGAAAAAACCGAATCAAGTTCGCTGATCTTTACATCTTTGGTTAGCCTGCCAATACTGTTCTGGCTAATAAGATATGGATCCTGCTCTTTTTCACAGGAAAGGAAGAATATGGAACTCAGGAGTAAGACTGAAAGGCTTTTTTTCATGATTTGATGGGGTAATTATTTCATTAATTTGTTGAGTACTCCCATCACTCCTCGTATAAAAGTTGCGCTGGTTAGTACCTTGATTATTGCTTTTTGCGGGTCGGCAGAACTGCGCCTTGGCGAGGTTCTCTCCACTTTTTGACGCTCGTTTTTGGCCTTTTCACGGGCTTCTTCGGCGTCTGCTTTTTCTATTTTTTTCGTCAGGAGCTCGTAGGCGCTTTCCCTGTCGATGTTTTCGTTATATTTTTCTCTTAATGCTGAAGCTGCTATCAGTCCTTCCAATTCAGTTTCTGAAAGTATATCCATCCTGCTCATTGGCGCACGCAGCATTGTTGCTGCCAATGGTGTTGGTCTTCCTTTTTCATCCAGGGCAGTCACTAAGGCCTCGCCAATTCCTAACGTGGTAAGCACGTTTTTGGTATCGTAAAATTCAGAAAGCGGATAATTTTCCGCAGCAAGTTTAATGGCCTTCCTGTCTTTTGCGGTAAAAGCCCTTAGCGCATGCTGAATTTTCAAGCCTAACTGGCCAAGAACATCAGCCGGAACATCAGCCGGATTTTGTGTGACAAAATAGAGCCCGACGCCTTTAGACCTGATAAGTTTTACAATACTCTCGATCTGGTTCAGCAGTGCATTTGAAGCTTCTTCAAAAATAAGATGAGCCTCGTCTATGAACAGCACCAGTTCAGGTTTTTCGAGATCTCCTTTTTCAGGAAAACTGCTGTAGATCTCTGCCAGCAGGCTCAGCATAAAAGTGGAGAACAGTTTTGGCCTGTCCTGAATATCTGTAAGTCGTAGAATATTGATAAAGCCGTTGCCGTTACTGTCTTTGCGGGTAAGATCTTTCACATCAAAAGAGCGTTCTCCAAAGAACAGATCTGCGCCTTGCTGCTCCAATGAAACGATCTTTCTCAAAATAGCGCCGGTAGAGGCAGAGGAGATGCGGCCGTATTCCTTTTCAAATTCTTCCTTGCCTTCTTCGGTTGAAAACTGAAGGATCTTTTTCAGGTCTTTCAGATCGAGCAGCGGCAGCTGTTTGTCATCGCAATATTTGAAAATTATCGCAATAATTCCTGTTTGTGCATCTGAAAGTTCCAGGATACGCGAAAGCAGCACCGGCCCAAATTCGCTTACCGTGGCTCTCATCCTTATTCCTTTTTGTTCCGAAAGGCTGAGGATCTCCACCGGCGAACCTGCAGCTTCAAAAGGAAAATTCAATTTTTTGTGGCGTTCGAGAATAAATTCAGCTCCTTCCGAAGCTTTTGCCACTCCGCTGAGATCTCCCTTTACATCCATCAACAAGACCGGAACTCCCTTTTGAGACAGGTTTTCAGCGAGGATCTGCAAGGTTTTAGACTTCCCTGTTCCCGTGGCACCGGCGATAAGGCCGTGACGGTTCATGGTCTTCAACGGAATTTTGACGGCGGCTTCAGGAAAAACCTGCTCCTCATGCATGGCAGCGCCCAAATAGATGTAGTCACCTTTGGTTTGATAACCCGAAGCAATACTGTCTATAAAATGCTGTTTTTCGAACACCTTTAATTTTTTATAAAAGTAAGAATTGTGGGCGAACTGCCCTTGAACTTTCCACGGAATAGCCCAAAAAAGCTAGTTCACAGCCGGGCGAAGCAGCTTGATGGTGCCCTTGTTGGCATCCATTTCCGCCTCTATGCCGTTGGGAATGGTCGCGTTATTTGCGATATGGCCTATCATAGCTCCCGAAAATGCAGGAATGTTCAGCGGTTTAAGATAATGGTCAATCACCTCTTCCAGGGTGAGGGAACCATAGCCGTTGCCGCCGGGTTCGCAGTCATTGCATTTGCCAAAAACAAAGCCCGAGATCTGTTCCAGTACACCGCCCAGTTGCAGCTGCGTCATCATACGGTCTACGGCATAGATCTTTTCGCCAATTTCTTCAATGTACAGGATCTTTCCTTTCCAGTCTTCAGGAAAATAAGGAGTACCCATAATTCCCGTAAGCACCGAGAGATTGCCGCCAAGCAGCCTGCCTTTTGCCGTCCCCGGAGTTATAGTTCTAATTCGGTTGCTGGTTTGGGTAAGCTCGTCGCCTTTATCGGTTGGGTTGCTGTATTCTACCGCTTCCCTCTCAAAAAAGAGACTTTTGAAGTACTTTGTGGAGAACGAATTCCAGGTAGATACGGCTACAGGTCCGTGAAAAGTGACGAGGCCGGTCTTTTTGTGAATTGCTAAATGTAGCGCAGTGATGTCGCTGTAGCCCATGAAGATCTTGGGGTTTTTCTTAATAATCCCATAATCCAGCTTATCAAGGATCCTTGCCGCGCCCGAGCCGCCGCGTAAGGCGATAATGGCTTTAATTTCAGGGTCAGCAAACATCTGCATAAGTTCTGAGGCTCTTTCCTCATCGGTGCCGGCGAGGTGGCCGTACCTGCTTTTGGTAAATTCACCAAATTTCACCTGTAGCCCCAGGGCTTCAAAAGATTCCCTGGCGATCTCGTAGGGTTCAGATTCAAAAATGGCACCCGCAGGACTCACTATTCCAATAGTGTCGCCTTCTTTGAGACCTTCGGGAATAATAATATCTTCGGAAAAAGCGGTTTTTTCAAAGCTGTTTCCGCCATAAAAATTGAGCGGCAGCGCCAGGCTGCCTATTCCTAAATTCTGAATGAACCTTCTTCTTTGCATAACTAAAATTTGTTCCTCACCTGCAGGAGTATTTGCTCTATTTCTGCTTTTAAAACTGAAGAAGAGCCGGTGAAATTGTTGTTCATAAAGCTAAAGATGAGAATTTTTCCGCTTTTTGTGACCAAATACCCGCTAAGGTTATAAATATTGCTCATCGAACCCGATTTTGCGTATACGTAGGGTTCTGAACTTCTGAACATATTTTTTAAAGTGCCCGATTCACCACCTGCCGGCAGAAGTTGAAACAATTTATCTGTTCCAATTTCGTCTTCCATCTTTTCCAGCAAAAAGATCAGGCTTTTTGGAGTCGTAAGATTATACCGGGAGAGTCCGGAGCCGTCCACCCATCGAGGCTCCTGTGGAATACCTCTCAAAAATGTCATTTTTGACACCTCTATGACCGCTTTGCTGCTCAGGGTGTCAGAGATGTTTTTTGATGCCATAAATAACAGCTGTTCCGCAATGAAGTTGTCGCTGTCCTGCAGCATTTTTTCGTACAGGCTGTCAGCCGGCACCGAGTACAGTACCTTTTGCGATTGTGCTTTATAATTCTTCGAAAGGATCTCAATTTTTCTATGCAGCGTATCGGCCAGCAATTGAATTGCTAATTCCGAAGAAGTCTTAAAAGGCACTTTTTGAAGGCTGTCTTTTTTTTGCCTTTCAGAAACATAGAAAATGTTCCTGGCTTTGGCCCTTTTCACTCTTGGCTTTTCGGGATCTTCAGGAATTACAATGGAGTCTTTAAATCTTTCGGGCAGCACCTTCAGCAGCGTTCCTTCTTCAGAAAAGCTGAAGCTTACTAGGTTTCCAAAAAGGGGAAATTGAGACCTTTCTGCAGAAAAACCGTAGTTGTAGTCATCCCAGGCCCAACCCGGGCCGAGGCCTTCTTCAGTAGTAACTGCGGGTTTATAAAAGAGTTGCTTTTTAGAATTTTTCAGAAACTCAAAAACAGGAGATTCCGGTAAAGTGGGATTCAGGAAAGAAGGATCTCCGGTTCCCGAAAAAATGAGGGAATCATTTTTGATGCTATACATTATGCCGGGCACCGAATCACCAAGAATCTTTTGAGCGGTGTAGAAGGTGAACAGCTTCATGTTGGAGGCCGGCACAAAATATTTTTCAGCATTATGGCTGTAGAGCATCTTCTTTTTTTGAGGGTCGTAAATGGCAAATCCGCTAAAAGAAGAGCTGAAAACTTTAGAGGTGTTGAACTCCCTGTGAAGATCCTGCTTGAGTTGTTTTGTCGGAGAACAGGAAATGATCATCAACAAGCCTAGTAAGAGTAAGGGCTGAAGTAAAATAGATTTGTTGTTCCGGAGGTTCAAAAAAAGGATTTTTGGGTGTAGACCTTCAAAAGTAAGAAAAAACCTGCTTGTCAAGGAAGCAGCTATTCAAAATTGATTTTATGTTATCTTTGCCGGCTATGAATGAAAAAGAAATAAACGAACTGGTGGCGAAAGGCGAAATGTTGCCTTTGATGGAAGAATTCTACACGATACAGGGTGAAGGATTCCACAAAGGAACGGCCGCTTATTTCGTACGGATTGGCGGTTGTGATGTTGGATGCCACTGGTGTGATGTGAAAGAGAGCTGGAATGCAAAACTGCACCCACCTACAGAAGTCGATCAAATCGTTGAAAATGCGGTAAAATACAGTAAGACCGTGGTGGTGACCGGGGGAGAACCCCTCACCTGGGACATGACCAAACTTACAAACGGCTTAAAGGAAAAAGGAGCTAAGGTCCATATCGAAACCTCGGGGGCTTACCCTATGACCGGCAGCTGGGACTGGATCTGTCTTTCCCCTAAAAAGATTAAACTTCCTACAGAGGAGATCTATCAAAAGGCTCATGAGCTTAAGGTGATCATCTTTAATAAGCATGATTTTAAGTTTGCCGAAGAGCAGGCTGCAAAGGTCAACGGTGACTGCATTCTATATCTACAGCCTGAATGGAGCAACAGGGAAAAAATGATGCCGCTGATTGTAGAATACGTGATGCAAAATCCAAAATGGAAGGTCTCCCTGCAGACTCATAAGTATCTCAATATTCCATAAAAAAACGCCCGAAGCCGGGCGTTTTTTTATAATTGAAAGTTGATATTACATGGCTTTCTTGAATGGCACTTCAACATACCTGTCGTCCCAGCCAATGTAAAGTTTGGCTCCGTTGTCAATAGGCGTGAAGCTCATTGATAGAGCTTCAATTTGGGTTTTTGCTTGCTTCACGGGCACTGTGATCCTTGCTACATCCTGCTCCACATGATAATCATAAGCACCCCAAATGTTAGTGCTGTTGTTGAGGATGATGGTCCACTTATTTTGCTCCGGAATGGTGAACAAGGTATAAGTACCTTTTTTAATGCGTTTTCCTCCCACGGTCATGTCTTCATAAAGCGTGATCTCTGTAGCTTCGTTAGCTCCTGTACGCCATACTTCCCCGTAGGGAACTAGTTTGCCAAAGATTTCTCTGTCGCGGGCTTGAGGACGGCTGTAAAGCACTCTTGCCAGCGGTTCATTGTTTTCTCCTCTAAAAAGAACAACATCCATCGGGCTTACGTCCAGTTTGGAGAAATTCGGGCCGTCGTCATCTTTTAAGGTCTCGGTGGTATCCTGCGCCTGTACTTGCGGGAGCAGGCCGATGAAAAATGCCATTATTAGAAGTAATCGTTTCATGCTTATTCGGTTTTTAAGTTAATAGGCTAAATATACCTTGATGTTGGGCATATTTAAGTTAAACAGGTCTATAAAAAATGTTAAAATTAATCAAATGAATAATTCGGAAGAAACGGTGAAAAACTTTTATTTTTCAGACCCAAAAAATTGAGCATTTTGCTGTGGATAAGCACACAGAAAAATTCATTCTTAAAAAAACGGCTGTCAAATTTCAACTTTTTGAAGCTCAGGCTATTTGGTTTCTTGTGAAAAAATTGAGGAAAAAATCGGCAGGAGCAGCAGCGGGCATTTTTCCACAGAAATTGTTGATAACTTCAAACCTGTATTTGGTTAAATATTGGTTTAAAAGCATGCTTTTTGGTATATTTGTTCGTTATAGGAATTGACAAAATTTTAACGAATTTAAGTATGAGCGAAGAGGTTAAAAGAAGCAATTACTCAGCCGACAGTATTCAGGCGTTGGAAGGGATGGAGCACGTAAGAATGCGTCCATCGATGTATATTGGGGATACCGGCGTGCGAGGATTGCATCACCTGGTTTATGAGGTGGTAGATAACTCTATTGATGAGGCGCTTGCAGGGCACTGCGACACCATTAGGGTGACTATCAACGAAGATAATTCCATTACTGTTGAAGACAACGGCCGGGGAATTCCGGTTGACCTGCATAAAAAAGAAGGTGTTTCTGCACTTGAAGTTGTAATGACCAAGATTGGGGCAGGAGGTAAGTTTGATAAAGATTCTTATAAAGTTTCCGGTGGACTTCACGGGGTTGGGGTGAGTTGTGTGAACGCACTCTCAGACCATCTTAAGGCGACCGTTTTTCGTGACGGCACCATTTGGGAGCAGGAGTACGAGCGCGGGAAGCCAATGTATCCTGTAAAATCTACAGGGGAAACCACAGAGAATGGTACCATTGTCACCTTTAAGCCCGATGCCAGTATCTTTCAGCAGACCACCGAGTACAACTATGAAACTCTGGCGAGCCGTATGCGCGAACTTTCTTTCCTGAACAAAGGGATCAAGATCACGCTTAAAGACCGCCGAGAGCTGGATGAAAAAGGAGAGCCTGTTTTTGAAATTTTTCATTCCGAAGAAGGTTTGAAAGAATTTATCAAGTTCCTGGATGGAACGAGAGAGCCTATCATTAGTGAAGTTATTTCTATTGAAGGTGAGAAGAACGATATTCCTGTTGAGGTTGCGATGGTGTACAACACTTCGTTCAACGAAAATTTACATTCCTACGTCAACAACATTAATACTCATGAAGGTGGAACACACCTCGCCGGTTTCCGAAGAGGTTTGACCACCACGCTTAAAAAATATGCCGATGCTTCGGGAATGCTTGATAAACTCAAATTTGAGATCTCGGGCGATGACTTCCGTGAAGGATTGACAGCTATCGTTTCTGTAAAGGTTTCTGAACCTCAATTTGAGGGGCAAACCAAGACCAAACTTGGAAACAGGGAGGTGACTTCTGCAGTTTCCCAGGCGGTTTCAGAAATGCTGGAGAATTACCTTGAGGAGAATCCTAACGATGCGAAGACCATCGTTCAAAAGGTGATCCTTGCAGCACAGGCAAGGCACGCGGCCAAAAAGGCTCGTGAAATGGTGCAGCGTAAGACCGTGATGAGCGGCGGCGGGTTGCCGGGTAAACTTTCTGACTGTGCTTCACAGGATCCGCATGAAAGTGAAGTTTTCCTTGTCGAGGGAGACTCTGCGGGTGGAACTGCAAAACAAGGGCGTGACCGACACTTCCAGGCTATTCTTCCTCTTAGAGGTAAGATCCTGAATGTGGAAAAGGCCATGAGCCACAAAGTATTTGAGAACGAGGAGATCAAGAATATTTACACTGCCCTTGGGGTGACCATTGGTACCGAAGAGGACAGCAAGGCGCTTAACCTTTCAAAACTAAGATATCACAAGATCGTGATCATGTGTGATGCGGATGTCGATGGTAGTCACATCGCCACTTTGATCCTCACCTTCTTCTTTAGGTACATGAAAGAATTGATCGAAGCCGGTCACGTATATATTGCTACTCCACCGCTTTACCTTGTTAAAAAGGGAAGCAAAAAACGTTATGCGTGGAACGACAAGGAGCGTGATGAGATCGCAAATTCATATAGTGGCGGCGTGAGCGTACAGCGTTATAAGGGTCTTGGAGAGATGAACGCAGAGCAGCTGTGGGATACTACCATGAACCCCGAGTTTCGTACACTTCGCCAGGTGACCATCGACAACAGCGGAGAGGCAGACCGTATTTTCTCAATGTTGATGGGAGATGAGGTGCCGCCGCGTAGGGAATTCATCGAGAAGAACGCAGTATATGCGAACATCGATGCTTAACTGAACAAAACTTTAAAAAACCCGCTTTTTAGCGGGTTTTTTTGTTTCTGCCAAAGCGGAACTTTTTTTATTATTTTTACTCAGCTACAAAACCAAATACAGTGAAAAAAATCTACTTTTTGTTTATCGGACTTTTTATTTCAAATTCTGCTGCTTTTGCGCAGGATGATGTTGATGATTTTATTGATGATGTGCTTGTTATTGGAGGGCGTTTTTCTGAACCTGCAGCCGAAGGTGCCGCATATCAGGCGAGTGCCGGCTGGTTCAGTTCGGCTGTGCCTCTTGAAAAATGGGATTTTCGGGTGTCCCTGCATGGAAATGCCCTTTTCGTACCTTCAGATAAAAAAGAGTTTCATCTTTCAAACTCAGACCTCAAGATTCTGGAGATAGATGGTGCAGAGAGTGTAACTTTGCCAACAGCTTTTGGTGGGGGCAGCTCTGTAACTCTTAGTGGAGAAATTGATTTTAATGGTCAAACAATTCCTGTGACGAATTTTCAAGCTATTGAGGGAATCGGAAGAAATTATGTGCCACATGCTTTTCTTCAGGTAGCTGTAGGGGTTTCAGCCGGGACTGAGGTTACTGTTCGAGCTATGCCTGAAGTAAAAATAGACGGGGTGACTGCCAGTACATATGGTCTGGGGGCAAAGCATAATTTGAGTCAGTATTTCGGGTTCGCTTATCCCGAAGATTTTCAAGTAGCCCTTGGTGCTGCCTACACTAAACTTGTGGTTCAATACGATTTTGAGCCCAGGGGAGCTGAAGGTCTCGTGGTCCTGGATAAGATTGATGTAGACGCAAATCTTTTCATGGCCGAATTGATAGGTTCAAAAAGGTGGGGAGCTTTTGAGGTTTTTGGAGCAGCAGGAGCTATGAATTCCAAATTCAGCTATACCTTTGGAGGAACCGGCCAGGTAGACCTTGTGAATTCTGAAGTTGAAAGGTTAGAGGATTCAAAAATGCAATTTAAAGGCGACCTTGGTTTCAACCTTCATTTTGGTCGTTTCAGGCTAAGCAGTATGGCTACCTTAGGAGATTTTTTCAATGCTAATCTGGGGCTTCACGTAAACATCTAAACGCGCCGTATTTAAAGGCTGTTTTTGTTAAAAACTGCTGTAGAATTCGTATTTTCGCAAGACTATTAATCAAACAACATAAATGACATGAAAGTTACTATAGTAGGTGCCGGAGCTGTTGGAGCCAGCTGCGCAGAATATGTAGCCATTAAAAATTTTGCTTCAGAAGTAGTTTTGATCGATATTAAAGAAGATTATGCAGAGGGTAAAGCAATGGACCTCATGCAGACTGCTTCGCTGATGGGCTTTGACACCAAGATCACCGGAAGCACTAATGATTACTCCAAGACCGCGAATTCTGATATTGCCGTGATCACCAGTGGTATTCCGCGTAAACCGGGAATGACCCGCGAGGAATTGATCGGGATCAATGCAGATATCGTGAAATCTGTGGCTTCCAGCCTTATCGAGCACTCTCCAAACGTAACTATTATTGTGGTAAGTAATCCTATGGATACTATGACTTACCTCGTACATAAATCAACAAACCTTCCAAAGAACAGGATCATTGGAATGGGTGGAGCGCTGGACAGCGCCCGTTTCAAGTACCGCATAAGCGAAGCTTTAGGTTGTCCTGCATCAGATGTTGACGGAATGGTGATTGGTGGTCATAGCGATACCGGAATGGTGCCGTTGACCCGTCATGCAACCCGCAACTCTGTAAGTATTTCTGAATTCCTTTCAGAAGACAGGATCAGGCAGATCTCTGAAGATACCAAAGTTGGTGGAGCAACCTTAACCAAGATGCTTGGCACCAGCGCCTGGTATGCGCCGGGAGCAGCGGTTTCTTCTTTGGTGCAGGCTATCGCTTGTGACCAGAAGAAAATGTTCCCATGTTCGGCCTTGCTTGAAGGGGAATATGGCTTGAACGATCTTTGTATTGGTGTGCCTGTGATCCTTGGTAAGAACGGGATCGAGAAGATCGTTGAGGTTGAACTTGATGATGCTGAAAAGGCTAAACTAAAAGAAAGTTCAGAAGGGGTATCAAAAACCAACGGACTTTTGGACCTTAAAAAATAGTAAAAAGAGGGAGGCTAATTCACTCTTTGGAAGCTGTTCGGAAACATTGAATTATTGGGATTTTTCGGCTTGTAGGAAATACCTGAAGCCCATGAATAACAGAATTCAGCAAGGTTTTCGAACAGCTTTTTTCTTATCCTCCAAAAGTTAATTTTTTCAAAAAAAACAATTGGGATTTCATTATTGAAAACCTATATTTGTCCGTTTTTAAAATTTGAACATAATTTAAATACTAATGCAGAACAAGGGAATAATCAAAGTGTTTGCAATTTTGTTTGGCCTGGTATGTATTTACCAGCTGTCCTTTACTTTCATTGCGAACAACATTGAAGAGGATGCCGAAGAATTTGCACAGCAAAAGATCTCTGACGACGTCGACAATTATCTTAGCCTGAGAGACAGGGAAGAGCAGAGATATCTTGATTCCATTGGAAACAATGAGGTCTTTGCCGGGATTACTTACAACACGGCCAAGGAAAAAGAGCTAAACAAAGGGCTTGACCTTAAAGGAGGGATTGATGTAATCCTTCAAATTTCGGTTAAGGACATCCTTAAGGAGCTTGCCAATAACACTAAAGATCCTGCTTTCAACCAGGCTTTGGCTAAAGCCGATGAGGCTCAAAAATCCAGCCAGGAAACTTATATAGATCTTTTCTTTGAAGCCTTTGAAGATATCCCGGATGCACAACTTGCATCTCCCGATATTTTTGCAAATATGAATCTAAGTGACGAGATCAATTTTAACATGACCAATGATGAGGTGAAGCCTATCATTCGTAGGAAAATTGATGAGTCTATTACTTCTGCATTCGAAGTTCTTAGAAAGCGTATCGATAAATTTGGGGTAACCCAGCCAAACATTCAGCGTCTTGGAAACTCGGGGCGTATTCTTGTTGAGCTGCCTGGTGCTAAAGAGATCGAGCGTGTACAAAGTCTTTTACAGAGTACAGCTCAGCTTGAGTTTTGGCATGTGTATAAGAGCAACGAACTTCAGAACTTCTTCGTGCAAGCGAACTCTGTGTTAAAAGATGTTGTTTCTGAAGAAAAAGAAACTGCTGCAGTTGATACTACAGAAACTGTAGATGACGAGATCGATGCGCTTCTTGAATCTGCAGATGATACTACAGAGGTTGCGCAGCAAAACAATCCGCTGTTTGACCTAATGGCTTCTCCCGGTTTCCAGGGAGGACCTGTACTTGCAACCTTCCCTGTTGAAGACACTGCAAAGGTTAATGCTTATTTGAAAATGCCTCAGGTTCGCTCTTTGCTAACCGGAGACCAGAGATATGCCAAATTCGTTTGGGGTAAAACAGATGATGACAGCGATGTTGCAGGTCTTTATGCCCTAAAAGGAAACAGGCAAAACGAGCCGCCACTTTCAGGAAGTGTGATCACAGATGCTATGCAAACCTATGACCAGGTTGGGCGTATTGCAGTGAGCATGCAGATGAATGGTAAAGGAGCGAAGACATGGGAAGAAATGACCGCCTTTGCTGCCGAAAATCAGAGCCAGATCGCGATCGTACTTGATAACATTGTTTATTCTGCACCGGGTGTTTCTCAGGCAGGCGGAATTTCAGGAGGGCGAAGCGAGATCACAGGTAATTTCACCATTAATGAAGGTCAGGATTTGGCCAACGTTTTGCGTGCAGGTAAACTTCCTGCTTCCGCAGATATTATCCAGAGTGAAGTAGTAGGTCCGTCACTTGGTCAAGAGGCTATCGACAGTGGGATGATGTCTTTCATCATCGCCCTGATCCTGGTATTGCTTTGGATGATCTTCTACTATGGTAAGGCAGGTATCTTTGCAGACATCGCTCTTACCGTGAACATCCTGTTCATTTTTGGTGTACTTGCAGGTCTTGGAGCTGTACTTACGCTTCCGGGTATTGCCGGTATCGTATTGACAATTGGTATGTCGGTTGATGCTAACGTGCTTATCTTCGAGCGTATCAGGGAAGAACTTGGAAAAGGTAAATCTCAACGTGAGGCCATCAATGACGGTTTTAGCAATGCTTTGTCTTCCATTCTTGATGCGAACATAACAACGGGTCTTACAGGTCTTATTCTTTTTGTTCTTGGTACAGGACCAATCAAAGGATTTGCGACTACCTTGCTTATTGGTATTGCAACCTCTCTGTTTACAGCGATCTTTATCACCAGGTTGTTCATTGACTCTTACGCTAGAAACGGAAAGTCGCTTACGTTCTCAACCGGTCTTACAAAAGGACTTTTTGCCAACATGGGCGTGAATTTCCTTGGGAAGAGAAAGACATTCTATATTGTATCAGGTTTGTTCCTTGTGATCAGCCTTGGGTCATTGTTCACGCTAGGTCTTAACCAGGGTGTGGATTTTGTTGGAGGAAGAAGCTACACCATCCGCTTTGACCAGCCGGTGAATCCTACAGCTATTGAAAATGATCTTATTACCGAATTTGGTAGTGCCGAGGTAAAAACCTTTGGTGCGAGCAACCAGATCAAGGTAACCACGAAATACCGCGTAAATGACGAGGGGAATGAAGTTGATCGTGAGATCCAGCAAAAACTTTTTGAAGGGCTTCAGTCTTACCTTCCTGCCGGTTTTGCTTATGAAGACTTTCAAGTTGGAGAAGGCCAGAGTGAAGTAGGCATCATGAAAACCTTTAAGGTTTTGCCTTCTATTGCCGATGATATTAAACAAGCCTCTATCTGGGCGGTATTAGGATCTCTACTTGTAGTGTTCCTTTACATCCTGTTGAGGTTTAGAAAATACCAGTTCAGTTTAGGTGCTGTGGCTGCTCTTTTCCATGATGTTTTGATCGTACTTGGGGTATTCTCCCTTACTTATAAGATCATGCCTTTCAACATGGAGATCGACCAGGCCTTTATTGCGGCAATCCTTACGGTGGTAGGTTACTCGTTGAACGATACCGTGGTTATCTTTGACCGTATCAGGGAATACTTTAACGAGCATCCGGGATGGACCAAAAAAGACGCGATCAACGCGGCGATCAACAGTACCGTCAGCCGTACCTTGAACACCTCTTTGACCACCCTTGTGGTACTGCTTGCTATCTTCATCTTTGGAGGGGAAAGCATTAGAGGATTCATGTTTGCTCTTATTGTTGGTGTGATCGTGGGTACTTATTCGTCGATCTTTATCGCGACTCCAATTACCTATGACACTTTTAACAAGGAATCAAAAAGAAAGAAAGTAGCTTCTTCGAAAAAAGAGGTTGCTTAATTCTTCGGAAATATTATTAGGAAAGGCTGCTCTCAAGGCAGCCTTTTTCTTTTAGGATCTTTTCTTCTTCGGAAGTAAAAAAAACAAAGGCCTTCAAAAATGTCATTTTTGAAGGCCTTTGTTTTTTGCCCTTTTTGGAAAGTATTATTCCTGATCTATTTCATGTTCACAATAAGGCTGTCGCCTTTCTGAAGGTTCCATTGGTTGGCCAGGCCGGCGTTTATTTCCAGTACATATTGCGCGGGAGCTTCAGAAGTAAGCGTTTGAAGATCCTGCGGCTTTGCATTCCTGGCAATGTTGATGATCTTGTTATTGTGATCCAGGAAAATGATGTCTAAAGGGATGTAGGTGTTCTTCATATAGAACCCGCGAGGCGCCTCGTCTTCAAAAATGAAGAGCATAGCCCTGTTTTCAGCCATTTTGTGCCTGTACATGAGCCCTGTCTCCCACTGGTAATCATCATCGGCTATCTCCAGCTCTAAATGCTGAAGGGTGTCGCCTGTGGGTTTGGTGAGATAGGCTTCTGCTTCTCTTTTGAACTCAATAGGGGCCGATTTCACCTCTTTTTGATCGGCTGTCTTTTCTTTGCAGCCCATAAAAAAGCCTCCGAATATCAGGAGGCTCAAAAATGCGTTTTTTCTTATCATTTTACTCTGTCTTTTGTTGAAGGTCTAAACATAAAGTAGAATCCTGCAAGTATAAAAGGTATGCTCAGCCATTGGCCTGTGTTCAATACCCAGTTCACCCTTTCTCCCACCTGCGGCTCCTTTATAAATTCTACGAAGAATCGTACCGTCCAAAGCATTACCAGGAACAATCCGAACATGTAGCCTAGTTTTTGCCTTTTTTCGGTCTTCCAGTAGGTGTAATACAGGATAAGAAATACCACAAGATAGCAGGCAGACTCATACAGCTGCGCTGGATGCCGGGCGAAATCTTCCCCCAGCTTGGTAAAGACCACCCCATAATCACTATGGGTGGGTTTCCCAATAATTTCTGAATTCATGAAATTCCCAATCCTTACAAAGATCCCTCCAGAAGCTACCGGAATGACAATACGATCAAGTACCCAAAGTACAGGTTTCTGAAGGACATTACGATGATATAGGTACATTGCGATAATTACTCCGATGGCGGCGCCATGACTGGCAAGACCACGAAATCCTGTAAATTCAAATTCGGGTTCAAATCTCACCGGCAAAAAGATCTCTAAAAGGTGATGCTGAAAATAATCCCAGTCGTAGAAGATCACATGCCCGAGTCGAGCACCTATAAGGATAGATAACACCATATAAATAAAAAGCGAGTCAAGTTTCTCCAGCGAAACTCCCTCGCGCTCGTAGATATGCTTCATCAAATACCAGCCAAGGGTAAAGGCAACGACGAACATTAAACTGTAGTAGTGGATAACAAAAAATCCCAGATCGATTCCTTCGGAAGGATTCCAGTAGATCTTATTGAATAACATGAATAGCTGTTAAGGTTGGAGCGTAAATATACATATTTGCAAGGTTTCAGGATTGTTTTTCCTCCTGAACTTTGTCCGGCACGGGATCATAACCCGAGCCTCCCCAGGGATTGCAGCTGGCAATGCGTTTTATTGAAAGCCAGCTTCCGTAGAAGGCGCCGTGCTTTTTTAGCGCCTCAATGGTGTACTGCGAACAGGTGGGGCTGTAGCGACAGGTGGCGGGAGTAAAGGGTGAAATGGCCCGCTGGTAGAATTTTACCAGTCCAATAAGCGGGTATGAAAGCCACTTCTTCAATATAAAGTTTTTTAGATTAGCTTAGTGAGAAGGTGGTGCCTTCCTTGCCATCCTTCAGCTGAATGCCGAGCTCCTGCAACTCATCCCTTATCTTGTCACTGGTCGCAAAATCTTTATTTGCGCGTGCTTCAGCTCTTAACTTAATCAACAGTTCCAATGCGCCGGAGAGTTTATTTCCTGCATCATCATCGGCTGCTTCGGCGGTATCAACCAAGCCAAGTACATCAAAAATAAAGCCGGTCATTACAGTGTTAAGCTCTTCAAGATCTTTCGCAGTGATCTTTGCCTTTTCCTCCTTTACGCTGTTGATGAACTTCACTGCTTCAAAAAACTGTGCGATAAGAATAGGACTGTTGAAGTCGTCGTTCATGGCGTCGTAGCATTTCTGCTTCCATTCGGCAACATCAAACGTTGACTTATCTGATGTCTTTAGTTCTTTCAGCAAATGATAGGCGTCCATGAGGCGGTTAAAGCCTTTCTCGCTGGCCAACAGGGCTTCGTTTGAAAAGTCTAAAATACTCCTGTAATGCGCCTGTAGCATAAAGAAACGTGCTACCGTGGGCGGAAAGCCTTTTTCAAGATTAGGATTGTCTCCTGTAAACAGCTCGTTCGGCAGGATATTATTGCCTGTACTCTTGGCCATTTTCTTCCCGTTGAGGGTAAGCATGTTGGCATGCATCCAGTAATTCACGGGGTTTTTTCCCGTGGCAGCCTCTCCCTGTGCGATCTCACATTCGTGGTGCGGGAACTTCAGGTCCATTCCGCCGCCATGAATGTCAAATTCTTCACCCAGGTATTTTGAGCTCATCACGGTACATTCAAGGTGCCAGCCGGGAAAACCGTCACTCCATGGGGAAGGCCAGCGCATTATATGTTGCGGTTCTGCCTTCTTCCAAAGTGCAAAATCCTGTGGGTTCTTCTTGTCGCTTTGTGCTGCAAGCTCGCGGGTGTTCGGGATCATGTCCTCAAGTTTTCTTCCGCTAAGCCTTCCGTAGTCGTGGGATTTGTTGAACTTCAAAACATCGAAATACACAGAACCGTTCGCCTCGTAAGCGAATCCTTTCTCCATGATCTCCTTGATAATCTCGATCTGCTCCACGATATGTCCTGTGGCGGTAGGTTCGATTGAAGGAGGAAGGTTGTTGAACTGCTGAAGGATGTTGTGAAAATCAACTGTATACTTTTGTACTACTTCCATCGGCTCGATCTGTTCGAGTCTTGCCTTTTTTGCAATACGATCTTCCCCGGAATCTGCATCGTTTTCCAGGTGGCCTGCATCTGTAATATTGCGAACATATCGCACTTTATAGCCCAGGTGTTTCAGGTATCTAAAGACCAGATCGAAAGAGATGAAGGTGCGGCAATTGCCAAGGTGCACATTGCTGTATACGGTGGGACCGCATACATACATGCCCACATTGCCTTCATTGATGGGTGTAAAAGTCTCTTTTTCTCCTGAGATCGAATTGTAGATCTTTAATTCCTGCTGCTTGTAAAGTGCCATAAATGAATTTAAAATTCTGTATCCAGGTTGATATATTCAAGAAAATCTCTTCGGGCTTCGGGATCTTTGAAACGGCCGCCGTACTCGCTGGTCACGGTGCTGCTCTCAATATCCCTTATTCCGCGGCTATTCACGCAAAGGTGTTTTGCGTCAATGACACAGGCAACATCTTCGGTGCCCAAAACTTCCTGTAGCTCTTTGACGATCTGCATGGTCAATCTTTCCTGAACTTGTGGTCGTTTTGCGTAATAATCAACAATACGGTTCATCTTTGAAAGCCCTACAACAGTTCCGTTAGAGATATAGCCCACGTGCGCCTTTCCTACGATTGGCAAGAGGTGATGCTCACATGTAGAGTAGAGGGTAATGTTCTTCTCTACCAGCATTTCGCCGTACTTATATTTGTTCTGGAAAGTAGATGCCTTAGGTTTTGCTTGAGGATGAAGACCTCCAAAGATCTCATTGACAAACATTTTTGCAACCCTTTTTGGAGTTCCTTTTAGGCTGTCATCTGTAAGGTCAAGGCCAAGAGTGTCCATAATGTTTTTGACATTCTCCTGGATGATCTCAATTTTTTCTGAATCAGATTTATCAAAGGCATCCTTTTTCATCGGAGTGTCTGTATTGGGACTTACAAAAGCATCTCCCATTTCATCTATTGCCTCGTCTATATTGTCTTTTTTCATGTTGTTTTTGATCAATTGTCACATTTAGCTTGCAAAGATACGGATTAAAACCTTTTTTTAACAAGCTGAAACATCAGGCTTTTCTATTGCTTTTAAAGAAAAGCATATCATAAAAAAACAGCCTTGACAGCTGTTCTTTTTTGTCATTTTTGAAACCTTAGATCCCGAAGCTTAGGGATAAAGTGACATTGGAATTGTTCCGGTTGATATAGGCTCTGTTGGTAAGGCCGGTTTGATACAATTGTGGAGCATAATCTCGTTCAAAAGCATCATAGGCCACGTCGAGTTTGATGTTTCCGAAGTTATAGCCAAGCCCAAAAGAATAGCCGTTAAGATCACCAATGGTAGCTTCATCTGTATAAGGGCTCTCTTCAAACCTGTAACCGCCACGCAGGCTCCAGTTCATAATCCTGTATTCTCCTCCAAGCCTGAAAACAGAGGCTCCTTTAAGCTCCTGTTCTATAAGGTCGTTTTGATATGAGAACGCCGGATCATCTTTAGGTTTGAACTTCGTAGTCGAATAGTCTTTATAAGAATAGTCGAAGCTAATCAATGCCTTGTCCCCGAACAGGTAAGCAAGGCTTCCTGTGTACATTGAAGGCGTTTGGATCTTATAATCGGGATAGACGTTGACCACATTGGGTTTTACTATTGCAAGGCCGTTAGCATCACTGAAAGATTCAAGATATTGCGTGGTTTCTTCTGAAATCGTATACCACGTTGGTGACTCAAAAGTTACCCCGGCCCTAAAGCTGTCGCCAATTTTTGCAAGCCCTCCCAATTGGAAACTGAAACCGGTGCCAAGAGTGCTGAGCCTGTCTTCAAAGTAGATCTCATTGATAAAGCTGCCGGAATTATTATTAAGTTCAGACATTGAAGTCACCCTGTCATAGTTGATAAAATGGCTGTTCAGGTTCAAGCCCAGGTAAAGAAAATCCTCATATTGAGTGGCGAAGTTGAAGGAAAATTTTCCGTTGAGACCGGTAGCTGTGTAAGCATATTCCTGGTCAAAACTTCCCGGAGCCACGTTTGAGATATATTCGGTATTTCCTAAGTCAGTCTCGTCTACCGCTTCAAAAAGAAAAGCTTCATAACCAAGGTAGGCTTGTTGGGCTCCAAAGTCTAAATTTTCTCCCAAATAGGAGTAGAGATCATCTACTGTTTCGCTTCCCGTGGGAATTAAAAGGTCAAGGGGAACTCCGTTCGCGTAGTCAAGAAAATAGTTGTTAAACGAAACGTTATTGTCGCCCGCTGCCATCCAATCATCTTCAAAGCCGGCCGATTTGTTGTAATTAAAAGCTAAAGTAAAGTTCTTCCACGCAGCGTTTTCATCACGGTTGTTGAAAACAAAAGCCGCTCCGGCCTGTCCCAGATCAAGATGAGTGTCTTTATTGGAGGTGGAACCGTTTAAATAATCTACCCCCAGATCTGAATTTTCGATATTTAAAGTAAAGCTGGCGGTGCTGTTTAAAAAGACAGCAGAGCCGGCAGGGTTGACATTGAGAGAGGAAAGATCTCCGCCCAATGCACCAAACGCGCCACTCATGGCGCGATATCTGGCTGTTCCGTTCAGATCTGTCATTGAATATCGTACAGCATCTGTTATGTTTTGAGCCTCCATAGTCATTGAAAAAATGGCTATGAAGGCAAAAAATACTTTTCTCATTTATTTATTTGATGAATTTGTTGAATTAATTCCCGCGGCCTCTGCTTGACCTTGAGCTGCTACTGCTGCTACCGGAAGATCTTGAGCTTGAAGAGGAGCTGCGAGTGGTACCGCTGCTTCTTGAAGAGCTTGACCTGGTCGACCTGTTATACTGGGTTCCATTATTGCTTCTTCTTTGGGAAGAGCTTCGTACTCTTTCAACACGGTTATTACTGCTCGATCTCCTGTAAGCTGCATTTCTGGTTGAGGCACTGGTTGGTCGAACTCTGTTAGAACGGGTTTGATAGGTGCGTTCTCCATAGTTGCTTCTCACGGCTCTCACGTCACGTGGATTGGTGTATCCCCGTATTCTTGAAGAACGGGCTTGTACATTGTCTCTGTTGTAACGATCGTAACTGGAGTAAGAATCGCGTCTTGAAGTGCTGTAGGCAACATCTCTATACCTGTAGTTAGGGTAAAACCTGCCTCCATAATAATATGGGTAGTAGTTAGGTCCAAAGAAAGGATCATAGAATCCGTAACCATATCCGCGTCCCCAATTTCCCCATCCAAATGAAAAGCTGGCACCCCATCGATAAGGGCTGTAATACCCGTATCCATATCTGTATGGGCGGTAGCCATAATAACCGTAGTAAGGGTTGTATGGTGCCCAGTAAGGATCATAATATCCTGCGTAATATGGGGAGTAACCATAAGGAAAATAGAAAGGATCATTGTAGATGTTGATGGAGATCTCATCAGGATCTGTACCCCAGGCAGCACGGCCCGGTTCATATTCCAGTCCTTCTTCTCCAAACATATTGTCGTCGTACTGTCCTGCGGAAGAATAATTTTCTATATCTGTAAAGATTGCTCCTTCTGCGGGAACATTCGCAAATTGTTCAGATTTTTCAGCAAAAAGTTGCTTGTAATACAGGGCGTTCTCGTAAGATTCGTCATAATCATTAGCTGCATAAGCCTCATCTTTTGGGGAGGAGGAATATATCCCATCGTTGTCGTACCCGGCATACTGGTAGGAACCACAGGAAGCTAATAATAAAAGAGCGCCGAATCCTGTCAAAAGGCCTCTTAAATTTAAAAGCTTGTAGTAAGGTTTCATGGTATCGGTTTTATTATTGAACAAAGTGTGTAAAATTAATTAGTTTTGCGCTAATTATCATTACTATCTATAACAAGGTACAACATTTGTGCCAAATAAAAAAGCATGGCTAAGAACTTAACATCCCGAAAAGAGGACTATTCCAAGTGGTATAACGAGCTGGTTGTCAAGGCAGACCTTGCCGAAAATTCTGCCGTGAGAGGCTGTATGGTGATCAAACCTTATGGCTATGCGATCTGGGAAAAAATGCAGGCGCAACTGGACAAAATGTTCAAGGAAACAGGGCATGAAAATGCTTATTTTCCACTGTTTGTTCCAAAGCACCTTTTTGAAGCTGAAGAAAAAAATGCCGAAGGATTTGCCAAAGAATGTGCTATCGTAACACACTATAGACTAAAAAACGACCCCGATAATCCCGGGAAACTTATAGTAGATCCTGAAGCCAAACTGGAAGAAGAACTGGTGGTAAGACCAACTTCCGAAGCTATTATCTGGAATACCTATAAGGGATGGATACAGTCTTATCGTGACCTGCCAATTCTGGTAAACCAGTGGGCAAACGTGGTAAGATGGGAGATGAGAACGAGACTGTTCCTTCGTACTGCCGAATTCCTTTGGCAGGAAGGTCATACCGCCCACGCCACTAAGGCAGAAGCCCTGGCAGAGACCGAGCAGATGAATAACATCTACGCCAAGTTTGCCGAAACTTTTATGGCTATGCCGGTGATCAAGGGAAGAAAGACCGAAAGTGAACGTTTTGCAGGAGCTGTAGATACCTATTGTATCGAAGCCATGATGCAGGACGGGAAGGCGCTGCAGGCGGGAACTTCTCACTTCCTGGGGCAAAACTTTGCAAAAGCTTTTGATGTAAAGTTTGCAAGTAAAGAAGGAAACCTGGAGCATGTTTGGGCCACCTCCTGGGGTGTATCGACAAGATTGATGGGAGCCCTAATCATGACCCACAGTGATGATAACGGGCTGGTGCTGCCTCCAAACCTGGCACCGATTCAAGTGGTCATAGTACCAATTTATAAGGGAGACGAGCAATTGAACCAAATATCTGAAGTTGCTAATATACTGGCGGCCGATCTTCGTGCTGAAGGCATTTCTGTGAAGTATGATGACAGGGATACTCAAAAACCGGGCTGGAAATTTGCTCAATATGAAATGAAAGGCGTGCCTGTAAGGATCGCTATTGGCCCTAAAGACCTAGAGAAAGGTTCTGTAGAACTTGCAAGAAGGGATACACTTAAAAAAGAGTTCGTGGCTCAAACCGAAGTGGTGGAGAAAGTGAAAGGGCTTATGACCGAAATTCAGGATAGCCTTTTCCAAAAAGCCCTGGACTTCAGAAATGAACATATTACCGAGGTAGATACCTTTGACGAATTCAAAAAAGTGCTCAAGGAAAAAGGCGGTTTTATTTCGGCGTTCTGGGACGGTACTGCAGAGACCGAGCAGAAGATAAAAGAGCTTACCAAGGCCACTATCAGGTTGATGCCTTTTGATGCGCAAACCCGCGAAGGCGCTTGTGTTCTCACGGGAAAACCCACGTCTCAAAGAGTGCTTTTTGCTAAGGCCTATTAAATTTTCAAAAAAATTTGGTCAACATTTGCGGCATTGAAAAATAGTTGTATTTTTGCATCCGCAATTAAGCAATAGTTGGTCCGTTCGTCTAGGGGTTAGGACGCCAGGTTTTCATCCTGGTAACAGGGGTTCGATTCCCCTACGGACTACTATAAAGAATTTAATTTAATATTAGTGTAATGGCAAATCATAAGTCAGCGTTGAAGAGAATACGTAGCAATGAGACTAAACGTCTAAGAAATCGCTACCAGCATAAAACTACAAGAAACGCGATCAAAAAATTGCGTGAGGCGGAGAAGCAGGAGGCAGAGACTTTATTTCCTACAGTAGTTTCAATGATCGATAAGCTTGCAAAACGCAACATTATTCATGATAACAAAGCCGCTAACCTTAAGTCTGAGTTGGCTAAGCATATAGCAGCGCTTTAATCAGGTTTTAGTGTTCAATTTATAAGGGATGCCTTTCGTTGCAAAACGAAAGGCATTTTTCTTTATTTCCTCTTTTTTCTTCTTTTCTTTCTTTCTTTCTTGAAGGTGTTAAGCCACGAGTCACGAATGTCTTTTTGGTTTCTTCGGAAGCTGTCTTCTAATGGTGTTCTAAAATGTCATTTTTGAAGCATCTCTTTTTTTGCTCTCTTCTTCTTCTTCTTCTGAAATATTTTGCCAGGAATCCACGAATATTTTTTCTGGTCTGTTTTATTCGGGAGGTGCCTCTAACGGGTGCTCCAAAATGCCTTTTTTGAGACCTCTCTTTTCTTTTTTCTGAATTGTTAGCCGGCGATACGCTAATCTTTATCCGCCACCCTTTTGGCTAAGGGCCAGGCGGAAAAAGTAGAACTATAATCTGAACTCATCTTTAACACCTGATTACTTCGCCTTCCTTTCTCGGACCTGTCTGCCAAGAGATGTTAAAGTGAGCTGTTAAAAATGACATTTTTGAAGCCTCATTTTTTGAGGAAAAATAAAAGCAAAAAAAATCCGGTACTCAAGAGCACCGGATTTTGTCATTTTTGGAAGGTATTGCTTATCCGTTCATGGAGATAAGGAATTCCTCGTTATTTCTGGTCTGTTTGATGCGGTCGTTGATGAATTCCATAGCTTCTACAGGATTCATATCGGCCAGGTACTTACGCATCACCCACATTCTTTGAAGGGTGTTCTCATCAAGCAGAATATCGTCTCTTCTTGTACTTGAAGAAGTAAGATCGATGGCAGGGAAGATACGTCTGTTGGCGATCTTTCTGTCCAACTGCAGCTCCATGTTACCTGTTCCTTTAAATTCTTCAAAGATCACCTCGTCCATTTTAGAACCGGTTTCAGTAAGTGCGGTTGCAATAATAGAAAGTGAGCCGCCGCCTTCAATGTTTCTCGCTGCTCCAAAGAACCTTTTAGGTTTGTGAAGTGCATTGGCATCAACACCACCACTTAATACCTTACCACTGGCAGGTTGTACGGTGTTGTAAGCTCGTGCAAGACGCGTGATGGAGTCAAGCAGGATCACAACATCGTGCCCGCATTCTACCATTCTTTTTGCTTTTTCCAGCACTATGTTGGCAACTCTTACGTGCTCATGTGCTTCCTTGTCAAAGGTGGAAGCGATAACTTCTCCTTTAACGTTACGCTGCATATCGGTCACCTCTTCAGGACGTTCGTCGATCAAAAGGATTATCTGGTAAACTTCAGGATGGTTTGCGGCGATTCCGTTTGCGATATCTTTAAGCAGCATCGTTTTACCTGTTTTAGGCTGAGAAACGATCATTCCTCTCTGTCCTTTACCAATTGGAGAGAAAAGATCCATGATCCTCGTTGATACTGTGCTTTGTCTTTCGGCAATATTGAATTTTTCCTGAGGGAAAAGAGGGGTGAGGTGTTCAAAAGAAACCCTGTCTCTTACTACCTGAGGATCCAGCCCATTGATCTTGTTGATCTTGATAAGCGGGAAATATTTTTCGCCTTCTTTGGGAGGTCTTACCTGTCCAAGAACAGTATCTCCTGTTTTAAGGCCGAATAATCTTATTTGTGACTGCGAAACATAAATATCATCGGGTGAAGAAAGATACATGTAGTCTGAAGACCTTAGGAAGCCGTAGCCGTCCTGCATGATATCCAATACTCCTTCGCTTTCAATGATCGCGTCAAATTCATAATCCGGTTCCTTGTAACGGTTACGGCTATCGCGATTTCCGGTGTCACGGCTATTATTGTCCTTGCTGTTGTCGCGGTTATTGTTGTCTCGAGTGTTGTTGTCTCTGCTGTGGGAGCCTTTTTGCGACTGTCCCTGGTCTTTTGACCTGTGGTCTTTTCTGCCGTCCTTTTGCTGACTGCGATTGTCGCGGGATGGTTTCTTAGAGTCGTCTCTTTTGGAGTGCTGCTCTTTTTTCTTATCCGAATGCGCTTTAGCTTCTGAAGAATCAGGTTTTGAAGAATCAGCTTTTGGTTTTTGCTCCTGATTTTCCTTTTTTTCTTCCCTTGGAGAAGATTTCTCTTTGGAAGCAGAAGGTTGGTGCTCTGTTTTCGTGCGAGGCTTTTTTGGCCTGCCGGCAGATTTTTTCTCTTCCTGCGCAGGTTTCTGGTCCTCTTCAGTCAGTGCTTCCTGCACTTTTTGAGGGTTGGCAGCCTGGTAATCAAGGATTTGATAGACCAAATCCAGTTTCTTTTGAGTGCGGTATTTTGGAACCCGCAGGGTTTTGGCTATTTCCTGAAGTTCAGGCAGCTTTTTAGCCTTTAATTCTGAAATTTCAAACATGAATAATTTTGAATAAAATTTTGACTTTGGATTGTTTCACCTTCCCGAAGAAGAATCGAAAAAATTTTTTGGAGTCTAAGTAACCTTTGTTGAATTGGTTACGCGTTGATATTGCAATTATACGACAATATTTTAATATTTCAGATATGGTTTATAAAAAGAATCTATTATTTTTGTGCCTTCACTAAGGAAATATGCTACAAAGAATACAAACGATCTACCTGTTTTTGGCCGCACTTTGCAGTGCCGGGCTGATCTTTGTTTTTAACCTTGGAGACAACATGGCGGGAGTACCTGTTTACGCAGTTGATGTTTTGCTGGTATTCGCATTGTTCATGATCTCGGCGGCAATTTCCCTTATCACTATATTTTTGTTCAAGAATAGAAAGCTGCAGTTCATGCTGGGGCGTTTCAATATAATATTAAACTTAATTTTACTAGGATTATTTGTCTATTGGTCCCTAAACATATCTGGAGAGGCTTACGTCTCAGAGAAAGGTATTGGGATGCTGATTCCTGTAATTTCTATCGTTTTTTTAGTGCTGGCCAATAAGGCTATCAAAAAGGATGAAGATCTTGTAAAATCTGTGGACCGGTTGCGATAAACCTTTCATCTTAGTAGTATTAGTGCGTAAAAACCCGAAGCGAAAGCTTCGGGTTTTTTTGTTCAAAGATCAAAGTTTGATGTCTCAGGTTCAAAGTTCCAGGTTTCGGAAAGGGTAACTCGAATGAGTTCCAAAAATGCCTTTTTTCAAGGTCGTTTTTCTTTGTTTCATTTCATCTTTTCTGAACACTGAACACTGAACACTGAGCACTACCTTTTCCCCAATTCGATCACCTCGAGATCCTTGATCTCTTTCCCGTCTATCTTAAAGCGAAGCATGGTGCGCATTTGGTGAAATCCCTGTTTTCCTGCGGCGCCTGGATTCATGTGCAGCAGGTTGAGGTTCTTGTCGTTCATCACCTTGAGGATGTGGGAATGCCCACAGATGAACAGCTGCGGCGGATTCTTCCTGATCTCCTCTTTTATTGCCGGGGAATACCTGCCCGGGTAACCGCCAATATGGGTGATCCATACATCCACTTCTTCACAGAGAAAGCGATTATTTAGCGGAAATTCCTTTCTTACCTCGGCGCCGTCAATGTTCCCGAAAACGGCTTTTAGGGGTTTGATTTTTTGAAGCTCATCGGTTACCATAGTAGTGCCTATATCGCCTGCGTGCCATATCTCATCGGCCTCTTGAGCGTATTTCTTTATTCGTTCATCAATATGTCCGTGGGTGTCGCTAAGCAGCAGGATCTTTTTCATTTGAATTTTTAGTAGGAGATTAACAATCTAGGGGAGCCTTAGAATAGGCAGTTGCCTATAATGGCTTATCTTTGTGTCTTTGAACGTAAAAGTAAAGATTTAGATTGAGATATTTTTTGGAGCTGGCATACTTCGGAAAAGCCTATCACGGCTGGCAAAGACAGCCAACTGCAATCACGGTGCAGGAAGTAGTTGAAAAAGCGATTTCGACCCTTCTGCAACAAAAGATAGCGCTTACCGGCGCCGGCAGGACAGATGCCGGCGTGCACGCGAGTCAGTTGTACGCCCATTTTGACACTTCCGAAGAGCTTGCAAAGGATTTGATCTACAGGTTGAATTCTTTTTTACCGAAAGATATTGTAATACGTGATCTTTTTAAGGTAGGAGCAGAGGCTCATGCCAGGTTTGATGCGCTTTCCAGGAGTTATGAATATCACCTGGTGTGCAGCAAAGATGTTTTTAAAACAGGAACTGCTTATTACGTTCATAAAGAACTTGATCTTGAGAAGATGAATGAAGCAGCAGCAATCCTGCTGGATTATTCAGATTTTAAATGTTTTTCCAGGTCCCGCACAGATGTGAAGACCTATAAATGTGATATTTCACACGCGTACTGGGAGAAGACCGGGCATGAACTTGTATTTTACATCAAGGCAGACCGTTTTCTTCGGAATATGGTGAGAGCTATCGTTGGAACCCTGTTGCAAATCGGCCTGGGAAAAATGGAAGTGCAGGCAATGCACGAGATCATCAAAAGTGGAGACAGGAGTGAAGCAGGAGCTTCGGTTCCCGCCCACGGATTATTTTTAACTAGAATAGAATACCCAAAAAGCATTTTTTCTTAATGGCTGCATCATCAGGAAACGCATTTGACTTTAGTCTTTTCAGGAGGTTGCTCCGCTATACCAATGCCTATAAATGGACCTTTTATTTTGTGGCTGTGGCTGCGATCCTGCTTTCATTTTTTGCAGTTCTAAGGCCATATTTACTTCAGGTTACCATAGACAATTCTATAGTTCCGCAGGATAACGACCAGCTGTTGTACTACATTGGCCTTATGGGAGGCGTCTTACTGCTGGAGGTGTTGTTCCAGTTCTGTTTTATCTATTTCGCGAACCTTTTGGGGCAGGATGTGATTCGCGATCTAAGAACCGAACTTTTCGAGCACATGCTTCAGTTCAAAATGAAATATTTTGATAATTCGGCAGTAGGAAGACTTGTGACGAGGGCAGTAAGCGATATCGAGACCATTGCGAGCATCTTTAGCCAGGGCTTGTTTATGATCATTAGTGACATGTTGAAGATGATCGTGGTGCTGGGCTTTATGTTCTATCAAAGCTGGCAACTCACACTTCTTGTACTGCTGGTACTGCCGTTCATTCTTTATGCGACCAGGGTTTTTCAGAAGAAAATGAAACTGGCTTTTGAAGAGGTGCGTACGCAGGTGGCGAACCTGAACACTTTTGTGCAGGAGCGAATCACCGGTATGAAGATCGTGCAGCTGTTCACTCGTGAAGAAAAGGAGTTTGAAAAGTTCAGGGATATCAACGATAAACACCGTAAAGGCTGGATCAAAACGGTCTGGTACAACTCGATCTTCTTTCCAATTGCCGAAATGTCGACCTCGGTGACCATTGGTCTGCTGGTTTGGTATGGCGGGCTGCGGGTAATGGCGGGCAGCGAGGCGATCACTTTAGGTGTAATTGTGGCTTTTATAGAATTAAGCCAGATGTTGTTCAGACCTTTACGACAAATTGCCGATAAGTTCAACACGCTGCAAATGGGAATGGTAGCTGCAAACCGGGTTTTTGGGATCTTGGATACCCGATCTTCCATTGCCGATGAAGGCACTCTCAAAATAGACCACCTCAAAGGGGAAATCGAATTCGAAAAAGTGCACTTTGGCTATGTTGAGGACGAGGAAGTTCTAAAAGGGATCTCCTTTAAAGCTCATGCCGGAGAGACCGTGGCAATAGTAGGTGCTACCGGTGCAGGTAAATCGACAATTATCAATCTTTTGAATCGCTCCTATGAAATTTTAGGCGGAAGAATTCTTCTTGACGGAATGGATGCCCGGGATATCACCCTGAAATCTTTACGTTCCCAAATTGCGATCGTTTTGCAGGATGTGTTCCTTTTTGCCGATACCATTTTGAACAATATTACCCTCAATCATCCCGAGATCACCAAAGAAAGCGTGATTAAGGCTGCCAAAGAAATTGGGGTACATGATTTTATTTCCAGTCTGCCGGGAGGTTACGATTACAACGTGAAGGAGCGCGGTGTAATGCTGTCATCGGGACAACGCCAATTAATCGCATTTTTAAGAGCTTACGTGAGCGACCCGAGTATCCTCGTGCTTGATGAAGCGACTTCTTCGGTAGATTCTTATAGCGAGCAATTGATCCAGGATGCTACCGATAAGATCACCGAAGGCCGTACTTCAATTGTTATTGCTCACCGTCTTGCCACTGTAAAAAAGGCTGATAAGATCCTTGTGATGGACGCCGGTAAAATAGTGGAAATGGGAACACATCGTGAGCTGCTTCAGAAAGAGGACGGCTACTATAAAAATCTATACGAGGTGCAGTTCATGCAGGAAGAGGAGACGCTCTAAACCAAATCGGCTTTTAACTTTTCCAGCAGATCTTCGCGATCTTCATACATTACAAATTCCCCGTCTTTAATAAAGGAGATCTGGCCCGTCTCTTCGCTCACTACCAATGCAAGGGCATCGGTCTTTTCAGTAATTCCTACGGCTGCCCTGTGGCGAAGTCCGAATCTTAAAGGAATGGTTCTGTCGTTAGAGACCGGAAGAACCACTCGAGTAGCGGTAATATAGTTGTCTTCCACGATCATTGCGCCATCGTGAAGTATCGAATTCTTATAAAAGATGGATTCAATAATGGGCTGGTTCACGAGGATCTTCATGGAGTCTCCGGAATTCTTCACAAAATCGAGGCTGGTGTTCTTCTGAATGACTATTAGTGCTCCCGTGTTTGTCCGGCCCATACTCTCGCAGGCCTTAACAATGGCTTCAATATCATTGGGAGTATCAAGATCGTCTTTAATAAGCTTTAAGGTCTGCAGGAATCTTCTTCTCCGGGCGAAATTAGTCGAGCCAATCATCAACAGGAATTTTCGAATCTCCTGCTGGAAGACCACGATCAAAGCAAACATTCCCACGCCTATGAATTCGCCCAGCACGGTGCTCAACATTTCCATTTGCAGCAGCTGCGTAAGCTTCCACACAAAATAAATGATGACGATCCCTATGAAGATATTGACGGCCACCGTTCCCTTCACCAGTTTGTACACGTAGTACAAAAGGGCTGCAATAAGAACAATGTCAACCACGTCAAGAATTCGCAGGTCTAAAAACTCCAAGGTAGATTTGCTTTTTGGTAAATGTAAAAAATAATAAACTAGTTTTTCAGGCGCTCCAACAATTTCACGCATTCCACCGCTTCTTTCACATCGTGCACCCGCAAAATGTTTGCACCTTTCATAAGGGAAACGGTATTAAGAACGGTGGTGCCATTCAAAGCTTCATCTGGCGTGGTATTGAAGGTCTTGTAGATGAGCGATTTCCTGGAGAGTCCAGATAGCAGCGGCAGCTCCAGGTTTTGGAAGAGCTCCAGCTTGCTCAGCAATTCAAAATTTTGCTGAATATTTTTCGAAAAACCAAAACCGGGATCTACAATAATATCATTGATCCCGAGCTCTCTTGCCCGGGAGATCTTTTCAGAAAAATAATAAACCACATCCTGGGCGAGATCCTCGTATTCATTGAGGTCTTTCATGGTCTTTGGATTGCCACGCATGTGCATCATGATGTATGGCACCTGCAGGTTGGCAACGGTTTGCATCATGTGCGGATCAAGATTTCCTGCTGAAATATCGTTGATCACTGCTGCTCCTGCCTCTACAGCTTTTTTTGCCACTTCACTGCGGAAGGTATCTATTGACAGAATTATATCGGGGAATTTCTCTACCAGCACCTCTACAACAGGCAAAAGTCTGTTCAATTCTTCCTCTTCTGAAATGTCTGTTGCACCCGGCCGGCTGCTGTACGCTCCCACATCGATAAATGTTGCCCCTTCCTCAAGCATAGCCCCGGTTCGGGCGAGATATTCTTCCGCAGAAGTATTGCGGCCGCCGTCATAAAAAGAGTCGGGTGTAATGTTGAGAATACCCATTACTTTTGGGGTATCAAGGTCTATAAGCCTGCCCTTGCAGTTGATATACATAGAAAAAAGCTGGTTTTTTGGATGGAAAAATTAACTTTGACAAATAGAATAAATTCAGCGAAATTTACGCAAATTACCCGTTTTATGAAGGATACTTCCGCACAATATGATGCCGTGGTAGAGGAATGCCGCAGTTTGTTTTTGAAGAAAATGCACGATTACGGCTGCGCCTGGCGCATCTTAAGACTGCCTTCCCTTACAGACCAGATCTTTATAAAAGCCCAGCGTATTCGCGGACTTCAGGAGAATGAGGTGAGGAAGGTAGATGAGGGCGAGGTGCCGGAATTCATCGGGATCATCAATTATTCTGTGATGGCGCTTATTCAGCTGAAGAAAGGCGTTGCTGCACAACCAGATCTTTCCGAAGAGGAAGTGTCAGAACTTTATGACAGCATCATTACAGAGACCAAGCAGCTCATGGAAAACAAGAACCATGACTATGGCGAGGCTTGGCGCGATATGCGGGTGAGTTCTCTTACAGACCTTATTTTGCAGAAGCTGCTGCGCATCAAGACCATTGAGAACAATAAAGGCAAAACCCTGGTGAGTGAGGGGATAAGCGCGAACTATGAAGATATGATCAATTATGCCATTTTTGCCCTGATACATATTCACGAAAACAGCGAATTGAGCAGATCATAAAATCACCATATGAAAATTCTTGTAGGCATCGCCCGATGGGTAGTAGGGATCATTTTTATTTTTTCTGGGTTTATTAAGCTTAACGATCCAATCGGGTTCTCTTTTAAGCTGGAAGAATATTTTAGCCCTTCGGTGCTCAATCTGGAAATTTTGGCTCCTTTTGCCCTGGCTATTGCCGTGCTGCTGGTGGTGTTCGAGCTGGTGCTGGGGATCATGCTGCTGATAGGCTACTTGCCCAAATTCACGACCTGGGCTTTGCTGCTCATGATCGTGTTCTTCACCTTTTTGACCTTTTATTCCGCCTATTTCAACAAGGTTACCGACTGTGGCTGTTTTGGAGACGCCATTCCGCTTACGCCCTGGGAATCATTTTACAAGGATGTTTTCCTGTTCATTCTTATTCTCATCCTGTTCTTTAACCGGAAGTATGTCACGCCATATTTTGCCAAAGAATCTCACCGCTGGATCGTTTTCCTGGCATTTATGCTGAGCTTCCTCTTTGGGTATTATGTCCTGATGCATTTGCCGTGGCTCGACTTTAGAGCATATAAAGAAGGAGTGAACATAGAAGAAGGCATGACGGTGCCCGAAGATGCGCCCGAAGCCGTCTATGACTACAACTGGAAATTTAGGGTAAACGGGGAGGAAAAAATTGTGACCACAACAGGAGAATATCCTTCGGTTGACGGGGAATTCATAGGTGTGGAAACCGAACTGGTGCAGGAAGGTTACACGCCGCCTATTCATGATTTCACCATTGAGAAAAATGGTGAGAATATGCTTCCGCAGTTGATGCAGGAAGATAAGCTGCTCATGATCGTGGCCTACAGCCTGCGCAGGAGTGAAGCTCCCGGCCTGGAAAAACTTTCCGAAGTCATTGAAAAGGCTAAAAAGAACGGTTACAAAGTGATTGGACTTTCAGCTTCGGGAGAAGAATTGAAGTCGGAGATCAATGAAAAATACAAGCTCGACCTCGATTGGTATTTCAGTGATGAAACCGCTTTGAAAACCATCATCAGGAGCAATCCCGGAATCGTAAAGTTGCGCCGCGGAACGATTCAGCAAAAAGTGCATTGGAATGATTCAGAGGAACTGGAGTTTTAGTGTTCAGTGCTCAGTGATCAGTTTTTTGGTGGGCAGGCGCGCGATTAATCGGGCGCCTGCCTTTCAAAAATGCCATTTTTGGGACACCTTTGAAAAATGTTATTTTGTTATTTTGGATACATTTCAGAAAAAAAACGTTTTCAGACAGTACGAATTAACTATTAACCATTCCCTATTTGCGCTTCAACCAATCTCCTATTAACCAATAACTATTAACCATTTCTTAATTAACCATTTCCTAATTCCCCATTTAACAAATTCACCGTTAACCAATCCCCATTTCCTATATTTGCTATGCCTAAAGGGGATTACTAATACTTTTGGGAAAATAACTTCCTGTTATAGAACCGTTATTTTATCAAAGTTTTAGCTTAACCTTCTGAAAATGAATATTATATTATCCTTTTAAAACCACCATTATGAGAGACAAAATAGTAGCCGGAAACTGGAAAATGAACAATGATCTCACTGAAACCGAGGACTTGTTGGCCAAGATGAAGCTACAATGGCAAGAAGAGCCGGGCGTAAGAGTGATCGTAGCCCCTTCTTTTACCAATCTATACCACGCGTTCGAATCTTTACGAGGCACGCCAATTGAAGTGGCTGCCCAAAATATGAATGAGAATAAGGAAGGAGCATTTACCGGGGAAGTTTCGGCAAAAATGCTTACCAGCATAGGGGTCAAAAATGTCATTTTAGGGCACAGTGA
>JBAVJB010000066.1:0-21550 GCA_049687495.1 Salinimicrobium sp.
ATCGTAATGGCTTTGGCCGTGATCGCGGTAGTTGCCTTTTCAAACGTGATTGTATCTCTGTTAAGAAACTTGATCCCTAACAGGATCAGGATTATCGTGCAGCTTGTAGTTGTGGCATCTTTGGTGATCCTGGTAGACCAGATATTGAAGGCATATGCTTATGACGTTAGTAAACAGCTTTCGGTATTCGTTGGCCTTATTATTACCAACTGTATCGTGATGGGACGTCTTGAAGCCTTTGCTTTAGGAAACGGCGTGTACAAATCGTTTTTGGACGGAATAGGAAACGGTGCCGGTTACGGTCTCATCCTTATCATTGTCGCTTTCTTTAGAGAGCTGCTTGGTTCCGGAAAATTGTTCGGGTACGAAGTTCTTGGTCATAAAGCTGCAACCCTTGCAGATTCTACCGGACTTTACGCGATTGGATACGAGAACAACGGATTGATGCTTTTATCACCCATGGCCCTTATCATCGTAGGGATCATTATTTGGGTGCAGAGATCCAGAAACCGTAAACTGATAGAAGCACACTAAAAACCAGCAAAAAAATCACTCATGGAATATTTAAATTTATTCGTACGAAGCATCTTCATAGAGAATATGATCTTTGCTTATTTCCTTGGAATGTGCTCGTACCTTGCAGTATCTAAGACCGTAAAAACGGCGGTTGGTTTAGGTTCGGCTGTGATCTTCGTTTTGGCTATCACGGTTCCAATCAACTTCCTTCTTGATACATATCTACTTCAACCCGGGGCCTTGAAATGGCTGGGGGCTGAGTATGCTACAATTGACCTTAGCTTCCTTAGTTTTATCATGTTTATCGCGGTGATCGCGGCCATGGTACAGCTTGTGGAAATGGTAGTTGAGAAATTCGCGCCTGCCCTTTACGGCGCTCTTGGTATCTTTCTTCCGTTGATCGCTGTGAACTGTGCGATCCTTGGAGGTTCCCTTTTCATGCAGCAAAAGAACTTTGCAGGCATTGGTGAAGCCGTTACCTACGGACTTGGTAGTGGTGTGGGCTGGTTCCTTGCAATTATGGGAATTGCGGCCATCAGGGAAAAGATCACCTACTCAAATGTGCCGGCTCCACTAAAAGGGCTGGGAATCACCTTTATCATCACCGGACTTATGGCCCTTGGGTTCATGAGCTTTATGGGAATTAAATTATAGAGAGATAGTTATGGCAGTTATTATAGCAAGTGTAGTTGTATTCTTAGTCCTGATCCTTGTCCTTGTTTCCATTCTGTTGGGTGCAAAGGCCAAGCTCGTGCCATCGGGACCTGTAAATATTAATGTGAATGGAGAGCGCGACCTTGAAGTTGGTTCAGGAGGTACGCTTCTAACCACTCTTGGAGAAAGCAAGCTGTTCCTTCCATCTGCCTGTGGTGGTGGTGGAACCTGTCTTCAGTGTAAATGTATTGTTACTGAAGGTGGCGGAACTATTCTTCCTACTGAAGAGCCTCACTTTACTCGTAAAGAGATCGCCGAAGGATGGCGTCTTGGTTGCCAGGTGAAGGTGAAACAGGATATGAAGATCCAGATCCCTGAAGAGGTATTCGGAATTAAAAAATGGGAGGCTACCGTGGTTTCTAACTACAACGTGGCTTCGTTCATTAAGGAATTCGTTGTCGAGCTTCCGGAAGATATGGACTACAAAGCCGGAGGTTACATCCAGATCGAGATCCCTAAATGTGAGGTGAAATATGAAGAAATGGATATCACCGCGCATCCTGAAGAACACCCTGGTGAACCTGACAAATTTAAACTCGAGTGGGACAAGTTCAATCTTTGGCCACTTGTGATGAAAAACCCTGAAGTAGTGGAAAGAGCTTACTCTATGGCCTCTTACCCTGCTGAAGGTAGAAGAGTTATGTTGAACGTTCGTGTGGCTACTCCGCCATGGGATCGTGCTAAGAATGACTGGATGACCGTTAACCCGGGTATTGCTTCTTCTTACATCTTTAACTGTAAAGAAGGAGATAAAGTGACCATTTCCGGTCCGTTTGGTGAATTCTTTATCAACCCAAGTGATTCAGAAATGCTGTACGTGGGTGGTGGTGCCGGAATGGCGCCAATGAGATCTCACCTGTATCACCTTTTCAGAACCCTTAAGACAGGTAGAAAAGTGACTTACTGGTATGGTGGTCGTTCAAAAAGAGAATTGTTCTATACAGAGCACTTTAGAGCTTTGGAAAGAGATTTCCCTAACTTCAAGTTCTATATCGCACTTTCTGAACCTTTGGAAGAAGACAACTGGAAAGTAAAAGACGGACTTGACGGAGAAGGAGACGGATTCGTAGGTTTCATTCACCAGGTGGTGATCGATAACTACCTGAAGTTTCACGAAGAGCCTGAAGAGATCGAGTTCTATTTCTGTGGACCTCCATTGATGAACAAAGCGGTGGAGAAAATGGCCGAAGATTTCGGTGTGCCATCAGAAAATGTTCGTTTCGACGACTTTGGAGGATAGTATACCTCTCAAAAATGACAAAAACAGCCATCCTTTCGATGGCTGTTTTTTTTGCCTTTTTTGGAACCTTTATTAAGCTTAACTTTGTCCCATGGCCGAACTTAATTCTCAGGAACTGCACAACCTCGCGATGAATATCGTGGGCAAAGACCTCGAAGATCAGGGTTTTGAGTTTCTTGGTGTGAACAGCGAGTTCAAAAAAGATCCTCAATTCGTGGTGCTTAAGAACAAAAAGATCTCTTTTGTCATCGTAAGGGCTATTGAATATCCTTACGACCCCAAAGAGATAGATATGATCTTTCTGGAGACTATCAAACAGCATGCTCAAAAGTTTGATGCCAAAACTTTCTACGCCGGGGTGGGGCTGGCCAATTCAAAAGATTATGAACTTCCGGTAAACTCTTCCGAAGATTATGTTGTCAACTATAATGGACTGCAGGAGATCTAAGCTGCTCCTAATTTCACTTTTTTCAGTACTTATGTTTTCCTGTTCTTCCAATGAGGAAGCATCTCGCCTGGTCTCCGGTGAGGCTTTGGGAACAACTTATCACATCACTTATTTTTCTGAAGATGATCTAGAACTCGAAACAGCTCTGGATTCCATTTTTGAGAGGGTAAATCAATCGATGAGCACCTACCGGGAGAATTCAGATATCTCACGCCTTAATCGTGGAGAAGAAGTGCAGGTGGACACGCTGTTCAGGAATGTTTTTATTCTTTCTGAAGAGGTGAACAGAGAGAGCGGCGGCTATTTCGATCCAACTGTTGGGAATCTGGTGAATTTCTATGGCTTTGGTCCCCAAAAGGCTTTAAAAGAGGTAGACAGCGCAACTTTGGATTCGCTGATGCAATATGTGGGCATCGGCAAGATTAAAATTTCTTCGGAAGGAATAGTGACCAAATCTGCGCCCGAAGTTTACCTGGATTTCAACGCGATTGCCAAAGGCTACACTGTTGACCTGGTGGGGCATTATTTAGATTCTCATGATGTTGAGAATTATCTTGTGGAAATAGGAGGAGAGCTGCTTGCAAAAGGCCGAAACCCCGAAAAAGATGCCGCCTGGCTGGTGGGCATTGATGATCCCGAACAAACCGAAGCACAACGCACTCTAACCGCCGGTGTGAAATTGCTGGACCGCGCTATGGCAACCTCCGGAAACTATCGTAAGAATAGAATGGACGAAGAAACCGGAAAAATGTACGTGCATACGGTCAACCCCTTGACTGGAAAAGCCGAAAAAAGCGATGTTTTAAGCGCCTCAGTTTTGGCTGAGAATTGTGCGCTTGCCGATGCTTATGCCACTACATTTATGGCCATGGGATTTGAAGCATCTAAAGAGCTGCTTCAGGAACTTGATGATGTGGATGCTTTTCTTATTTACGCCCGGGAAGATGGTAGCATGGGAAAATTCGCTACTGAAGGTTTTGAAGAGGTACTTGTAGATCTCGATTAGAGAAGAGAACAAAGAGCATAGAGAAGAGACCTTTAAATTTGAAAATTGAACGATTTGAAGATTTGAAAATGTTGTCAGGTGAAGCTCCTGAATTAAATTTCGACTCCAAATTATTTCCTGCCGATTTCACAGATTTCCGCAGAAGCAGGTGTTAATCCTGAATTTTAGATGTTGAACTCGAAATTCAAAGAGTCCCGTAGGGACGAAAGCTCAATAGCAAAAAGAGGGCAGAAATTTAAAACGTGCCGTAGGTACGGAAGATTCTGACCCGAAAATAGATTGATTTTGAAGATTTTAAAAATCAGGAAGTAATATAAAATTCCGGAAATGAAATTGTCTTCCGCTGAAAAAGCCAATGGCCAACGGCCAAAAGCTAAAAGCTTTTCCTCGCCACCGGAATAATTTCCCCTTTTGCAAGTCTGTATTTCTCCACCAGGCTTGGATCCATATTTGAAGTGAGATCTACTTCGTCCACTTTAAAACCGATGCTTCTTAACTTGTTAAAAAAGTCCCTTCCGTAAACCCTTACATGATCGTACTGCCCAAAGATCTTCGCCCGTTCTTTAGGATCTGTGATGGAATCGTCTTCAAAGGTCTTTTCCCTGTTCAGCTCCTGTGGGATTTGGAGGATTGCTGTTCCTCCAGGTTCTAAAATACGGTAAAGTTCCTGCATTGCTTTTTCGTCATCAGGGATATGCTCCAGCACGTGATTACACAAAATGAAATCAAAGCTGTTGTCCTCGAACGGCAGATCACAAATATCTGCTTTGACGTCGGCCAAAGGAGATTCCAGGTCGGTAGTGGTGTAGTCGAGGTTCTTCATCTTCCGGAAGCGCTTGTAAAAAGCCTGTTCCGGCGCGAAGTGCAGAACTTTGTGCGGTTTTGTGAAGAAGGTGGTGTGCTCCTTCAGGTAAAGCCATAGAAGCCTGTGTCGTTCCAGGGAAAGGGTAGAAGGCGAGAGCACATTCTCCCGCTGATTTTCATAACCGTAAGGCAGGAATTTTTTAAAGCTCTTGCCGTCTATGGGGTCTGTGTATTTGCTTCCGCGAAGCGCTAAAAGTAAAAATGGTCGCGCAAGGTAGCTTAACCTTATTAACAGCGGGCGCGGTACCTTGTTGAGAACAAATTTGAAGCTTTTCTTGATCATTGCTGTTCGCCTAAAATCCCTCCTGAAAAAACTCTCAAAAATGCCATTTTTGAGACTTTATGATCTGAAGGTTTAGTCATTCAGGTTGAGGCTTTCTGCCCTGAACTCATCCTCCTCGTCGCTCTCAATGCCAAGGGCTTCGTAGATGTACTTGAAGGTGGATAACAGCTCAGGTTTCCCGTTGATCAAAGCTACATCATGTTCAAAGTGCGCGCTGGGTTTATTATCTGCCGTTAGAATTGTCCAGCCGTCTTTCAGCTGTTTGATCCTGTGTGTGCCGGCATTGATCATGGGCTCGATGGCTACCACCATGCCCTCGATGAATTTTTTTCCGCGGCCTCTTTTTCCGTAGTTGGGCATTTCGGGGTCTTCATGCATTTTTTCTCCTAAGCCATGACCTACAAGTTCTCGTACTACTCCAAACCCGTGTTTTTCGGCATACTGCTGGATCGCAAAACCAACATCGCCCACGCGGTTTCCAATCTTAAATTCCCTGATCCCAATATAAAGCGATTCTTTGGTCACTTTGAGCAATTTTTCGGTTTCAGGATCAATCTTTCCAACAGGAAAAGTGTAGGCGTGGTCTCCGTAAAAGCCGTTTTTGAAGGCGCCGCAGTCTATAGAGATGATCTCACCTTCTTCAAGAGGTTTGTCGTTGGGAATTCCGTGTACCACCTGCGCGTTCGGGCTCATGCAAAGCGAGTTGGGGAAGTCATACATTCCAAGGAATCCCGGTTCTGCTCCATGGTCGCGAATAAATTCTTCGGCCATCTTATCCAGCTGCAGGGTAGTTACTCCCGGTTTTACTTCCGAAGCCAGCATTCCCAGCGTCTTTGATACGATCAAAGCGCTCTCCCTCATCAATTCTATCTGTTCTCTTGTTTTTGGTATAATCATTCTCTAAAAAAATTTGAATAAACCTTTCTTTTTCTTCTCCCGAAAAAGCTCGGTCTTCGGGTGGTTCGTCAACTGGTGGTAAATTTCCCCCCAGGGCGGTAACCCGTTAATATTGCGGTCATCGATGAAGAAATCGGCCAGGATCTTCCGGCTCAGGTGTTCCTCATACTCCTCTTCGGGATAACTTTTATTGACCGCGTAAAATTTGATGCCCTTGCTCTCACAAAAATCTACTGCCTCCTGCAGCTTGATCCCGCTTCTGTAGGTCCACAAGATGATCTGGTGGCCCTCTTCCTGCAGCTTTTGCAGCGATTCAAAGGCAAACATTATGGGCTTTCCTATTTCAGGATACCTGTTCTCTACTAAAGTTCCGTCAAAATCAACGGCTATGGTCAAAAGTTTGGGCATGTGGCAAAAATAAAAAGAATAACAGAAAATGCCCTTTTTGGAACCTGCTTATTGATAGGAATTATGATATTCCTCTTTAGACACGATTTTGGCAATATCTTCCTCAAAATTTTCCTGCGGATATTCCACAAAACGGTTCACCTCTTTTCCGTCTTTATAAAAAATAATTGTCGGCACGTGGTGCACATCATATCCAGCCTGCAGGTCCCCCGGAAGAGTTTTGTCGTGCTTTACAGCCTGCATCTCGATGTTATCCATATTATAACCGCTTTCCTCGAGCAGTTTGTAAAGCTTAGGCACTTCTCTCTTGCTGTCGCCACACCAGGTGCCCATAAAGACCTTGATCTTATAGTCGTTAATGTTATTCTTGATGGTCTCCAGCTCTTCCTCTGAAGGCTTATAAGAAGCATACATAGGTTCAAACCAGGCTGAATACGGTGCTTGTTCGAGGTCTTCTTTAGTTATTTTTCCTACCAGGATTCCCTGTTGGTCTACTGCTTCAGCAGCAGTTGGGTTTGTACTGGTCTCTCCTGTGCTTCCGCAGTAAAATACAGAAGCAAAAAGCAAAATGCTGATAATAGTCTTCATTAAAAAAGTGGTTTTTGAGTCATTAATTCAGGTTGGTCCACGCCCATGAGCTTTAGAATGGTAGGCGCTATGTCGCCAAGTTTACCCGGCTTCAGCTCCTTCACATCCTTATCGACCAGGATGAGCGGCACCGGATTGGTAGTGTGGGCGGTATTTGCGCTGCCATCTGGATTGATCATGGTCTCGCTGTTCCCGTGATCGGCGATAACCAGCACAGAATAGCCGTTGTTTTCGGCTGCCTCGATCACTTTTTTGGCGCATTCGTCTACTGTCTCCACTGCTTTAACGGCAGCCTCAAAAACACCGGTGTGTCCAACCATGTCTGGGTTGGCAAAATTGAGACAGATGAAATCTGAAGATTTTGCATTGATCTCGGGCACAATCGCATCGGTAACTTCATAGGCGCTCATCTCCGGTTGTAGGTCGTAAGTAGCAACCTTTGGAGAATTGATCATAATGCGTTTTTCGCCTTCAAAAGGTTTTTCCCTTCCGCCCGAAAAGAAGAAGGTTACGTGAGGATATTTCTCGGTTTCAGCGATTCTTATCTGCTTTTTCCCTGCTTTTTCAAGCACTTCACCCAGGGTCATTTTAATGTCTTCTTTGCTGAAAACCACGTGGATGTTCTTGAATGTTTCATCGTAGCGCGTCAGGGTGACGAAGTACAATGGCAGTTTCTTCATTTCATGCTCCGGAAAATCCTTTTGTGAAAGCACTTCCGTGAGCTGTCTGCCGCGGTCTGTCCTAAAGTTGAAAAAGATCACAACTTCATCCTCTTTTAAAGTTGCAACAGGATTTCCGTTGTCATCGGTCATCACGATAGGCTTGATGAACTCATCGGTCACATCATTGTCATAGCTCTTCTGAATTGCTTCAGCTGCATCGCTGGATTTTTCCCCTTTTCCGTGGACGATAAGATCATAGGCTTTTTTCGTTCTTTCCCAGCGCTTGTCGCGATCCATAGCGTAGTAGCGGCCAATAACAGAAGCTAATTTACCGTTGGTCTTCTCCAGGTGTTGCTGCAGGTCTTCGATAAATCCTTTTCCTGAATTCGGATCCACATCTCTACCGTCGGTAAAGGCGTGAACATACTTCTGCCTGATGCCGAAATCTTCCGCAGCGCTTAAAAGACCTTTAAGGTGCTTGATGTGGGAGTGAACTCCACCGTCGCTAACAAGGCCCATAAAGTGTATAGGCTTATTGTTCTCTTTGGCGTATTTAAAAGCTTTTTTCAGTTCGGGTTCATCGCGCAGCGTATTTTTTTCTACCGCCATGTTGATCTTGGCGAGGTCCTGGTATACAATGCGGCCGGCGCCAAGGTTCATATGTCCAACTTCAGAATTTCCCATTTGCCCGTCGGGCAGGCCAACGTTCATACCATCTGTCCTAAGTGTCGTATGTGGAAATTCTTTGAAAAGTGAGTCTAAAAAAGGTGTATTTGCCTGTGCTACAGCCGAGACTTTCGCATCTTTATTGATGCCCCAGCCGTCCAGGATCATAAGGATTACTTTCTTGTTCATGCTAAAAAATCAATTTGTGTAAAGATAAGAAATCTCTTGCTCGTGAGGCAGGGCAGGGGCTGCAAAGTCTTCAGAAAATTAGGCTATAAACTTTCTTAAATACTTTAACATAGTTCTTCCTTGTTATGAACAATATTTTTACAAATTTTGAGTTATTGCTATATTGGTTTTAGACTGTTAAAACCCTCATTTATACTGAATTAATTGGTTGTTTTAGGTTTTTGGTATGACCTTTGAAACATACTAGGCAACTAACTTATTTAACAAAACGATATGATAAAGAGAATGCTGATCATGGCAGCTTTTTTAACTGCCTCTTTTGCTTTTACAACTAACAAACTAACCGCTAAATCGGCTCCAAAGGCTGAAGTTAAAATTGAAAATGCTTCAGAAGTTACTTTGACCGCCGAAGAAAAAATTTCAAAACTTTACCAGGATTTTTCTGCTTTGAATACCACAATGCCTTCAGAAGATGCATTTTTGAAAGGAATGACCGGTTACAACAAACTGCATGCAGAAAATAAAATTCAGAATGAACTGCTTACCATAGTTGATTTCAACCTGCCTTCTACCCAAAAAAGGATGTGGATTCTTGATATGACCACTAAAAAAGTCCTTTTTAATACTTATGTGGCCCACGGGCAGGGTACAGGAGGAAATATGGCGACCAAATTCTCCAATACTTCCAACTCTCACCAAAGCTCTCTTGGGTTCTATGTAACTGCGGAAACTTATCACGGTAAGAACGGGCTTTCCCTTTTCATCGACGGAATGGAAAAAGGCTTTAACAGCAACGCCAGGAACCGTTACGTGGTGATCCACGGGGCAGATTACGCTACCGAAGGTTTTATCAAAAACAGGGGGAGACTTGGGAGAAGCTACGGCTGTCCTGCAGTTCCTACCAAACTTTCAAAAGAGATCATCAATACTATAAAAGGTAATTCTGTACTGTTCATCTACAAAGAAAATGCAGATTACCTCAACAAATCCCAATACCTGAATCAACCTGCGGTTTAATCTTCCAGCAGCTTAGAATAGATGTTTTTGTCGAGATCATAAACATCTGGTGAAAAAACAGTTTTCCCACCGTCCCTCCAGGCAGTCCAGTAAAAATGATGGACCTGGATGGGCCGGTGGATTTTTACTTTTGTGGTCTTTCCGGATGCGATCACCTCATTGATCTTCTCCTTGTCCCAATCCTCCTGCTCCTCAATGACATAAGCTGCAAGGTCCACTGCATTTTCTACCCTTACGCAGCCGTGGCTCGCCGCTCGTTGGTTCTTGCTGAAAAGCGATTGCGCGGGAGTGTCGTGTAAGTAGATCAAATATTTATTGGGGTAAATGATCTTTACCCTGCCCAGCGGATTTGACGGCCCCGCTACCTGCATAAAATTGTAATTCCTAACCGCAGGAGAGGACCAGTCTATCTCTGAGGCTGGAATTCTGCTGCCATTGGCGAACACCTTCATATTATGGCTGCTCAAATAATTGGGATTATTTGCGGCTTTCGGGATCACCTCCTGCCTGGAAATAGAAGAAGGGATATGCCATTCGGGATTAATCACAATATATTCCAGCGTGTCGGTAAAGGTTGGCGTTTGCCTGCTACGCGTGCCGGCAATTACCTTGTGTTCTCTTATCGTGTCGCCTTCTTTTACAACAGCCAGCCTAAAGTTGGCAACGTTGATGAGGATGTAATGTGAACCCAGGTCGCGGGGATACCATCTCCAGCGCTCGAGGTTAGCCAAAATTTGTTTATACCTGTCGGTAGGAGACATGTTGAGCTCCTTAATCGTCGAATTCCCGATGATCCCATCGGTTTGCAGTCCTCTTTCCTTCTGAAATTCCTTTACTGCAACTTCCATTGCTTCGGAATAAAGGGAGTCGTTTTTTGACATTTTTGGAACCTCAAATTCCTTCTCCTTTAGCCTTTCAATAATGGCTGAAATCCGGGAGTCTTTTTGACCCGGTTTTAAAAGCTTTCCTTCGGAAATTTTCGGAGTTTTTAATTCTTCATCCTTTTGAGCTGCAAATTCCTTCAAAGCAGTTTTAAGATCGCGATAGACCTGGTGCTGCGGTTTTAGCTCTTCCAAAGCTTCAGCAATTTTGCCTTTTTTGAAACCTTCGTCTAAAACCTCTGCCAGATTTTTTTCCCGTCGCTCCACGCCCCACTGCTTATACATCCGCTTTGGGTTCAGCCTTCCGTAGTAGAGATCATGCGCGTACTGTAAAAAGGCGTCGGTAAGCAAAAGGTCCAGTTGTGCTGCAGAGGAGCTGTCCAATTGTCGCTCGAGAAGTGATGTCAGCTCTTTTTTATGATAGTCTGAAAATTTCAGTCCTTCCAGGTCAGCAGCTTTTAGTGACGAAAAAAGTGATTCCCTGTCCTCTTTTTCGTTCCATGCCGGTTCAAAATTTCGGTTGGAATAAAACTGCTGTAAAGCTTCCTGCTGAAAAATGGCATTTTTGGGAGCCTCTTGCTTTAGGGCACTTTTTATCTCTTTAGAACTGGTCCGGAAAATAACTTCTTCTTCAGAAGCTGTTGTTTCCTCCTTTTGAATCTGCTCCTGTTGCTCTGTCGCATGGCCGTCCCGGCCTTCAGTTTCGGCACAGGAAAGCTGCAGCAGGCTTAGGAGGAGCAAAAAGTAACAGGATTTTCTCATTTTTGGGGGTTTAGCTGCCGGAACATTACGATGTGCGGGCAGACATTGGGTATCATAAAAATTTGCCCGCGGGTTTGGTACCCGAATTTCTTATAGAACTCAATGGCCGTTTCCCGGGCGTTGAACCACAGCAAAGGATTTATGAACCTGTCTTTCAGGATTTTTTCCCCTGTCTTCAGCAGCTGTTGGCCAAGGCCTTGTTTTTGAAAATCTTCCAGGACAGCCATTCCTCTAAGCTGGTACTGCACAGGGGCCTCAAAAAGGGGATTTTTCTGGTGCATATAGCTGGCCACCGCTACCACGCGATCCGTGATAAAAGCTCCCAGGTGAATCGTATCGGGCCCTTCATCTCCATTGAAAATACATTCTTTGGCAGGTCTTCCCGGCCGTAACACAGGCCGACGCACCGGATAGGTTTCTTCCGCAGAGATCTCTCTGATCTCTAACCCGGATCTTGAAATGGGAGCCAACAAACTATTCGGTCGCCTGTACCTCCCGGTATTTCTCATGTCTTTCAAACTGCTTCGCAGCATATTCACACAAGGGGTCGATCTTGAGGTCGTTGTCACGGGCGTACTGCACAGAATGCTTCACAAGATTGCTCGCCAGGCCATTGCCCTCTTCATCGGGATCTGTCTCGGTGTGGTCAAGGGTCATCACGTTGTTGTCCTTGAGCGTGTAGGTAAGTTCAGCAACTATTTCGCCGTCCTTCTCGATGTAGAACATTCCCTTGTCATTATTCTCTTTTTGCTGAATTTCTTTTTCCATTACAGGTGTTTTTCAATGATTTGGTCCACGATGCCGTACTCCATAGATTCTGAAGCATCCATCCAGTAATCGCGGTTAAAGTCTTTTATGATTCGGTTGTAATCCTGGTTACAGTTCTTGGCCAGGATCTTTGCGCTCAGGTCTTTGATCTTCAAAATTTCTGTCGCCTGGATCTCGATATTGGAAGCCTGTCCCTGTGCCCCGCCGCTTGGCTGATGGATCATCACCTTTGCGTGTGGCTGCACAAAACGCCTTCCTTTTGCGCCGGCAGAAAGTAAGATGGAAGCCATGGAAGCAGCAAGTCCTGTACAAATAGTTGCGACCGGGCTGTTGAGCGACAGCATGGTGTCATAAATGGCGAAGCCCGCAGTGACATAACCGCCGGGGCTGCTAATATACAGCTGTATCTCCTCGTTGCTCACGGCATCCAGGTAAAGCATGCGCTCCACCAGGTGGCGTGCAGATTTCTCGTCTACCGGCCCCCAAAGGAAGATCTTGCGGTTGTTTAGTAAAGTACTGTCAATTTTGTCCTGGATCTTGCCCGGCTTATCTTTGTTTTCCATTTGATTTTTCTGAATTTATTTAGCTAAAAATATGATTATTTTTGCAGAAAAATAGGGGATGGATCTGGTATTTAACAGGATTTTAAAGGAAGAGATTCCGCGCGTTCTGCCGCTGGTGCAGCAGTTGATGGAACACAGGTTTTCTGATGAGTTGCTTGAGGAACGATTTTCTGAAATGTTCGGGCAAAACTATGAGTGCTTCGGAATATTTCTTGAAGAGGAACTCATCGGCGTTTTTGGAATGTGGTTCATGACCAGGCATTACGCCGGCAGGTCCTGTGAACCCGATCATATTTTTATTCAGCCCGAACATCGGAACAAAGGAATAGGAAAGAAGCTATTTGAATTCATTTATGCCTATGCAGCTGAAAAAGGCTGTGAAACCACCGAATTGAACAGCTATGTTCATAATTTCAAGAGTCACAAATTTTACCTAAACGAAGGTTACGAGATCCGCGGCTACCATTTTCTTAAAAAGCTGTAAGATTTTTTTGGAGGGTTAAATTTTTTCAGATTATATTTGCACTGCAAAGGCGGGAGTAGCTCAGTTGGTAGAGCGTCAGCCTTCCAAGCTGAATGTCGCCGGTTCGAACCCGGTCTCCCGCTCAAAGCCTCATCGAAAGATGGGGCTTTTTTTATGCGGGAGAGCGGGTGAGAAGTTTATCCCGAGCGAAGTCGAGGGGAACCCGGTCTCCCGCTCAAAAGCCTCATCGAAAGATGGGGCTTTTTTTTGGCACAACCACCCCGTCAAGCTTCGCCTGCCACTCCACCTACCGCGCAGGGAGGAAGAGGTGGAAAAATCTCTGGTTTTTATGTTAAATTTCTCCGAACATTTTTAGCTAAGCAGGATAAAAAAGCGTAAATTCCTATTATCAACCTTAAAAGTTTGAAATATGAGACAGCTTAACCCATTCTTTTTGATAGGCACTTTAGGTATGCTTTTTACCGCGATGTTTCATGTTTTAATGGCGGCAATCCTTACAGAAGAAAAAGTAGGAGGATCCTTCTCTTTCCTCTACCCCGTCTTTATAGGTTTTCTCATCTTGGGAACCGCGGTGATGATAAAAAGGAAAAGAGGGGTCAAAAATTCTTAATTCCACTCAATTTTTTTGACAATAGTGTAACAACGGGGAAGTTCTTTTGTTTTTAGTTCATGGAAACAACATTAACTACCTCTTCAAAAAACCTGAAACAGTTCTTCCTGTTCAGTTTTTTCTTCTCCTGGTTCGTATGGATCGGGATGATCATTTTTGAACCCGCCGAACAGCTGTTTATCCCGCTTTTGTTCCTTGGCGCCTTTGGGCCTAGTCTTGGAGCCTGCCTGTTGATCGCTTTCTCGTCTGATCCTGCTCAAAAAAAAGATTTTTGGAAGCGCCTGCTCGGCTTCAAAAGGGTAAGCCTCAAAAATTATCTTTTCATTTTCCTCATTTTTCCCCTGATCCTGAGCGTTGGTTACGGCTGCATGAATTTCTTCGGAATGGAAATCCCTTCATTTTCTTCATTTTTTGAGGGAATAGATTCCATATCGGGTTTTCTTTACCTGCTGCTCTTCATGCTTCTTGGCGGACCGCTGGCAGAGGAGCTGGGATGGCGCGGATTTGCGTTGCAGCCCCTTCAGGAAAAATTAGGGCCTCTTAAAGCCAGCCTGCTTTTGGGAAGCATCTGGATCTTATGGCACCTGCCGCTCTTCTTCATTGAAGGCACCTCTCAAAACCAAAAAGGCTTCGGAATTTCTTTCTGGAGCTGGTCGCTGCAGCTGCTGTTGATCTCCATCATTTTTACCTGGGTCTACAACAATACCCGAAGGAGCATTCTGGCAGCCGTATTGCTGCACCTCATGGCGAACTTTTTCTATCCTTCAAACCTTGACTGGAGCGGGGAACTGATCTTTACCGGCGTTCGCATATTGATAGTGCTGCCTATCCTGCTACAGTGGAATAATCAAAAAATACTGCAGACAAAAGCTCCAAAAACTTTGGCCTAAGCCAGTGCTTTTGGAGCTTCCTGAAAGTTAAAACAGTGATTAGAGAGGTCTCAAAAATGTCATTTTTGAGCCTTCATAAAATTAAGGTCCCGGACAAGCTCGATCTTTTCATTTCTTGCCTGTAAGGAGTCAACAAGACGGTTCCTGTGGTTGGCGCCAACCAGCAACAGGACTTTCTTTCCGGGATTGTTTTCAACCAGTTGCAGTGCATTTTTGGTGATCTGCAGGTCACGATTATTGTTGAAGCTGGAATACTCCTCATAAATACTGTTTTTGAAGAGGCTGTCTTCCAGTTGATACTGTCTTCCGGTAAGGCTGTCATACTCCCCATTGATCATTTCTTCTGCAGAATAATTCAGCGCGATGCGTTGCTGGTTCTTCTGAAGTTCAGGAATACCAAGGGCTTCATAACGGCTTATCAGCAGGGAATCCTGGCCCATATCGCGCTGTAGCCTCTTGATGCGTCCCATTTGCGTAGTGGAGTCCACGAACATTTTGCGGTTCACCGTTTCATTTTCCACCTGTTGGCTGTAAAAATCGATCCCGCTGGTCTTGTTGGGAAAGGAATCTCTTACCCTTATCATTTCAATAGGATAAAAAACGTCCAGGCTGTCGCTGTCAAGCTGCATGTCTATAGGGCGTATTTCCACCCCAATAACATCAGGATCATAAGCTTTTACGGTGGCCAAAAGGTCATCGTAAGTGTAATTCATGTTCATCTCGTGCGCCCCGTGAAGGGTTGGCAGCACAAGAACTTCTGTGGGTTCTTCAGAATTGCAGGCCGTCAAAAGGGCCAATGCTAAAAGCAAGCTGATTTTTCTCATTTTTGGAAGGTTTGCAGTGCAGCCTCTAATGCCACATCTTTTTGGTTGATAATATTTTCTGCGGAAGGATTTATTTCAATATCGGGAGGAATGCCTATGCCGATGAATTCGGTGCCGTCGACCATGAGATCGCGTTTTGAACACACTGCACCCATTCCGCCGAAGGGGAGTTCAAAGAACAATGGTTGTCCTGTGCTGCCGCCGGTGGTTTGTCCTATTACCGGGCCGCGGCCCATGGCTTTAAAGGCAGCCAGAAAATCCTCGGCTGCCGAGTAAGTATCGGGACCGGCAAGCACCACTACTTTTCCTTTAAAAGTGGGTTTTTTGTAAGGCTTCCAATCGGCCTGCTGCCTCTCCAGCTCATCGGGCTCCATCCCCCAGGCCCGCATGGGCGGCCGATATTTCCTAATGACACTGTTCGCGGTCAAAAATGTACTGTCGGTAAGATATCCCAGCAGCTCATAGCCGTTGTTCGAATTTCCGCCGCCATTCTTGCGAATGTCGATGATGAGCTGCTTTGGAAGCGGTACCTTCTGGAAAATTGAGTCGAGGTAACTCACCAGGCGCTCGTCATTAAAGGTATTGATCCTGAGCAGGCGAGTGTCTTTATTCAGTTTTTTATACTCAAAACCCTGAGCCATCGGGAAAGGATTTTTTCGCTGTTCCCTTTGAAAATTGGCAGTAAAGGTTTTGCCTTTAGGGGTTTTTAGCTGCAGCTGCACCGGTTCCTCGAGCGGGCCCTGCGTAAGGAAAAAGGAGTAAACACGGGCGGTTTTGTCCTGCGGGGTGCTATAGCTAACATAAGGCACAATGTTCACTTCGGTATATTGCTGTACGGCCATGCCGTTGATCTTTAGGATCTCGGTGCCCGGCTGCAGGTCTTTGTAAGCAGCGTTTGGGCTGGTAAGATCGGTGATAAGCACCCGATCATCCACAAGCCTGGTGCGGATAGGTACTGTGCTGTACAGCGAATCCCAAAGGGGCTGTGGGGCGATGACCATACTGTGCCCGTCGTTGAGCTGTTGGTAAAAGTTGGATAGAATCTTATAATACCCGGTTTTGGTTTTGGTTTCCATCACCTTCGGAAGGAACGCGTAATAAATGCTGTCCCAGTTTTTCTGCGGAACAAGGTCGAAGTTGGCAAAGTTAAATTTGGCTTCGGCCCAGGCTTTGCTTAGCCCGGCGATCTTATTGGCTTCAGAAAATTCCTCTCCAAAATGCGATTTTTCGAACACTTTTTTATATGCCTGTTTATAGGCGGTACTGTCAAAAGTTTGAGCAGCTGCAGTTCCGCAGAAAACCAGCATCCATAATAAACTTAAAGCAAAATTTTTTTTCATATCTTCAGTAAAAGCCGTTAAAAATACAATAAAACCCTTTTCAATTAACAGTGAACAATAAACAATGATCAATGAACTTATTTCCTGAAGAGAATTTATTGCCACGGGAAGGGGAGGTGCTTTACTTCGGAAAAATAATGTCGGCAGCTGAAGCAGATCATCATTTTCAGCAGTTGCTGGAAACCAGTGAATGGCAGCAGGATGAGGTGATCATCTTCGGAAAAAGGATAGTGACCAAAAGGGAGACGGCCTGGTATGGCGAAGAAGAGTTTGAGTATACTTATTCAAAGATTACCCGGAAAGCTAAACTCTGGACTCCGCAATTACTGGAGCTGAAGCAGCTGGTGGAGCGGGAGACGGGGCTGGAATTCAACTCTTGCCTGCTTAACCTGTACCACAGCGGCGAAGAAGGTATGTCGTGGCATGCTGATGCTGAAGCCGAACTGGGAAAACAGCCGGCCATCGCTTCGGTAAGCCTTGGCGCCGAACGAAAATTCATGTTAAAGCATAAAGCTTCAGGCGAAAAGGTTTCTTTGCAGCTTGAGAATGGAAGCCTGCTGCTCATGCAGGGCGAGACACAGCGCTACTGGCTGCACAGCCTTCCGAAGACAAAGAAGGTGCAGGCGCCGCGTATCAATCTCACCTTCAGAAATATTAAAAAATGGAATAACCGGTAAGCGTTGTAAGCCTCTCCAGGGCGGCCATGCCCAAAGCCGAATTTCCCTTTGGGTTGAGCGGGGGACTCCACACGGCAACCGAATAATGCTGCGGATGAAGTGCGACTATACCGCCGCCCACGCCACTTTTTCCCGGCAATCCCACCTCGAAACTGAATTCCCCCGCCTCGTCATAAAATCCGCAGGTTTGCATGAGGGCATTGATCCTCTTCACCTGCCGGCCGGTAAGTAATTCCCTTTCTGAATCCAGTAAGCTTCCGTGGTTGGCAAAAATGATAAAAGATTGCGCCAGTTCCCGGCAGGACATGGCGATGGAGCACTGGTGAAAATAGAAATCCAGCACTTCTTCCACGTCATTCTCGATATTTCCGAAGGATTTCAGATAGTTCACCATCGCGTAGTTGCGATAGCCTTCCGCAGCCTCAGAAGCTGCTACTTTTTCATCAAAATCAATGCTGCTGTCATTGGTGATCTCGTGCAGAAAGGCCAGCAGCGCCGCTTTGGGATTGGAAAAAGAGGAAACCAGAACATCGGCCACTACAAGGGCACCCGCATTAATGAAAGGATTCCGAGGAATTCCTGAATCATTTTCCAGCTGCGAGAGGGAATTGAAGGGGTCGCCCGAAGGTTCCACGCCCACCCGGTTCCACAGGTCGTCACCGATCATCTTCATCGCGAGGCCCAAGGTAAACACCTTAGAAATGGACTGAATGGAAAAGCGTTCATTGCTGTCCCCAAAGCTGTAATTTTTGCCGCTGCAGTCGTAGAGGTGCATACCGAATTTTGAGGCCGGTACTTTGGCAAGTTCGGGAATATAGGCCGCGACCTTGCCCGACGGCTGTACATCGGCAAATTCCTGCTGGATCTGGTTGAGGATTGTTTGCAGTTCCATCTTAGTTAAGCTCGTTCAAAAGACTGTCCGTTTCCAGTTCGTAAGGCTCTTTGCCGGTCTCAAAAATGCGGGCAGAAAGCTTTCCTTTTAATTTGATGTCATTTTCTTTCACCTCCAGCCAGCTGCCTTCGCGAAGCCCCACCACGGGCTGGGTGTTGAACTGGTGAAATTCTTTGATCCTGGTCTCCCGGGTTTCCCCTTTGTGCGTTGAGTTAGGATCGGGATCCAAATAATGCGGATTTATATTAAAAGGCACAAATCCTAAGGTTTTAAAGCTGGGCGGGTAAACAATAGGCATATCGTTAGTGGTCTTCATGGTGAGCCCGCCAATGTTAGTGCCGGCACTGGTGCCCAAATATGGAGTACCCTCAAAAATGGCATTTTGAAGAGGTGCTAAAAGTTCGTGCATGTAAAGCTGTTGCACCAGCAGGAAGGTATTGCCGCCGCCGGTGAATATCCCTTCAGCTTTGGCAACAGCCTCAGCTGCGTCTTCAAATTCGTGAATCCCTTTCACCTTTTTTCCCATCTTTTCAAAGGCCTTCGAGGCTAAAGCGGTGTATTCCGCATGAGAGATACCACCCGGCCGTGCAAACGGGATGAACAGGATTTCGTTACAGGCTGAAAAATGAGAATTTAATTCGGGAAGCAGGTATTCCAGATATTCCTGCCCATGAAGGGTAGAGGTACTGGCGAGGATGAGGTTTTTCATGTAAAATGCGATTTTGTGTAAAATTAAGGAATTGTTTTTAGGGATTAGTGATTGGTGAGAAGGGATTGGTCTTTCAGAAAGTAAATAGATTTTGAACCGTCTTTGCGATTGAGGCTTTAGCCGAAAGAAGCAATCTCATGTTTTGAAAAAGAATCAAATCGTATTCTGCATCTAAAGCGACAGATTGCTTCGCTATCGCTCGCAAAGACGAACTCGACTGCATTCCGTCTTTGCGAGTGAGTCCCGAGGTTTCGGGACGACCGAAGCAATCTCAAGTTTTGAAAAAGAACTTGAAGTGTGATGCTGCACTTGTGTAGCTAAAGATTGCTTCGCTCCGTCCGTCTACCGGCGGCCAGGCTTGCAAAGACGTTCTATGAAATTATTCTTACCTTCTTTAAATCTTCCATAATTTCTAATCAACCAATTAACTACTCACCAATAACAAAGCACTCTTTTTAACAATTCTTTATTCGGAAATTAGATTTTTCTAAACAATAGATTTTGTTCCTTTAAGAAAAGCCAATCCATGAAGACCTTTTTGAGTATCAGTATTATGTTTTTGTTTCTCAGCGCTTCGGCACAGGATCGGGTGCTGGTGAATGGAGAGATTACCGTTCCTGTAGGAGAAGATCCCGACGGGATCGCGGTGGTCAACAGTACGGCCATGAGAGCAACGGTGGCCGATAATACCGGCCGCTTCCAAATGCGCGTGGCAAAAGGCGATACCCTTAATTTTTCATCCTTGCAGTTCCAGGATTTTACCGTGATCATTGATGAAGGGGTGGTCAAGACCCGAAAGCTGCACGTTTTTATTTCTGAAGCCGTGACCGAGTTGCCCGAAGTGGTGGTGACGCCTTATGACCTCTCAGGAAACGTGCGGGTAGATGTGCAGATCATTCCGGTGGCCGAACCAAAACTGCCCACAAAAACGGCGGCAGAGATCAATCCGTACGACCATGAATTCAGGCCAGATTCCCTGGTTTCTCCGCAAAATCCGGCGATGAGGACGGGAATGATCTACAGCGGTGCTAATCTGGCGAATATCTTCAGGCATATCTTTACTCCGCGGAATACCTTGACAGATATTGACAAAGAGGAAAATCTCGAGGAGGAATTGCTGCAGCTTCAGGGCGATGATTTTTTTGAGGAGCAGCTCAATTTGCAGGAGGAGGAGCTCAAAAACTTCGTTTACTATGTAGAAGACCACGGCTTAACAAGGGAGATGCTGCAGCCCGAAAATGAGATGCAGCTCATCGAGTTCCTTGTCGCCAAAAGTCAGGAGTTCAAGAACAGTCAACAGCCCACAATTGATAAATAGCCTTAGGAAATTAACAGATTTACAAAGAATGATCGGTTCCTGTAAGGCTTGATTTACAGGATATTCATAATTTTTTCTTTTCTTTAGCAGATGAAACAGCCACTTCTTCTTATCATTTCCCTGTTCTTCTGCGGAATTTCTTTTGCCCAGACACAGGTGCGAACCGAACTAAAGGGGAACATTAAAGTTCCTGCCGGTGCCGAAGCAGACGGAATTACCATTTTCAATAAAACCGCTAACAAAGGAAGCGTTGCCGATCGAAAAGGAGATTTCGAGATCCCGGCCCGTCTCGGGGATTCCCTTTATTTTGCTGCGGTACAGTTCAAGGAACTGCTCGTGGTGGTGGATGAGAAAGCCATGGAATCACAGCGGCTGCTGGTCGAGATAAAAGAGGGAGTTAACCAACTTCCCGAGGTTGTTGTTAGAGATCATGACCTTACCGGAAATGTCGCTGCAGATGTTGATAATATAGAAGTAGTTGCCCTGGACCTGCCGTCCTTGTCAGCAGCAGATATCGCAGCCATGTATCCCAATTGGTTCCCTGCTTCTGACGGGCAGTCTAAAATTGGCAATCCTGCTGTAGCCGGTGGCGGTGGGGGAGGATTGAAAAATGGTGCAAATCCTTTAGCCATCATAGGTATGGCGCTCGACCTGCTGATTCCTGATAAACCAAAGGTCAAAAAAGAACCTGAGGTGTTTATTGGAAGAATAGAACTTGAAAAACAGGTGAGAGAAAAATTCGATGATGAGTTTTTCGCTGATGTTTTGAAGATAGAAAAGAAAGAGATCAGCAAATTCTTTGATTTCTGCGAAGCTAACGGCTTTCCGCGGGAGCTGCTAAAGGATGAGAAAGAAATGAACCTCATAGAATACCTGCTGAAGCAAAGTGAGCTGTATAGAACGGCTTAGAGATTCAAAATTCAAGATTTAAAATTCCAAATTCCAAATTCCAAATTCCAAATTCCAGATTCCAAATTCCAGATTTCGGATTTCCCTCACAAAGAGGTGCCAAAAATGTTATTTTTGAGAGGTATTCTAGGAAAGCCAAAGGCTAAATAACCAATCGCTGAAAGTCTTAAGATTTCTGACTCTTCGCTTTGCCCCCGCCCCGAAGGGTGGCGGAGTTTTTCCCTCTTGCCCTCTTCGTACCGTCTTTACGATGGAGGCCTTTTCGCCGACTGAAGCAATCTTATGTTGTGAGAAAGGTTCAAAGTCTAATTCTGCATCTGTAGCTAAAGCTTTCACTGCATCGCGTTTCCAAAAGACTAACCCAGCCTAGAGCTAAAGGCCGATAGCTAAAGCTTTGGATGTAGAAGGATCATCCTCTCCCCCCG
>JBAVJB010000067.1:0-3395 GCA_049687495.1 Salinimicrobium sp.
TGTTCGCCCAACAGGGCTTTTGCGATCTCCAGGTGCCCGGAGGAAGAAACCGGCAAAAATTCGGTCAACCCCTGGACGATTCCGAGGTAGACAGCATCAATAATGTCCATTATGTTATTTTCGGGGGTTAAGCAGGATGGCGTAAATTTCTATTCCGAAGCCCAGCAATACGAGGGCAGGAGCAAGTCGAATTCTCCTAAAGTTGTAGATCTCTGGATTAAAAACATTGGGATCATCGCTGCCGCCACCGGCCATAAGAATAAAACCAAGGGCAATAATAGCCAGGCCAATTCCCATCACGATATAGTTCTTCTTCTCAAAAACAAAATTTAAGTCCTGCTTGTGAAGAGGTTTTTTATTCTTGTTCATATTCTGTTTTTAGCAGTAATTGCTGAGGTACAAAAGTTAAGAGGTTTCAAAAATAGCATTTTTGAAGGTCTTTTTTGTTTTGTGAGTCTTAATGTTTTTTGGCTACTAATGCATTAATATGTTCTATGACGGGTTCAAAAATAAGTTTTTTGAAGGTCTTTTTAAGCCACTAATGCACTAATGTTCTTTTATCTATCATGGGTCAAAGAACGATGCGCTGGTGAATTAATCTTTCTCCCTCAAAATTAGCGAGCAAGGCCAATCTTAAATTCGAGATCTTCAAATAATTTATGCATTGTGCAACATGCATGTCATGTATATGTGTAGTAGACTTAAGTTCAAGGATGATCTTGTTGTATACTACAAAATCTGCAAAATAATTGTGTGGTAGCAAGACATCTTTGTAGTGTACCTGATATTTCTTTTCCCTCTCAAAGGGAATGTCTCTTGATTTTAGCTCGTACTCAACAGCATCAGCATAAACGGCCTCGAGGAAACCTCCTCCTAATTCATTGTGTACATCGAAGAGAACGCCCAATAGTTCATAACATTCTTTTTTGTACAGAAGGTCCGCCATTTATTCGTGCATTAGTGGCTGAATTAATCAATAATACAACTCGTCAGTCTTCAGGTTTAGGAAACGCTGAGTAGCAAAAAAGGTACTTAGCCAGGTGATGATCACACCCATTAAAAATACTCCTATGAACAGTGCTGCCAGCATGGAGACATCCTGCAGCAGCTCGAGCTCAGGGAAACTTTTGTTCATGTAATACAACACCACGCCCATTCCAATTAGTGCAAGTACGGCGCCTATCATTCCAAGTTTTACGCTTTTCCAAATAAAGGGTTTCCGAATAAATCTTTTTGTGGCCCCCACCATTTGCATGGTCTTAATGATGAAACGCTTTGAATACACCGATAGCCTGATGGAACTGTTGATCAATAGCACGGCAATAAATGTAAACAGGGCGCTAATGCTGAGGATCCAAAAACTGATCTTTGTAACGTTCTCGTTCAGTAAAGAAATGAGCGGTTTATCGTAAACCACCTCGTCAACAAAATTCTTATTGGTCAATTCCTCAGCAATGGTGTCAATCTCGCCGGAGCTGATATAGTCTGCTTTGAGATAAACATCAATAGAATTCTGCAACGGGTTGTAACCCAGGAAATCCATGAAATCCTCGCCTATTTCCTTGCTATGGGCTTCGGCGGCATCTTCTTTAGAGACATAAGTGGTGGATTTGGTGTATTCGGCTAAAGCCAGGCTTTTGTTGAGCTGTTCGATCTCAACTTCCTTGGCGGTATCCTTCAGGTAAATGGTAAGGGCGATCTGCTCCTTGAAATGATCGGCTATTTTCTTGGTGTTCAGCACCAGAAGGCCCAGCAGGCCAAGCAAAAACAGCACCAGTGCAATACTGATGACGACCGAAAAATATGAGGAAATAAGACGCCTTTTTTGATACTTTTCAAAAGATGTGCTCATACAGCAGGTTGGTAAATTTGTGTAAAAATAAGAAAGTAAATCAATCCCTTTCTTTAAAACGCCCAAACTTTTCACTTTCGTACATTAACCGTATTTTTGCGCTTTCCGGGACCTTTCCCAACTATTAATCAACGAGATGCTGAACCGAATATGAGTTACGACTTCAATAAAATAGAAGAGAAGTGGCAGGAGTACTGGGCCAAGAACCAGACCTTTAAAGCCAGCAACGATTCCAGTAAACCAAAGTATTACGTGCTTGACATGTTCCCTTATCCTTCGGGAGCCGGGCTGCATGTGGGCCACCCGCTTGGCTACATCGGCAGTGACATCTACGCCAGGTTCAAAAGGCATAAAGGTTTCAACGTGTTGCATCCGCAGGGCTATGACTCGTTTGGTTTGCCTGCTGAGCAATACGCCATTCAAACCGGGCAGCATCCCGCAATTACTACCGAAAGGAATATTAACCGCTACCGCGAGCAGCTTGACCAGATAGGTTTTTCTTTTGACTGGAGCCGGGAAGTGCGCACCAGTGACCCCGATTATTACCGTTGGACACAATGGATCTTCATTCAGCTGTTCGATTCCTGGTATGACAATGAAGCTGAAAAGGCACGGCCAGTTGCTGAACTTGAGGAGATCTTTGCCGCGGAAGGAAATTCGGGCGTGAACGCTGCCTGCGATGATGATGTGGAGGAATTCACCGCAACAGAGTGGAACGCTTTTTCTTCGGAAGAAAAACAACAGCAACTGCTGAAATATCGCCTTACTTATCTTGCAGAAACTGAAGTGAACTGGTGTCCTCAACTGGGAACGGTGCTTGCCAATGATGAGATCGTCAATGGGGTTTCAGAAAGAGGCGGGTATCCTGTGATCAGGAAAAAGATGACCCAGTGGAGCATGCGCATCTCGGCTTATGCCGAACGATTGCTTCAAGGATTAAACGAAATTGACTGGACCGAAAGTTTGAAGGAAAGTCAGCGTAACTGGATTGGGAAATCTGTGGGAGCGCTGGTTGAATTCAAAGTTCAAAATTCGGAATTCAAAATTCCTGTATTCACCACCCGTCCCGATACAATTTACGGGGTCACCTTCATGACCTTGGCACCCGAGCATGAGCTGGTGCAAAAGATCACCACTCCCGAGCATAAAGAAGAGGTGGAAGCTTACATTGAGGCCACTGCAAAGAGGAGCGAACGCGACAGGATGGCCGATGTGAAGACCATCAGTGGTGTATTTACCGGTGCTTATGCTGAACATCCTTTCACAAAAGAACCGGTGCCGATCTGGATCGGGGATTATGTTCTGGCAGGTTATGGAACGGGAGCTGTGATGGCAGTACCTTGTGGTGACCAGCGGGATTATGATTTTGCAAAACACTTCGATCTGCCTATCAGGAACATTTTTGAGAATGTAGACATTTCCGAAGAAGCTTTTTCAGGCAAGGAAGGAACCGTTATCGCAAATTCAGATTTCCTAAGCGGACTTCAGTATAAAGAAGCGCTCAATAAAGCAATTTTAGAGCTGGAAAAGATAGGGCAGGGGA
>JBAVJB010000068.1:0-58300 GCA_049687495.1 Salinimicrobium sp.
ACTTATTTTTGAACCCGTCATCGAACATATTAATGCATTAGTAGCCAAAAATCATTAAGACTCACAAAACAAAAAAGACCTTCAAAAATGCTATTTTTGTAACCTCTTAAGTTTTGTACCTCTGCAATTACTGCTAAAAACAGAATATGAACAAGAATAAAAAACCTCTTCACAAGCAGGATCTCAATTTTGTCTTTGAGAAGAAGAACTATATCGTGATGGGAATCGGGCTGGCATTTATTGCCCTTGGCTTCATTCTTATGGCCGGCGGCGGCAGCGACGATCCGAATGTTTTTAACCCGGAGATCTACAATTTTAGAAGAATTCGCTTAGCTCCGGCACTTGTGTTGCTGGGCTTCGGAATAGAAGTTTACGCCATCCTGCTTAACCCCCGAAAATAATTAAATGGACATTATTGATGCTGTCTACCTCGGAATCGTCCAGGGGTTGACCGAATTTTTGCCGGTTTCTTCCTCCGGGCACCTGGAGATCGCAAAAGCCCTGTTGGGCGAACAAAGCCTTCCGGAAGAATCCTTGATGATCACCGTTGTACTGCATTTTGCAACTGCGCTTAGCACAATCGTGGTCTTTAGAAAAGATATTGCCGAGATCTTTAAAGGCCTTTTTCAGTTCAAATGGAATGGGGAAACAATCTTTTCCTTAAAAATTATTCTCTCCATGATCCCTGCTGCGCTGGTAGGTGTCTTTTTTGAAGAGGAACTGGAATCGCTTTTTGGAGGCGCTTTGCTTTTTGTAGGTTTCATGCTGCTTATCACAGCGCTTCTCCTCTGGCTGGCTGATAAGGCTAAAAACACCGGAAAAGCCGTAAGCTACAAAGACAGTTTTGTAATCGGGGTTGCACAGGCCATTGCCATTTTACCCGGAATTTCCCGCAGTGGCGCTACGATTTCAACTTCGGTACTTCTTGGAAATGATAAAACCAAAGCCGCTCGTTTTTCGTTCCTTATGGTCGTGCCTTTGATCTTCGGAAAGATCGCAAAAGACCTGTTAAGCGGGGATCTCGTGGGCACAACTGTAGAAACTATGCCCTTGCTGGCAGGCTTTTTAGCTGCCTTCATCGCAGGTATTGCAGCCTGCACCTGGATGATCAATCTGGTGAGAAAAAGCAAGCTTACTTATTTCGCGATCTACTGTTTTATTGTTGGAATGATCGCCATCGTTTATGAAACCGCATTTGCTGCCTGATGACTGAAGAAGAATTTAAAGCCGGACAGATCCTTTTACTCGACAAACCACTGGAATGGACCTCCTTTCAGCTGGTAAATAAGCTGAGATGGCTTATTCGGAAGAATTTCAAGATCAAAAAGATCAAGGTTGGACATGCGGGAACTTTAGATCCGTTGGCAACCGGTTTGCTCATCATTTGTACCGGAAAGGCTACAAAGAAGATCGAAGAGCTTCAGGGACAGGAAAAGGAATATACCGGCACTTTCACTCTTGGCGCAACCACGCCTTCCTACGATCTGGAGACCGAAATAGATCAGACCTTCCCAACCGAACATCTTTCCGAAGAAAAAATAAGGGAAGCCACAAATGCCTTTTTAGGAGAGATAGATCAATATCCCCCGATTTATTCAGCATTAAAGAAAGACGGGAAAAGACTGTACGAATATGCCCGCAGCGGCAAAGAGGTGGAAGTTTCGGCACGAAAAGTGCAGATTTCTGAATTCGAAATTACAGATATCTCGTTGCCAAAAGTTGCTTTTAGAGTGGTGTGCAGCAAAGGTACTTACATAAGGAGCCTGGCGCATGATTTTGGAAAACACCTGCAAACCGGCGCCCATCTTTCTGGGTTACGCCGCACGCGCATTGGCAACTATAGCGTAGAAAATGCTCATTCCATAGAATCTTTTGTAAATGAGTATCTTTCGAAGGAAGAATGAATCAAAATTATGGGGTTTTTTGACAGGCATAAGGCGCTTATCATTACTTCACTTCTTTTTTCGATCCTGATCCTGGCGATGTACAACATCAATGTTTCAAATTCGAACAAGAAAGTGAGGGAAACCCTTATTGAGCTGAATGACCTGAGACAGGAAGCTCAAAAACAGGAAGAGGAGCAACAAAAGCAGGAGCCCAAACCGGCTGCAAAACAGCCCCGGCTGCAGACTCACCAGGCCTTCAATGAGAATCGCGCCGAGAGTGAGACCAATGTAAAGTCACGGCTTGATGAGATCTTCGAGAAGAATTCGGCTCAACAGAAAGCAGCTGAAGAAGAAAGTTCTAATCCTGCCAAAGGAGCCTATGATCTTTCTAATATGCCTGCTAAAAAATCCCAAAAAGCCTCAACAGGCAACAATACTTCCAAAGAAATTTCGAGCAAAGAAGGCTCTTACAGGAACAGCTCCATTTCCTTTTCGCTTGTGGGACGCCGGGCGATCTTTATCCCCAACCCTGTTTACACCTGCGACACGGCCGGTAAGATCGTGGTGAACATCGAAGTGAATGCCCAGGGTGCCGTGACCGGTACTTCAATCAATAGATCCAGCTCCACTTCCAGCAATGAATGTCTCATTGACCAGGCGCTGAAATATGCTGCAGAAGCCACTTTTTCAAACAAATCGGGAAGTGATTCACAACCCGGGACCATAACCTATAATTTCCAAAGATGATGACACAAAAGAATCGCTGTGGCTGGTGTGAAGGCGATGCCTCGTATGAAGCTTACCACGATGAGGAATGGGGCGTGCCGCTATACAACGACGAAAAGCTGTTTGAATTTCTCATTTTAGAAACCTTCCAGGCAGGGTTAAGCTGGATCACGATCCTTCGGAAAAGGGAAAATTTCAGGCAGGCCTTTGACAGGTTCGATTACAGGAAAATGGCAAATTATTCCGAAGAAAAAGTACAGCAATTGCTGCAGGACAGCGGAATTATTCGGAATGAACAAAAGATTCGCGCCAGTGTAGCCAATGCCGAAGCTTTTATGCAAATTCAGGAGGAATTCGGTTCTTTCTCAAAATACATCTGGAGCTTTGTTGACCATAAACCGCTGCAAAACGAGCTGCAGAATTACAAAGAAGCACCTGCAAAGACCAATCTAAGCATAAACATCAGCAAAGATCTTAAGAAGCGCGGTTTCAAATTTGTGGGGCCTACCGTGGTTTACGCCCACATGCAGGCGACCGGAATGGTCAATGACCATGAGCTCAGCTGCTTTAGACATCCCGAAGTAAAAGAATTAGCGTAAAATAAGAGGTGCCAAAAATGACATTTTTGACAGGTCTTTAGCCGGAGCTATTCAGGTATTTCAAAAACTCTTCCCGCGGAATTTCTTCGGCACCCAAACTGGCCAGGTGGTCTGTATAGATCTGGCAATCGATGAGCCGCACCCTGCGTTCCTTCAGTTTTTCAACCATTTTTATGAACCCGTACTTGGAGGCATTGCTTACTTTGGTGAACATGCTCTCTCCGCAGAAGACGTTCTGCTCTTTTAGGAAAATTCCGTAGATGCCGCCTACCAATTGGCCTTCCTGCCACACCTCGACAGATTCTGCCCAGCTCAGCTCGTGCAGCTTAGAATAAGCCTCCTGCATTTCCCGTGTGATCCATGTGCCCTCCTGGCCTTCACGTTTGGCCGCAGCACAGTTCGCGATCACTTCCTCAAAAGCCTTATTGAAGGTCACCTCAAAAACCTCTTTTTTGAGCAGTTGTTTCATGCTCTTAGAGATCTTGAGTTTTCCAGGAAAAAGCACCATCCGCGGATCGGGACTCCACCACAAGATAGGCTGGGAGCTGTCATACCACGGGAAAATTCCGTGAGTATAAGCCTGGATGAGCCTTTCGGGAGAAAGATCTCCTCCAAAAGCGAGCAGCCCCAGAGCATTTGCGGATTCCACAGGTGGAAAATCGTCATTTTCGGTAAGGAACTTCAAACTGTCTTGTTTTGCTTCTGAAAATAAAAAAAGCCCGGCACTTTTAAATGCCGGGCCGAAGAAATATCATTTTAACCGATTAGAACGGAAGATCGTCAAAATCTTCGTCGTTCATATCGTTTGCAGGCTCAAACTGGTCTGCAGGTGGCACAGCCGCGCCAGAAGGCTGTTGTGCAGCAAGATTCTCGATTCTCCATCCCTGTATAGAGTTGAAGTATTTTGTCTCTCCCTGTGGGTTCACCCACTCTCTTCCGCGAAGGTTGATCCCTATCTTTACAGGCTGTCCCACGGCATAGTTGTTCAAAAGGTCACATTTATCCTGCACAAATTCCACGAGAATGTGCTGCGGATATTGCTCCTCTGTCGTCACCACCACCTCACGCTTTTGAAAACCATTGTTTCCGAAAGTTTTGGTTTGGCCTATCATTTTAATTTTCCCTTGTACTTCCATATCACATTTTTTTTGCTAATAATATTTTCCAGGCTTCTGCCGGTTCGTCTTTTTCCAATAATTTTTTGGCCCTTTCATGCAGCTGCTCTTCCTTTTCTTCGGAAAGCTGCTCCTCATGATTGTCCAAATATTCCTTCACTTCTTCTGCTGAAGGTAAGCGCTCCACATTACCCAGTTTCCCCAGGTCATTTCCCGTAAGCACCTTTGAATTCCTGATCTCTTCAGAAATTGAATCTACACCTATTCCCAACGTCTGCAGCGGTTTTGGCACCTCGAACATGCCGGGAGTGGCACGGGTATACCAGTTGCCGCCCATGCGTGCAACCAGGTCTATTTTATGCTGATCAATATAGCCTTTTTCGTCTAAAATATCCTCGCGAATATGCATTTTTAGCACCTCACAGATCACCAGGTTTCCGGCACCGCCTTCAGTCCCTGTTTCTACAACTTCGTTGATCCTGCACTCGAACTGAACCGGGGATTCGGCTACCCTGAAAGGTTTTACAAGATCAGACTTCAGCATGGTCAAACCTGCTTTTTCAAACTCGTTGACCCCTTCGTCATACTCGGTGCTGGAAAGCGAAACCTGCTGCACGATGTCATAGTTCACAACATTGATCACTACCTCTCCTGTCGCCTTGGCGTTATTGTAAGTGTGCTTTACCGTATTGTCCCTTCCCCGGCGGGCGGGAGAAAAGATGAGAATTGGAGGATTTGCTCCAAAAACATTAAAAAAGCTAAACGGACTCAAATTTGGCCTGCCCTCTGCATCAATGGTACTGGCAAAGGCAATAGGCCTTGGCCCTACCGCACCCAGCAAATACTGGTGCAACTTTGGAACAGGTGTTTCTTTTGGATCTATGCTGAGCATGCGAAATTTTTGACAAAGGTAATGAAACCCGTGCGTGAATGAAAAACCGCCGCTCACAATATTAGTTTCCTGAAAACGCTTATATTTAAACGCAACAAAAGCAATGCCTTCATGAGGTTTTCAGACAAACGGAACTTTCGCCGCTGGCTCATCATCATCACCTCTCTCTTTATTGTCACCCTCATCGTTTGGAACGCCGTTTCTTTTTTCCAGAGGATCAAAGAGGAAGAAAGGCGAAAAATGAACATCTGGGCCTCGGCCCAGGTTTACCTCGACCAGGTGGACACAGATACCGGGCTGGACCTCTACCTTGCCATCGTCAACAGCAATTCCAGCATTCCCACCATTCTTGTAGATGAGAACGGCAAAATTGTTGACGCCTTGAATATCCCAAAGGAGTTAAAGAACAATGAGGAAGCGCTGCAGGATTTCCTGCAGGAGCTAAAGAGCGATAATGAACCTATTGAAATGGACCTGGGAGAAGGACGCGTCAACCAGGTTTACTACGGAAATTCGCCCATGCTCAATAAGCTGAAGTATTATCCGCTGGCGCTCATTTTGATCATCATCCTGTTTATTGGGATGATCTACTTCTTTTACACCACCACGAGATCCAGTGAGCAGAACAAGCTTTGGGCGGGAATGGCCAAGGAAACCGCGCACCAGATAGGTACGCCGCTTTCTTCCTTAATTGGTTGGACAGAAATTTTGAAGGAGGAGCACGTAAATCCTCTTTACATCAAGGAGATCGAAAAAGATGTGGATCGCCTGCAAACGATTACCGAACGTTTCTCGAAAATAGGATCGGCGCCCACGCTTTTGCCCGTGGATATTGTTGATAAAACCAAAGATTCTTTTGAATACCTAAAGGCGCGCAGCTCAAAACTCATCGATTTCAAGCTCAATCTGCCAGACGACAGAATTCTGGTGAACCTCAACGCGCAGCTTTACAGCTGGACCATTGAGAACCTGGTGAGAAATGCCATTGACGCCATGAAAGGAAAGGGAGAGCTGGAAATAAGCCTAAAACAGGACTCAAAGCACGTGCACATCTACATAAGAGATACCGGAAAAGGCATTTCAAAAAGCAAGTATAAGCAAATCTTTGAACCCGGCTTTACCACCAAACAACGCGGATGGGGCCTCGGGCTTTCACTGGCCAAACGTATTATCGAAAAATATCACCGCGGAAGGATCAAGGTGCTCAAGAGCGAGATCAACAAAGGTACCACCTTCGAGATCCTGCTGCACAAAGCTAAAATTGCTGCATCCTAAGCTTCAGATCTTTCGGGATAGGCAGGGACTCTTCATGTGAAAAATCATAAAAAACGGCAATGTCCTGCCCCTGGGCACAAATCTCTCCGTCTTCATCAATGATCACCTGGTCAAGCGCAAAACTGCTGGTCTTAATGTAAGCCAGCTTGGTCTTGACTATGGCAGTTCCCGGGTAGAACAACGGCTTCTTAAAATCGCAGTGTGTCGATACCAGGATAGCGCCTTTTTTTGCTTCGGAATAAAGCGTAGACAGGCCTGTAGCCTCCCAAAAATTCACCCTTCCCGATTGTAAGAACCTGATAAAAGTGAGGTTGTTCACGTGCTTATACACGTCAAGATCGCTAAAGTCTATGCGCAGCTCCAGCGACAGTTTATAGTCGTCAAGGTTCATTATATGTGAGATTTGATATCGTTGGCGATCTTTTCAAATTCGGCTTCAGAGAAGGACTGGCTTTGTGCGAAATTCATATCGCCCATAGAATTTAGCGGAATAAGATGTACGTGCACGTGTGGCACTTCCAGTCCTACAACGGCCATTCCTACTCTCTTGCAGGAAATGACCTTTTCGATGCCCCTGGCGACTTTTCGGGAAAAAGACATGAGCCCCATGTAGGTCTCCTCGTCAAGGTCAAAGACCTTGTTGACCTCCTTTTTTGGAATACACAAGGTGTGGCCCTTTGTGTTGGGCCTGATATCTAAAAAGGCGAGAAAACTGTCATTTTCGGCGACTTTATATGCGGGGACTTCCCCATTGATGATCTTCGTAAAAAGCGTTGACATAACTTCAGGTTTATTGTTGACACAATTTAGACAATTTCCTTTAACAGCTCAAGACCTGCTAAAACAAAAAAATCCTTTCCGAAGAAAGGATCTTAAAATTTCGCTTTTTTGAAGACTTTAGTCGCGGGTGATCTCCAGGATCTCGAACTTAAGGTTGCCGCTTGGCACCTGCACTTCGGCTACTTCTCCCACTTTCTTTCCTAAAAGGCCTTTTCCAATAGGGCTGTCAACAGAGATCTTTCCGGTTTTAAGATCGGCTTCACTTTGTGCGACCAGCTTATATTTCATCTCGGCACTATTAGTAAGATTCTTGATCTTTACTGTAGAATGCACCAAAGCTTTGGACATATCCAGCTGAGATTCGTCTATTAATCTCGCATTGGAATAGATCTCCTCAAGTTTGGCGATCTTCATTTCAAGAAGGCCCTGCGCCTCTTTGGCAGCGTCATACTCGGCATTCTCACTAAGGTCACCTTTATCCCTGGCTTCAGCAATAGCCTGCGAAGCACGTGGACGTTCCACATCTTTTAACTGGTTGAGCTCGTCCTTCAGTTTCTTAAGTCCGTCTGCGGTATAATACGATACTTTACTCATATCTTCATCGTTTATATAAATAGAAAAAATCCCATTCGCCGACGGGATTTTAAACAAATATAAGAAATTAAAATATGCAGTACAATTTAATGCTGTAGCTTTGGAAAAACCTTTTATGAGACGCCTTTTTGCCCTTATAATGCTGAATTTCTTGCTTTTTGGCTGTTCTGCCGATGAAGAGCTGAGAAATAATCCTTACCTGCCCGACCTGAATTTCAGCTTTAGGCTCGACCTCAACCTGCCGGAATATAATAACCTTCGCTATCCCGGAAATGCCTATTTCACCAGGAACTATGGCATCAACGGAGTTGTGATCTACAACCTCAACAATGACCAGTATATGGCCTTTGAGCTTACAGATCCCAATCATATCCCCCAAACCTGCTCCTTCCTGGAAGTAAAAGGCACCGAGGCCACCTGCGGCTGCGATGACGGCAATGTCTACACCATTATAACCGGCCAGCTGCTAAGAGGCGAAGGCCAGTACAGCCTGAAACCTTACAGGGTGACCAGGGTGGGAAATGTACTGGAGGTCTCAAACTAAAGAGGTCCCAAAAATGACATTTTTGGAACCTCTCAAAAATCCAACTATAAGATCTTTCTAGAACCTAAGGGTTAATCCCGCCAGGAAATTGGTGGTCGCCTGCGGGTAATATCCTGCGCCGTCATAGGTCGCTCCTTCCCAATCATAGGTGTAGTAGTAACCGTTAGAGACGTATTCTTCTCCAAAAATGTTATTTACCAGCCCGGTTAGCACCACCTCTTCGAAAAGCGGCGCATTTTTCCAGGTGTATTGCACGTTAAAATCTGTGACAAAGTAGCTGTCCAGCTTTGAATTTTGATTTTCCAGGTTGCTCATGTATTGTTCGCCAACATACTTGGAAAGCAGCTTCAATTCCAGGTTTTCAACAGGACGGTATTCAATTATGTTGCCCGCGACTATTTCGGGAGAGTAGGAAATATCGGTTTTTCCATAGTTCACCAGTTCGCCGTTCCAGGAAGCGATCCAGTCTTTGTTCTTGTTGCTGCTCAAAGCCAGGTTTGGCCTCCAGTTGAATTTCTTGCCAATGGCCAGATTGGCATCAACCTCAAGTCCCAGCCTGTAACTGTTCCCACTGTTTGTCCTTATTGGGGAACCAACATCGTTAAGTTCTCCTGTCAACACCAGCTGATTCTGATAATCCATGTAATAAACATTGGTGTTTAAAATGAGTTTTTCTGAAGCAAATCTCCAGCCCAGCTCAAAGTCGTTAAGCTGCTCGGGCTCGGGGTTTCCATTCTGGTAATCCACGCGGTTGGGCTCACGATTGGCACGGGCATAGGAGAAATAAAGCTGGTTGGTTTCAGAAAATTCATAGGTCAAACCAGCCTTCGGATTAAAAAAGGTGTTGGTATCATCAACAATGAAAGGCACCTCTTCCTCCTCTACGCCGTCAACCTCATAATGGATCCTTCTCAACTGAAGGTCCCCGTAGAGAGACAGATTTTCAGAAACCGCCACGGTGGCTTTTCCGAAGATATTGAAATCACTCTTTTTAGACTGATTGAAATAGTAACGCTGCAAAGGTTCATCTAATGGGGCAAACTTTGCCCAAACAATGTCGCCGAAGTGGTCGCCTTCATAGTTATTCCAGCCACCGCCAAGGATGATCTCCTTCTGCTCATCTTCATATTCCACGTTGAAAGTTGCGCCGTAGAAATCGTTGTCCAGCCACTTTCTATTCACAAGATCTGTAGTAGTGATCTCTTCTCCTTCCGCAGTGAAATTAGGAAGACCGTAGGCCGCCAGGTCCTCATCTTCACGGTAAGACTCGTAAAAGCCCCTGCCGTAGGTGTAATGCAGGGCAAGGTTTGAAGCCCAGCCGCCGTCATAGTCGTGGTTCCAGAGCAACTGAAAGTGGTCCTGCTTATAATTGTCTGTATGGTTGTCGTAAAACTTCAGGTTGCCGTTCTCCTCGGTATATGCTCCGGAAGGGTTGAACCTGCGGTCTTCTTTGAGCTGATCTGCATCAATACCATCCCAGGCCTGGTAGGTAACCTCACTTCCTCCGAAGGTGAGTGCTTTGATAAGCGTCCTATCGTCAATATAGGTGCCCTGGAAAAAGTAAGATTTCAGGTCGGTTGAGGCCCGGTTGATGTAACCGTCACTCTTGAGCAAAGATGCCCGCCCGGCAAATTCCCAGTGTTTGTTGAAAAGGCCTGTGCTAAATTTCACCGTATGCTTGTGCGTGTTATAAGACCCAAAGCTGTTAGCTACCTCTGCCGAAGGTTCTATGTTGTAGCGATCGGTAAGAATATTAAGGCTGGCGCCAAAAGCACCCGCACCGTTCGTCGAAGTCCCAACGCCCCGCTGAAGCTGCAGGTTTTCAACTGAAGAAGCGAAATCCCCCAGGTTTACCCAAAAGGTGCCCTGGCTCTCGGCATCGTTGTACGGCACACCGTTGATGGTCACATTTACGCGGGTTGCATCGCTCCCGCGCACGCGAATCCCGGTATAGCCAATTCCTGCTCCCGCATCACTGGTAGTCACCACAGAGGGCATGTACTGCATCAACGAGGGAATATCCTGTCCCAGGTTGCGGTCTTCGATCTCCTCGTTAGAGAGGTTGCTGTAAGTAATAGGAGAATCTGCCGAAACCCGCACTGCAGAAAGGAACACCTCATCAAGGGTTTCCTCGGCGTCGCTCATATCCACATTAAGGACGGTGTCCTGAGTAAGCTCCAGGGCCACGGTTTTTTTATTTCCGTAGGAAAAGATGAGGGTATAGCTGCCCTGTTCAAGTTCGAGGGAATATCTCCCGCGCTCGTTGGTGACGGTGCCTTTTGTCACACCTTCCACCCGTACGATGGCATTGGCGAGCGGAATCTCCCCATCGGTCACTGTTCCCGAAACCCGGTATTCCTGAGCAATACCGGTCACTGAGACCAAAAAAAGGTTGAAGAAAAAGAATAGAATTTTCATTCGTAAGTCAAAGTTTTACGAATAAAAGGGGTAATTATTCTCGTTGTTTAATTGATAAAAAAAATCCTGAGAACCATTCATTTTCAGAGAACGGTTTTCAGGAGTGCGATACTTGCGCTTTACGCGCTGTCCCTTGGCAGCATTACCCGCCCAGGTTCTTTGGGTATGATCTCAGCTTTCTCCCGCACTTGCAGAAGTAGGCACCCCTTTGAGACGGCGCAAATGTAAAAAAGGATTTTCGATTTAACCTAATTTTTCGGGCTTTCGTACAAAAAGCTTTTAAATTTATCCCTTTCAGCAGGTTATGAACAAAAAGAGATCATCACTCACCTTTACCGTATTCGCGGGTTACCTTCTGCTGGCTACTCTTGGCGGACTTGCAGTATGGTTTGTTTATGAACAGGTGATCTCCTACACCGACATGACCGACCGCAATAAGGCGGGCAACCAAAAACTGCTGCTGGTGGGAGAGGCAGCCACTAAACTTTATGAGGCAGAAAGCCTTAGCCGGCAGCTCATTCAGAACAGTGACCTTGACGGGCTTTCCAAGTACACCGCACAAATTGATAGCATAAAATCCTTGTTAGGCAGCCTGCAGGATTTTGAGCAGGGCAGTTTTCTTGACCGCGAGATCGACAGCATTGACCTGCTGCTCTCAAAAAAATCTCAAAACCTTGAAGAACTGCTTGAGCTAAGGGCATCGGGAGAGACTGAAAGTTACTATTCCCGGGTCTTAAATGAGCTGCAAAAGGTTGATGAAACCTTTGAAGAACCTAATTACGAACAGCGATTTAAAGATCTGCAACCACACCAGCGAAGATTGCTGGTGCGGCTGCTGGATTATGCAAAAGTCGAAAATCCCGAGCCTGCCAATATTACTGTAGATTCCCTGGTGACATCGGTAAAGCAGGTATTGAACCAGCTGGAAGTACAGGATCGCAGCTACAGGCAACAACTTCGGTCGCAGGAAAACCAGTTGCTCGATAACGAGATCAAGCTAAATAACCGGCTAAGGGTGCTACTCTCTGCCATTGAAGCCGATGAAAGAAACGCCTCTTTGGAGCAGGTAGAAAACTGGCAGGATACGGTACAGCAAACCTCGCAGATAATTGCCATTTTAGGGGCTATAAGTTTACTAGTCATTATGACCTTTGTGTTCCTGGTAATAAGGGATGTTTCCAGGAGTCAACAATACCGCAGGGAACTGGAAGACGCCAAGACCTATGCCGAATCTTTGCTTAAAAGCAGAGAGCAATTTATGAACACCGTTACTCATGACCTGCGCTCTCCGCTTAACTCTGTCGTTGGGTACACCGGATTACTCGAAAAGACCAACCTAAGCAAATCACAAAACCGTTACCTGGACCAGCTTAAAAGGTCTTCAGATTACCTGCTACACCTGGTGAATGACCTGCTGGACCTGTCGCGCCTGGAAGCCGGAAAAATGTCAATCGATGAACTGACCTTTAATCCGAAGCACCTCATCCAAGAAACCGTGGAAAATGCCATTCCGCCGGAAAAACCTGAAGAGGTAGCAGTTCGTATTGAGATTGATGAGGAGCTGGACCAGCCCATGATCACAGATCCTTTCCGCATTAAGCAGGTGCTAACAAATCTTGTAAGCAACTCCTGCAAGTTCACCGAAGAAGGTTTTGTGGAAGTACGGGCATGGCTGGAGAAAAAAGAAGGGCAGCAGTACCTGGAAATGCAGGTAAAAGACACCGGAATAGGCATTTCAAAAGAGCAAAAAGAAAAAGTGTTCGAGGAGTTCTCCCAGGAAAATTCCTCTATTGAAAAGCGCTACGGCGGCTCTGGGCTTGGCCTGGCCATTAGCAAAAAGATCGTGAGCCTGCTCAAAGGAAACATCAGCCTGGAAAGCGAACCCGGCAAGGGCAGTACTTTCCTGGTGGAAATTCCTGTTAGGATGACTGCAGGAAAATTGGAGGGGACAGTTGTTTCCGAAGAAAAAATTCAGCAAGATCTAAGCAAATACAAGATCCTGCTGGTCGATGACGAGCCGGCACAGCTGGGGCTGCTTAGGGAATTTGTCAAGACCACCGGCATGGTTTCATTTTCTGCAGGAAATGGGACAGAAGCCTTAAAAAAACTGGAACAGGAGGACGTGGACCTGGTGCTTACCGATATTCAGATGCCCGACATGGATGGGCTACAGCTACTAAACCATATGCAACAGAAATATCCTGATATCCCGGTGATTGCCCTCTCGGGCCAACCAAATGTTACTCCTGCAGACTATTTAAAAAAGGGATTTAGCGGCAGCCTTATGAAACCCTACTCTTCGAGGCAGCTTATCGAATTGATCGAAGGCGTGCTGGAAGTGCAGCTGCAAAGGCAGCAGCAGGAAAACTCCGCAATACTGGATGAGGAAAAGGGCTACACCTTATCTGAGATCAAGAATTTCGCGGGAGATGACGAGGAGGCTCTAAGCGCGATTTTATCGGCTTTTATTGAAAGTACAGGCTCGGGCATGCAGGCGCTCGAACTGGCGTATCAAAAAGGGCAAAAAGAAAGGGTCTCTGCCATAGCACATAAGATGTTGCCCATGTTCAGACAGCTGCGGGCAGATCATCTGGTTGGCCTGCTCAAAAAGCTGGAGGACCAAAAAACAGAGGAGATCTCTTCCGAAGATATTCAGTTTCTAAAGAAAGAAATTGGGCAATTGCTAGGAAAGCTACAGCAGGAGATCAAAGTTTGATCCCGTACTGCTTCAGTTTATTATATAAGGTCTTACGGTCAATGGAAAGCAATCGCGCGGCTTTGCTCTTGTTGCCTTTAGATTTTTCAAGCGCATCTAGTATGAGCTCCTCCTCGTTCTTGTTCTTGAAAAGACTGTAAGACGGCTGGTCTTCTTCATTTTTGGAAGACGAAAGAATTTCTGATGGCAACACCGCAGCGGGAATGCTGTCATCATTGGTAAGCAGTACGCTTCTTTTCACCACATTTTTAAGCTCGCGCAGGTTTCCCGGCCAGTGATAGGCTTTAAATGCTGCCACGGCATCATCGTCAAAACCCGCAATGTCTTTTTCCAGCTCGTCATTGGCGCTGTCAAGAAAATAATTGGCAAAGATCATGAGATCGTCCTGCCGAGCCTTAAGCGGCGGCACTTTGATAGAAAATTCGTTCAGCCTGTGGTAAAGGTCTTCTCTAAAATCCCCTTTTTGAACCAGCTCAAAAAGGTCTTCATTCGTCGCGGCGATCACGCGAATGTCCACCCGTATCTCATCATTGCTGCCCACGGGTTTCACCTTTCTCTCCTGCAATGCTCTTAACAGCTGCACCTGCAGCTCATAATTAAGGTTTCCAATTTCATCCAGGAAAAGAGTTCCGCCGTTTGCTGCTTCAAAATGCCCGGTCTTGTTGGTCACAGCTCCCGTAAAAGAGCCTTTTACGTGGCCAAAAAATTCACTGGAAGCAAGTTCTTTAGGAATAGCCCCACAATCTACCGCGATAAATGGCGCACTATTCCTCTTGCTTTTATCGTGTATACTTTTTGCGATCTGTTCCTTCCCGGTACCGCTCTCCCCCATGATCAAAACGGACATGTTGGTAGGCGCGACCAGGTCTATATAGTTGTTGAGCTTTTCTGAAGCCTCACTTACTCCTTTTATAAATGTACTTCCGGAAGTTGGCTTTTTGGGAGTTGCTTTTGGTTTAGGTTTACTTACAGCCGGTGACGGAGCAGGCTCATGTGCGAGCGCGTCGTTGATGCCTTTAAGGATCACTTCGGGATGAAAAGGTTTGGCGATATAATCCAGCGCTCCTTCCTTGATCGCGTTGACGGCCATACTTATTTCGGCATAACTGGTCATCATGATCACCCCGGTTTGAGGATTTTTCTCCTTCACCGCCCTGAGCACCTCGAGTCCTTCCTTATCGGGCAGGCGAACATCTGAGATCACCACATCATAAACATTCTGGGATACCTGGCTCAAAGCTTCTGTTGCAGTATATACCGCATCAACCTCAAAATCTTTCTTACTAAGAAAGGTTTTGAGCATGGTGCAGAACGCCACATCGTCTTCAACTAAAAGTATTTTGGCCATAACAGATTTTGATATTCACAAAATTAGGGCTTTATCCCCCTGCAAAACCAAAAATAAGCATAAAAAAAGGAGCTTAAAAAAGCTCCTTTTCTTCCCTTTTTATGGGATGGTTTAATCTCCGTTTTACAGCAGGCCGTGAAATTTTAACACATGTCCCTTCGGCAGCTGCCACCTGGAGTCGGTCTCTCCATCACCGGTGGTTAGTGGTTACTGCTGATCCTGGTCTTCGTCGATCCAGTTACCCTGAGCATCTGCGTAAAGCTCCTGCTCCTGGCCTTCAGCTGTTTTCACAACCAATTTGAATTTTTGCTCCCCTTCCTGTTCCTTAACATAAGCTTCAGAAATTACGGCACCCGAGAAGTCACGTTCTACAGACTGCTGTACTTCTGCAGGAAGTTCAGCGATCTCGATCTGGCGGTATTCTGAAGTTTGCTGTGCCTGTGCTTCAACAGTTACTTGCTCCTGTTCAGCTTCCTGAGCTGAAAGATTTTGAGCTGAAAATAACATTGCTGATGCGGCTACTACTGATAAACATATCTTTTTCATAATTCAAGTTTTTTAAGTTTTGTTCTTATTGATTTGTTAGTACTATAGAAAAATGTGTGCCCTTTTATAAAAATGACGAAAGCCCCTGGAAATGGGGCCTTTAGCTGAGAATGACATTTTATAAAATACTGGGGAAGTGTGAAAATTCTACAGAAATATGTAGAAAAACTCCTCAGAATTGCCTGATGATTATTTTTTTCACTCTTTTAAGGGATCTTTTCTTGCAGCCTTCTTTTCTGAATTCATTTTCTTTTTCTTAAGTCGCTTCATTTTTGCCCTTTTTGGAACCTTAGTTTTCTTCCTGGGCTTGGGCTTGATCAACGCCTGCTTAAGTTGCTCGAGCAAACGTTGAGTGACGATCTCTTTGTTCTTGTGCTGGCTACGGCTTTCCTCGCACTGCAGCACCAATTCTTCAGCATTGGTAAGTTTGCTGCCCAGCTTGTTAAGCAGGCGCTGTTTTTCTTCTTCGGAAAATGCTTCGGAAGCAGGTAAATTAAAGTGCAGCTCGACCTTGGTGGCTACCTTGTTCACATTCTGCCCGCCCGCACCAGAACTGCGGACGGCTTTGTAGTCGATTTCCTGTAAGATCTTTTGTTCGTCCAAAACTACTTCACCTGGTGAGTTGGCTTCAGCAGATCGGCTACTGTTTTTACCGGATTAAAGGTTTCTACCGGCACTTCCACGAAAATGGAGATCCAGTGCGCCATTGCGCCGTTCCAGAGACCGGGAAGTTCTAACGCCTTTAGGTCTTTACCGTCTTTTGTTTTGTTCGCGATAAAGAAGGTGTCCTTATCTACATATTGCTGCAGGTCGAATTTTTCTCCTTTGTAATTTTTAAATGCACAAACCACATCTACCGGATTAAAATGAGTGGCTTCCTGTGCGATCTTGCTTTGCTGGTAGTTATCGTGGTCAATTTGAGAGCTCTCGACGATCTGCAGGGAGATCTCGCCGTTTTCATGTTTTACCCAGAATGGTCCACCGCCGGGTTCGCCCTCGTTTTTGACCATTCCGCAGACCCTGATAGGCCTGTTGAATTGCTTTTTTAAAGCCTCTATTTTTTCCCCTTTTTGAAGCTCCTCAAAATTGATGCTTAAACCGGAGTTCAATTTCTTCTGAAGGAATTCAGCCATTTCGGCCAGCTCTTCTTCGGTAGGTTCTCCCTCCAGTTTTTTCAAACAGGAGAAGGTCTTTTCCTGCAGGTCAAGCAGTTCGCCGGCAAGCATTTTTTTATTTTCGGCTAAAGTCTGGCGATTTTTTGGGATCACCACATTATCGATGTTCTTTATGAAGATTAGATCGGCATCCTGATGGTTCAGGTTGTTGATCAATGCTCCATGCCCGCCGGGCCTAAAGAACATGTTTCCTTTTTCATCCCTGAAGGGTTCATTTTCTTTGGTAACCGCGAGTGTATCGGTTTTTGGGTCCTGGTAAGAATAGGAGATCTGGAAGGTCACTCCCGTTTCTTTTTCCAGCTTGCTTTTTATTCTACGCGCTTCAGCTTCGAACTTTTCGTGATGCTCTTTTGAAACTGTGAAATGTATTCTCACTTTGTGCTTTGAGGCTGCATAATCTACAGCTTCTCTCAAGTGCTCTTCAAATGAGGTGGCCGATGAATCTTCATACCTGTGAAAAGGCACCAGGCCTTTTGGCTGCTCGCCAAGATTAAGCCCCTCTTCTTCCAGCATTGTCCTCACCAAGATGAGCTGCTGTTTATTTTCGGTAAGTCCATCAAAGTCCGGATGGTTCTTGTGAATTTGCTTTTGCACCTCCCCGTAAAAAGGAAGGTCTTTCATACGGGTGAAAAAAGACTCCAGCTTTGGGTCATTTTGCCGCTCAACATAATCGTTCACGCTCTCTTCCTGCGGATTATAATTCCGCACAAAATTGTAGAGCGCCTTGAACATTCTCGTAGCTGCTCCCGAGGCCGGAATGAATTTTAGAATATCCAACTCATCTCTTTTGCCGTCGTAAAGACTGATGAGCCGCTGCTTTTCTTCTTCGGAAAACTGCAGAATACCATTGCGCACCGTGGCAGCTTCAATTACATTTACGGCAACATTTCCGCGTTTAAAGATTTCGATTTGCTCCTGAACTTTTGCAGGATTTATTCCTTTTTTCTCTATTTGAGAAAGATCTTTTTCACTTAAGCCCAACTTCTTTACGTTTTATAAGTTCTTCAATTGTTTTCACAGCCGTTTGGAACCGCTCCTCATGGCTTCCCTTGAGGATGAGGTATGGCTTGTTGTACCGGTCTAAAGATGCTTTGAATTTGGCGAACATAAGTTCCCGTTGATGGGGTCGGTCGCGCAAATCGTCTTCAACCCAGGGAACGTCAATATACGTTAAAAAATAGAGATCGTAATGAGCCTTTAACGCATGTTTAAGAAGTGTGGGATCACAGTTCCCGTCATAATAGGCCTGGGAATAGACCACTGTCTCCAGGAGATTGGTATCGCAAAAAAGCACTTTTTGAGCCTCTTCTGCCGCAGCATTTTCCAGCTGCATCTGCCCCTTTGCAATGGGCAGAATATCTTTAGGTTCACAGATCTTTTGCTCCTCATTCCACTTTTGCTGCAGGTAATCCCGGGAAAACTCCGGTACCCACCTGGTATTGAAATGAGCCGCCAGCTGCCGGGCGAGGGTGGTCTTCCCGGTCGATTCGGGACCGAATAATACTATTTTCAGGAGGTCACGTGACCTTTGCTCAAGCTGTTCTTCCATGTCTTGTAGCCGTAGATGGCTATTATTGTAAATGCGAAATACTGCAGGCTGGTAAAGGTAAGGCCCTTATAGAAGTAGAGCGGGACAGAAATTATATCTCCAATGATCCAGTAGATCCAGTTCTCCAGCTTCTTGCGCGCCATAAGCCACATCCCCACAAAGAAGACCGCGGTGGTTACGGTGTCTACATAGGCCGTCCAATTATTCCATTTATCAAAGAAATCATAGACGAAAAAGGTAAAGAACCAGGTGCCTAAAAAGATCAAAACGCTCCACAGCTTTTCTTTTTTAGTGGTCGTGGTTATGGGAATGTGATGCACGGCATCAACTTTTCTTGTCCACACGTACCAGCCGTAAATGCTCATGGTGGAATAGTAAAAGTTGATCATCATGTCTCCCAGCAGCTGCCACTGCCATAGCAGGTATACAAAGATCACCGTGCTAATAATGCCGGTAGGATAAACCAGGATATTCTCCTGTTTTGAATACCAAACCGACAGAAAGCCGAAGATCACCGCAATGATCTCTAAAATGATAAATAAGGTAGGATAGCCTTCGTACTGCTGAAAAAGGAAATCAAAAATCGGCTGCATAGTCGCTTCGATTGCCTTTAACGAGCTTCATCGTCATCAGCACATGGTCCATAGACAGGAAAGTTTCCTTAACCTCTTCGGTTAAGAAATCCATTATCTTATCGTAATCACCATAGATCTGGGTGCCCAACGGGTTTTCCAGTACGGTAAAGCCCGAGCTGCGCAGCGTCTTGATGAATTTCTTTATTGGTGCTTCAAAATCGTCCTGCAGCGGAGTGAGGGCGAGTTCTACAGAGATTTGCATATGTTTAGTTTTTGTCTTCCAAAATTAGGAAGATTAAAACGTTTCTGCGGTCTTTTTAAAAAGTTTTGCTAGTGCTGAAAAAGCAAACCCGGGAATGAACTGGCTGATGATGGCTGCCTTAGGAGTTATTTCAAAGAGTGAATACCAATCAAAATTGCCTTCTGAATCTTTTACGAGGCTAATAAATCCATATTCCCCGATCGACATTTTGGACCTGACTATGTTTCCGCCGGCGTTCTCAACTCTTCCTTCTTCTATATTGCAATCTTTACTTGAGAAATATACTATTATACTGTTACCGCCTGCCTCCATGTCTTTTGCCTTTACTAAAGCACCAGAAGTTTTGTTCCTCGATTCCATATCTGCAGGAAAAGCGAGCATTTTCAAACTATCTTCTGCAGGATTTCCAAGTTCAGACAACTTTAGATCAAAGACATTTTCATAAAATTTTTGGGCACGTTCAAGATCATTGACATAGATCTCAAACCATCCTACGGGATTTTCAGTCTTCATAACAGGATTTTTTTTGGTTCTACCTGTTATAAATTTATCACAGTTTTTCTGAACTTACACCAAAAACCCGCTGATTTTCAGCACCTAACCTAAATGGGTGATCTTTCCCGGATTCCTCTGAAAAACAAAAGAGTCATTTTCAAAGGCAGTTCCTATCACAATTAGGTCGGCACCGGCTTCATAAATGCTTTCCAGCTGCTCCTGCGATCTAATTCCGCCACCAACGATCAAAGGAATGTCTATGGCATTTTTCACTGCGGAAACTACAGCTTCAGAAATGGCATTTTTGGCACCGCTTCCGGCTTCAAGGTAGATGAGTTTTTTTCCCGAATATTGTCCCGCAAGTGCCGTGTTCACGATCATTTCAGGATCACCTGGATCTAAAGGCCGGGTGTTACTCACTCTTTCCACTGCCGAAAAATTTCCGCCGTCAACAAGTATATAACCCGTCGGGATCACTTCCAGTTTGCTCTCCCGCAGTTTTTGCACGGATTTCACCTGCTGCCCAATCAAATATTCCGGATTCCTTCCGGAGATAAGGCTTAGGAACAAAAGCGCATCTGCTTCGGGTGTGATATGTGAATGGTCGCCGGGAAAAAGTATGACCGGCAAAGAAGTTTCGGCTTTAACGGCTTTTACGCAGGCTTCGGTTTTACCGGCCTCTACACTGCTGCCGCCAATAAAGAGGTGGGTAGTACAAGATGGGATCTTCCGAAGAAATTCTGCAGCATTCCGCAGTTCAAACCTATCGGGGTCGATCAGGACCGCCAGTAATTTTTTGCCTGCAGCTACTGCCTCAAAAATGTCATTTTTGACCCTCATGCCTGCACTTCATTTTGAGGCAGGGCATAAACGCAGGTAAAGCCTTCAAATTCGGTAAAAGCGAAATTGTACCAGGAAGTTTCCCCGTGAAAAAGGACTTTTCCTGTGGTCTTTTGATCGTCAAAATCAAAGTCGGTAATATTGATATGCTGCAAAAAACTCACTTTTGGCCGGGCGAAGAGTTTATAGACTGCTTCCTTGGCGCCCCAAACAATAGTCAGCTTCCTCACAAGCGCCTCAGCATTTGCAAGAGTACGGTATTCTTCAATTGGAGTAAATTTTGGGGCGATCAAGAGGATCTTATCTCGCTGCTTTTCAATGTCAATCCCCACCTTTCTCTTGCTCACAATAATGGCAGAAAAAACAAAAGAATGCGTGATCGAAATGAACTTACCGTCCTTGAGGTGCGGTTTCCCTTCGTCATCATAGAACAGGTCAAAGTCGGTATAATTCATAGCTGCCAGGAGGTGCCTCACGCTCATGAATCCGCGCCGGTGAAGATCGCTTTTCATGCCATCTACCCTCTGCCTGCAATGCTGCGTCAACTCCACACCCTCACTTAGTTCTTCAAAGCTTTCTTCTATCTTCCAAATGAGGACTTTAGTATCGTCATCAATTGTTATTGTTTTGTAAAGGGGCATAAAAAACTCTTAAATATTCCGTATTTTTGCACTTCTGAAAGTGCTAAATCAAATATAATAATATGTCAACGAAAACAGTACCTTATACTGCCTATAAAGTAAAAGATATTTCCCTGGCCGACTGGGGAAGAAAAGAAATAGAACTTGCCGAAGCTGAGATGCCGGGCCTTATGGCTCTACGTAAGGAATTTGGAGACGAGCAGCCGCTAAAAGGCGCCCGTATTGCAGGATGTCTTCACATGACCATTCAAACCGCTGTGCTTATCGAGACTTTAGTTGCTTTAGGCGCTGAAGTAACCTGGAGCTCATGTAACATTTTCTCTACTCAAGACCAGGCTGCCGCTGCGATCGCTGCTGCAGGAGTTCCTGTTTATGCCTGGAAAGGTATGACTGCGGAAGAGTTTGACTGGTGTATCGAGCAAACCTTATTCTTTGGAGAAGAGCGCAAGCCGCTTAACATGATCCTTGATGACGGGGGCGACCTTACCAATATGGTACTCGATAAATATCCTGAACTTGCTGAAGGCATTAAAGGCCTTTCCGAAGAAACCACTACAGGAGTTCACAGGCTTTACGAGCGCATGAAAAATGGTACTTTGCCAATGCCTGCGATCAACGTGAACGACTCGGTTACCAAATCTAAGTTCGATAACAAATTTGGATGTCGCGAAAGTGCGGTTGACGCCATTCGTCGTGCGACCGATGTAATGCTTGCCGGAAAACGCGTTGTAGTTTGCGGTTACGGGGATGTTGGAAAAGGAACTGCTGCTTCTTTTAGAGGAGCAGGCGCGATCGTTACCATTACCGAGATTGATCCTATTTGTGCGCTACAGGCTGCAATGGACGGATTTGAAGTGAAGAAACTGGAAACAGTTGTCGAAAAAGCAGATATCGTGATCACCACTACCGGAAATAAAGATATCGTAAGAGCCGAGCATTTCAAGGCGATGAAAGACAAAACCATCGTTTGTAACATAGGGCACTTCGATAACGAGATCCAGGTGAGCTGGTTGAACGAGAACTTCGGAAATTCTAAAGTTGAGATCAAGCCTCAGGTTGATAAATATACTATTGACGGGAAAGATATCATTCTACTTGCCGAAGGTCGTCTTGTAAACCTTGGTTGTGCTACAGGACACCCAAGCTTTGTGATGAGTAACTCCTTCACCAACCAAACGCTTGCACAAATGGAGCTTTGGAACAATAATGGCGAGTACGAGAACAAAGTTTATATGCTTCCAAAGCATTTAGACGAAAAAGTAGCAGCGCTACACCTTGAAAAGATCGGGGTGGAATTGACTGAGCTTTCAAAAGAACAAGCCGACTACATAGGAGTAACTGTTGAAGGCCCGTTCAAACCGGAATACTACAGATACTAGACGTTAGACGTTAGACGTTAGAAATATTTTTAATCCTCTTCAAAAATGACATTTTTGGAGGGGATTTTTTTTAATGCAGATCAGGGTTCATAAACCAGGCGACGAGCAGGATCACGATAAGCAGCACTAAAGCAGCCAGGAAAAGGAACATCCAGCGCTTCATAGGCGCCTTGCGCTGATTTTCTTCATAAGGATGCCCTATCTTCAAATAACCGGACTCGTGCAGCAGCTTTCTTGCCTTCTCCCGGTCTTCTTCTCTAACCTGCAGCCTTTGTTCCGGCTGGTCTCTTTCAGCCATTGCCTTTCGATCTTCTTCTACTATGCGGTAGTGAATTCCTTTACCCTCAAAAAGGGCTTTTAGGGAGGAGATTTCAGCTTTGTCGGTCGTGGTATGAATGGTGATATATTCCATCTTCCGTAGGTTTTTAACATCTCCCTTAAAAATACAAAAAAACCCCTTCTGTTTCCAGAAGGGGTTTCTTATTTATCTAATAAAGAAGAGACTAAGCTTCGAACGGTTCGATAGAAACGTAAGATTTGTTGTCTTTCTTTTTAGTGAATTTTACGATACCGTCAACTTTGGCATGTAAAGTATGGTCTTTTCCTGCGTACACATTCTCTCCTGGATTGTGAGCAGTACCTCTTTGTCTAACGATGATGTTCCCTGCGATGGCAGCTTGTCCTCCAAAGATCTTCACACCTAAGCGTTTCGATTCTGATTCTCTACCGTTCTTGGAACTACCTACACCTTTCTTGTGAGCCATTTTATTTCCTTTTTACTGTTAAACGATTAGCTTAAAGCAGCTATTAGTTCGGCTTTTTTCATAGAAGAGTATCCTTCAAGACCTCTTTCTTTAGCCATTTCCTTTAGTTCGGCAACTGTATGTGAAGAAAGATCCTTGTTATCTTCAGTTGAAGCTTTTGGTTCTTCTTTCTTAGCCGAAGTTGATTTTTTAGCACCTGAAAGAGAAATTCCTGAGATAGAAATTTCAGTAAGCGCCTGGCGGTGACCATTCTTAACACGGTAACCTTTTCTTCTTTTCTTTTTGAAAACAATTACTTTGTCTCCTTTTAGGTGCCTGGTGATGGTAGCATCAACAGAAGCTCCTTCTATAGCTGGGGCGCCCAAAGTGATGTCTTTACCGTCACCTGTTAGAAGAACTTTGTCAAAAGAGATCTTGTCTCCTTCTTCTCCTGCCAAACGGTGAACGAACACTTTCTGGTCTTTTGCAACTTTAAATTGCTGCCCTGCTATCTCTACAATTGCGTACATAGCGTCTTTAATTAAGGGTTTAATTTGAATGCCCAATTTTCTTAGGCGGGTGCAAATATACTCCTAATTAATTAATTTGCAAAGCTTTGTTTTAGTAGGTGTGCTTTTTTCCTTCAAGGGTGTTCCAGCTGTCTTTAAGCAGCTGCATAAAACTGAGGGCCAACACAAAAGAGGTGGCAAAACCCATTAAAGCGACGGTGAAGACGAGCAGGCCAAGATTCACAAACCAGTCAGAATCCCACATGGTCACCAATTCATTGGAAAAATCGGGATTGAGCTCACTGGAATAGATTGCGAAAAATCCGGTAAAAATAACCGTGGCAATGATACCGGTGGAAAGACCGGCCACAAAACCCTTTTGGTACTTGAACTTGGCTCCTTTTTGCTTTCGGTATTTCTTAATGGCCAGGAACATTCCCACACCCGTGATCACAATATTAAAAACACTGTAGGCGGGATATTTGACCAAATCTAAAAGCGCCAATATAAGGAAGTACGCAATGAGTCCTACGGCTATAAAAATTCCATACATCAATGGTACCGATGATTTTTTCATGAGTCTGGTGTTTAGGCGTTTCTATAAATTTCCAAAAAATATTAGGAAATCAGCCTTAACAGCGTGTTAATTGTCAAAGCCGAAATCTTTGATCCTTAATATATTTCACTTTTTTGTAACATTTAGGTATCTTTCCATACCTATTACAGTACCTTAATTAAAAAATCATACAAATGACCAAGAGTTTCAGATTAACAGCCTGTGCTCTCCTGTTAAGCATTACCGGGATAGCACAAGAGGTTGAATTTACCCAGTATGAGCTGGATAATGGCCTTGACGTCATCCTGCACCAGGATAACTCGGCCCCTGTAGTCACTACCTCGGTGATGTACCATGTTGGCGGAAAAGACCGCATTAACGGCAAAACAGGATTTGCCCACTTCTTTGAACACTTACTTTTTGAAGGAACAGAAAACATTCCTAAGGGGGACTGGTTCAAGATCGTTACTGCCAACGGAGGTTCGAACAACGCGAATACTTCTAATGACAGGACCTACTACTACGAGATCTTCCCTTCGAATAACCTTGAACTGGGTCTTTGGATGGAATCTGAAAGAATGATGCACCCTATCATCAAACAGGGCGGGGTAGACACTCAAAATGAAGTTGTAAAGGAAGAAAGAAGACTTAGAGTAGATAACAGTCCTTACGGCCATTTGGTTGATGAGGTTTCTGCAAATCTTTTCCAGAAGCACCCTTATAAAGATCCAAACATTGGCTACATGGAAGATCTTGATGCAAGTGAGCTTTCAGAATTCCAGCAGTTCTTCAAGGAGTACTACTCTCCTAACAATGCTACTCTTGTAGTTGCCGGTGATATTAACATTGAAGACACCAAGAAAATGATAGCAGACTATTTTGGTCCTATTCCTGCCGGAAAAGAGGTGACCAGGAACTTCCCTAAAGAAGAGCCTATCACGCAGGAGATCGAGGATACGGCCTATGACGCCAACATTCAAATCCCGGCTGTTGTTTTGGCCTACAGGACTCCTTCAATGAAAGACAGAGACGCTTATGTTCTGGACATGATCTCTTCTATTCTTTCTGACGGAAAATCTTCAAGACTTTACAAGAAGCTGGTTGACCAGCAAAAACAAGCCCTGCAGGTAGGTGCTTTTAACCTTAGCCAGGAAGATTATGGAGAATACATCATCTACGGTATGCCTTTGGGAGAAACAGCTCTTGATACGCTTACTTCAGAAATCGATGAAGAGATCCAGAAATTGAAGACAGACCTTATTAGCCAGAGAGAATTTGAAAAGCTTCAGAACAAGTTTGAGAATCGATTTGTGAACTCAAACAGCACAATTGCAGGAATTGCAAACTCTCTTGCCACTTACCATACGCTTTACGGTGACACGAACCTCATCAATGACGAGATCGACATCTACCGAAGCATCACCCGTGAAGACATCAAACGCGTGGCAAACAAATACCTCAACAAGGATCAAAGGCTTGTATTGGATTACCTGCCAAAGAAAGAAGATTCTGAACAGTAAAAAATAAACGAAATGAAGAATAAATTTATAGCATTAGCAGTCTTTTTCCTTTGTGCAACGGGAATTCAGGCTCAAATAGATCGCAGCCAAATGCCCGAACCGGGGCCAGCGCCGGAGATCAACATTGGAAAACCCGAAACTTTTACCCTTAAGAACGGGCTTAAAGTTCTGGTTGTTGAGAACCATAAACTTCCACGCGTCAATATGACCCTAACCATGGACAATCCTCCTCATGCCGAAGGTAACAAGGTAGGACTATCGAGCCTTATGGGTTCTATGTTAGGCGAGGGTACAAAAGACATCCCAAAAGACAAGTTCAATGAAGAGGTAGATTACCTTGGAGCAAATGTGAACTTCTTCTCTTCGGGAGCATCTGCAAACACTTTGTCAAAGTACTTTCCAAGGATTTTGGAACTTATGTCTAAAGGAGCTCTAAATCCTAACTTTACGCAGGAAGAATTTGATAAGGAGCAACAAAGAACTGTCGAAGGAATCAAGTCTTCAGAAAAGAATGTTTCTGCAAATGCAGGAAAATTAAGCCGGGCGCTTAGCTACGGAATGAACCATCCTTATGGTGAATTTGCTACTGAAGAAACCGTTAGCGGGCTTACACTTCAGGATGTAAAAAACTATTACCAAAAGTACTTCGTACCGCAGAACGCTTACCTGGTAGTGGTTGGAGACGTAAAAACTTCCGAAGTTAAAGACCTTGTGAAAAAGTACTTTAGCGATTGGAAGAAGAAAGATCTGCCTGCCGTTAACATGCCTAAAGTTGACAATGTTGCGCAAACCCAGATCGACTTCATCGATTTCCCTAACGCTGTACAAAGCGAGGTGCAGGTGACCAACACCATCAACCTTAAAAAAGCAGACGAAGATTATTTCCCTGCTTTGATCGCTAACAAGATCCTTGGCGGCGGTGGAGAAGCCCGTCTTTTCCTTAACTTGAGAGAAGATAAAGGCTACACTTACGGCGCCTATTCCAGTACTGGTGATGACAAATACATCGCGAGATTTGTGGCCAGCGCCAGCGTTAGAAACGCAGTTACCGACTCTGCCGTAATTGCTTTCCTTGATGAATTGCACAGGATACGCAACACAAAAGTTTCTAATGAGGAGCTAGCAAATGCCAAAGCAAAATACACGGGAGACTTCGTACTTGCACTGGAGCGTCCTTCTACCATCGCACAGTATGCTTTGAACATTGAAACAGACAAACTTCCTCAGGATTTCTACCAGACTTACCTGAAAAAGATCAATGCTGTTACTGCGGAAGACATTCAGCGAGTAGCACAAAAGTACTTCCTTGTTGACAAAGCACGTATCGTGGTTGTAGGTAAAGGCAGCGAAGTAGCCGAAGACCTTGAGAAACTAACCTATAACGGGAAAAATATTCCTGTAAAGTATTTCGACAAAGATGCAAATCCTGTTGAAAAACCGGAATTCAACAAGAAGGTAGCAGGCGACATGACTGCTCAAAAAGTGTTCGCTAAGTACATAGAGGCTATTGGCGGGAAAGATGCCGTAGAGAATGTAGAATCCCTTCTTTTTATTGCTGAAGGACAGGTTCAGGGAATGACCATGAACTTGAAAGCAATTGCTACCCGTGAGGGAATGTCTGCAAACATTGTCTCTGTAGGCGGTGCCGTAATGCAGAAGCAGGTTTTCAACGGTACCGAAGGATACACTATGGCCCGGGGACAGAAAATCCCATATACCGAAGAACAAATAGCAGCCGCTAAAGCTGAATCTACTCCTTTCCCTGAACTAACCGCTGAAAATGCCACTTTAGAGGGGATAGAAAGCGTAAACGGTGAAGATGCTTATGCAGTTAAAATGGACGAAAGCACCTTTAATTACTACAGCACAGAAACAGGTTTAAAGGTTAAGCAGGTGAAGATCGCCGGCCAGGCTCCACAAACCATGAGGATCCCTCTTACATACGGAGATTATTCTGAAGTAAAAGGAGTTATGATCCCTCACTCGATCCACCAGGAACTTCCTCAAATGACCATCGACCTTAATGTTACCGATGTTAAGATCAACGAAGGCGTGAGTGACGAAGATTTTCAATAGAGATCTTTCCTTCAAAATAAAAACCGGCTTAAGGGCCGGTTTTTTTATTTCGTAAAATGTCATTTTTGACACCTGGCTTCTAGGCAGGACAATTCTCTGCTGCAGTTTTAAGAAAACCACAACAGTATTTCCTGGGCATTTTGACGCAGCAAGCCAGCTACAGAATTGCCAGCTCCGACTCCTTTTCTTCTACGGGGGATTTTGGTTGAGCCTGAAGCTCAGCTAGTTCGGCGGCTGCAAATTGCCAGGCCACCAACAAAAAAAGGAAAACAAATAGCGTAAATCCGTAAAACATTCTCTTTTTCATGATACGCACAATTAGGGATTCGAATGGTTACGTGAAGTTAATAAAAAGTTAAAAACGCTCCAAAAAAATTAACCTATTTTCCTTTTACGGTTCACGATCACCACTCCTAACAGGATAAGAAGGCCCGAAAACAGCTGGAACAGCGTGAAATCTTCCCCATCTAAAATTCCCCATCCCAGGGCGACGATCGGGATCAAATAAGTCACCGAAGTTGAAAAAACCGGGTCTGATATCTGTATCAACTTGTTAAAAATGATCAGGGCGACTCCTGTTCCTATAACCCCGAGAATGCCAATGTATATTAAGGATAGCTGCACCTGTGGTGAAGAAATTACTTCAGTTGAAAAAAATCCTGTTGAAAAAAGCACTGCCAGAGCCGGCACAGCGATGACCATAAAGTTGCCCGTGGTTATTGCCAGAGCGGGTATTCCGGAGAGATAGGTTTTGATCACGTTCGCATTTAATCCGTAGAAGAGCGAGGCAAGAATTACCAACAAAGAATACCAGTAATTTTGTTCTGGGTTAACAGCTGCACCGCTTAAGATCAAGGCGGTGGTTCCCGCAAGCCCCACAATAACGCCTATGAACTTGTTGCGCACAAAGGCGGCTTTAAAAATGAAGACCCCCAACAGCATCGAAAGCAAAGGGGTAGTAGAATTCAAAATGGAAACAATTGCGCTGTCGATCTCAGTCTCGGCAAAAGAGAAGAGATATGCAGGAAAGAAGGTTCCGAAGAAACCTGAGAAAGCGATCCACTTCCACTGTTTGCCTTTGATCTTTTTAAGGCTTTTCAAGCCTACGATCAACAGGAACATTGCAGCAAATACGATCCTTAGAGAACCTACCTGCAGGGCACTTAGCCCCACCAGGCCTTTCTTAATAAGAATAAAAGAACTCCCCCACACCAGGGCCAGCAGGCAGAGATAGATCCACTTCAGATTTTTTATAGGCATTTAATCAAATTTGGCCGCAAAAATCGAAATTTCCCGCAAGTTTACCGTGTGTTTTACTTTTTATCTTTCCAGCGCACCGTCTCCATCAGGTGCCGGATGTCCTTTTTAAGATAGGCTGCAGCCGGAAGAATGGAATCAAAATTGGGTTGAGCGTTAAAATAGACCGAACCGGTGAGAAAATGATCGGTACTGTCAGTCAAATAGAACTGTGCCTGTGAAGCAGCGTTCCCTTCAATTTCGTAAAACATTCCGTAGGTCTTATGATAAGGGTTGGTGTAAATGTCACCCTCTATAGCATCGGCTTTAATAGTGTGCTGCAAAGGCAGTTTTTGAGCATCGGTGAGCAGAGAATCCAGGTTGTTATGAACCGGCTGGTAGGTTATGAAGATCGTCCCATTCTGCAGTTCATACTCCAGGTTGAGCCAACAGTCCTGCACTCCCGGAGGATGTTTGGCAACCGCACGGGTATTTTTTTCGAAAGTATAAGGACAATCCCGCCCCAGCTGCTCATATTCTGCCGCGGGATATTCCAACGAAAGATATGCTTTTGGTTTAGGCTGTGTTTCCTCCCCGCAGGAGGTGAGCAGCAGCATGAAAAACATCAAAAAAATCCCATTTTTCATACCCCTACAATGCTTAGTTTTATCTGCTTGATCCTTTTATGGTCAATGACTTCCACCTTAAAACTGTAGCGATCAAAAAGGATCACATCTCCCTTTTTTGGAAAACTACCCGAGATTTCCAACAGGAAGCCTGCCAAGGTTTCGGCCTCGCCTTTGTTCTCCTCGAACATGCCGGGATTTTCCAGTTTAATGACCCTGTAGACATCTTTTAATGGCGTTTTGCCTTCAAAAACGTAATTGTTTTCATCCAGTTTGGAGAACACGAGGTCTTCATCGTCAAATTCATCGCTGATGTCTCCCACAATTTCTTCGATAATATCTTCAAGAGAAATAAGCCCGCTCGTGCCGCCATATTCATCTACCACGATGGCCAGGTGATTCTTCTTGTCTTTAAAATCGTTGAGCAGGTCGTCCAGTTTTTTGTTCTCCGGAACAAAGTAAGGTTCCCGCAAAAGGGTCTTCCAGTCGTAATCTATTTCCTCCAGGTAAGGCAGCAGGTCCTTTACATATAAGATGCCGGTTACATTGTCTATGCTGTCCCTGTACACAGGAATACGTGAATACCCGTTCTCGATGATCACCGGGATGATCTTCTCATAAGGATCTTCCTCATTAAGGGCAAAAATATCCATCCTTGGACGCATGACCTGCTTGGTATCTGTATTTCCAAAGGAAACGATCCCCTTCAGGATCTTTTGTTCTTCCTTAGTTGTATCGTGCTGACTTGTCAACTCCAGCGCCTGTGACAGCTGGTCAACACTTAAGCCGGCTTTTTGATTCCCCAGGCGTTCATGAATGAACAGCGTCATATGCCTCATAGGCACACTCAATGGAGAGAACACGCGGTCAAGCACGTTAAGAGGATAGGCCATAAAATGCGAAAAAAAGATCTTGTTTCGGCTGGCATACACCTTTGGCAGGATCTCCCCGAAAAGCAAAATAAGAAAGGTCACCACCACGACTTCCAGAAAGAATTGCAGGTCTATTCCCCAGAGAATGGTGTTGATACCGGCAAATATGCGGTCGGTAAGGCTGTCAAAAAGCAGGATGATCGCGATGTTGATCATATTATTGGCAACCAGAATGGTAGCCAGCAGCTTCTTGGGTTTGTCAAGAAGGTTGATCACGATCTGTTCCTTGACACTGCGCTTTGATTCTTCAGGATGAAAATCGGCCGGGGTGAGTGAGAACAAAGCCACTTCTGCTCCCGAGATAAGGGCCGAACCTATCAATAAAAGTCCTGCCGCAACTATTCCAAACAGCAGCGAAAGATCTTCAGATGCAACAAAAAATAATGAAAAACTGGCAGGATCGGGATCCAAATGTTTAGTTTTTGATTAAACTTAGAACGGTAGATCGTCCTCGTCCTCTTCGCCTATAGCAGGCGATTGATGAGTAGGTTTAGAGCTTTGTTGCTGCCCGGGTTGACGGTATTGTTGATTACCTCCCGAAGCTTCTCCAGATGCACCACCTTCTTTAGGTGTCAAAAATGTGAAATCTGTGCACTGTATCTCTGTAGAGTAGCGCTCATTTCCTTTTTCATCTGTCCATTTCCTGGTCTTGATCCTTCCTTCCACATAAACCTTATCTCCTTTTTTAAGGTACTTCTCACAGATCTCGGCAGCTTTATTTCTCACCACCACATTGTGCCACTCTGTATTTTCTACGCGCTGGCCGGTGGTTTTATTGGTATAAACCTCGTTTGTAGCCAAAGGAAAACGACCTACAGATCCGCCGCCTTCGAAATAGTGCATTTTCACATCATCTCCCGTATGGCCTATCAGCATTACCTTGTTTAAAGTTCCGGTCATTGTCTTTGTTTTATGTTTGAGATTCTAAAATAAGCAAAAAATGTTCTTTTAAGGTTTTTGAGGTTCAAATTTCTCTCTTCGGAAGTTTCTGGTTCCCAAAAATCTTAAAAATCAAAGGTATCAATAAAATTTCCGATTAAAACCGGCACCGGATATTTATTTATTTCGGCGTAAGAAACCCCTTTTTGAGGCAGCTGTTCACAATCCACTATCCAGAACTTGGTGTAGATATGCTGATGGGTTAGTTTATGAACAATTGGCGACTCATTATATAGGACCACATCTTTGGCCGAAACAGAATAGTTCTGAAATTCTTCCTCTTCCAGGAGATTTTCTGCAGATACTTCGGCCGGGGTTTCCACAAGAGGAAATTCATACAGGCCTTCCCATATTCCTTTCCCGCGGCGTTGCTGCAATAGGGTCTTCTTCTCTTCGGAAAGCAAGACCAGATAGTTAAAATGCCTTTTTTTGATCTTCAGCTTCTTCAACTTTACCGGCAATTCGTGCACCCGGTTTTCCTTTAAGGCAACACATTTTTCAGAAAAGATACAGGAAGAACAAAGCGGCTGCCTTGGCTTACACTGCTCAGATCCAAACTCAATGGTCGCCTGGTTAAAGGCTGCGGGATCTTCAAGGTCGATCAATTCCTGGGCAAGCGCCTTGAATTCCTTTATTCCTGCGGAAGTATTTGTGGGAGTATCAATTCCGAAGATGCGGGAGAGCATTCTAAAAACATTCCCATCAACGGCGGCCGCAGGTTCATCGTAGCAAGTTGAAGCAATGGCGCTGGCCGTGTAATCACCCACTCCTTTTAGTTTAAGCAGCTCCTTATAGTTATCAGGAAATTTTCCGTTTCGTTCAAAAGCAATATGTCGGGCAGTGTGGTGCAGGTTTCTGGCGCGGGAATAGTATCCCAGTCCCTGCCATAATTTTAGCACCTCTTCTTCTGAAGCATTTGCGAGGGAAAACACATCGGGAAAGGTCTCTAAAAATTTGAAATAGTAAGGTTTTCCCTGCTCGACCCTGGTTTGCTGAAGAATAATTTCACTCAACCAGATCTGATATGGGTCTTTTGTCGCTCTCCACGGCAATTGCCGCTTATTTTCTAAATACCAAAATATCAGTCTCTTGCCAAAATTCATCAAAGCATTTTCTTTGGTGCAATGATAATTCTTTATTCTCTTACTATTTAATGGATTAGGATTGAAAAGTTGCAGATATAATTCTTATATTTGCCCCTCGAAAATTTACAAACCCCAATTTAATAAATTATACGACAATGACGAAAGCAGATATCGTAGCGAAGATCTCCGAGAAGTTAGGAATGGAAAAAGGAGATGTACAGGCTACTGTGGAAACCTTTATGGAAGAGGTAAAAACTTCACTAGAGGCTGGCGATAATGTTTACCTTAGAGGATTTGGAAGCTTTATCATTAAAACAAGAGCAGAAAAAACCGGAAGGAATATTTCTAAGAACACAACTATTAAGATCCCTGCGCACAACATCCCGGCTTTTAAACCTGCAAAAGTTTTTGTTGAAGGTGTAAAGACCAATGTTGAAGTAAAGTAAAACTTCCTGCCCGAGGGCAGAACCAAATAAATTACTAATTAAAAAGTCACACTATGCCAAGTGGTAAAAAAAGAAAAAGACATAAGGTAGCTACGCACAAGCGTAAGAAAAGAAGAAGAGCTAACCGTCACAAGAAAAAGTAGTTTTCATACTACTTTTTTTGTTTAACACCGTTCTTTGAAATCGAGGTCTTTTTGACCTCTATAGGATTAAAAACCCTGTGAATTTTATTGTTTAATCCATTCTGAAGTACTTCGGAATAAAAATCGATTAGAGTGAACAAAGAGTTAATTATTCGAACCGGTTCCTCTGCTGTAGATTTTGCCTTATTAAAAGATGGAAAACTAATAGAACTCAACAAGGAAGAAGACGACAGCAATTTTGCCGTAGGCGATATATTTCTCGCCAAAGTAAGAAAAGCTGTCCCCGGATTAAATGCCGGCTTTGTAAATGTGGGCTACACGAAAGATGCATTCTTGCACTATCATGACCTTGGCCCACAGGTACTTTCTTTGCTGAAGTTCATAAAACGTGTAAGCACAGGTAAACTAAAGGATTATTCTTTAAAGGATTTTCCTAACGAAAAAGATATTGATAAAGACGGAAGCATTGCCGATGTCTTAAAATCAAATCAATCGCTGCTGGTACAGGTAGTGAAAGAGCCAATCTCCACCAAAGGTCCCAGGATAAGTTCAGAACTTTCCCTGCCGGGCCGATATATCGTACTGGTGCCTTTTTCAAACCGGGTTTCTGTTTCTCAAAAAATAGAAAGTAAGGAAGAAAAAGACCGCCTCAAACGACTGGTAAAGAGCATTAGACCAAAAGGCTTTGGAATTATCGTACGTACCGTAGCAGAAGGCAGAAAAGTAGCAGAACTGGACAACGACCTGCAGAATTTAATGGGACGTTGGACAGGAATGTGTAAAAAGTTGCATAAAGCACCTCATCCCTCCAAAGTTTTAGGCGAACTAAATCGCGCATCCTCAATCTTGAGAGATGTTTTTAACGACACCTTTACTTCAATATGTGTAGATGATGAGACGCTTTATACACAAATCAAAGACTATGTGAGCGAAATCGCTCCAAAAAAAGAATCCATTGTGAAATTGTACGATTCCAATGTTCCAATTTTCGAGAAATTCGGAATCGAACGCCAAATTAAAACTACTTTCGGCCGCACAGTATCTATGCACAAAGGGGCATACCTGGTAATAGAGCATACCGAAGCTATGCACGTCGTTGACGTGAACAGCGGAAACCGCTCCAACAAATCCAAAAACCAGGAAGACACGGCACTTGAGGTCAACCTCATTAGTGCTACCGAAATTGCCCGTCAACTACGCCTCCGCGATATGGGAGGGATCATTGTAGTTGATTTCATAGATATGAACAAAGCCGAAAACCGGAAGGCGCTCTACGATCATTTACGTGATGAAATGAGCGATGACCGTGCAAAACATAAGATTTTGCCCCCCAGTAAATTTGGACTTGTACAAATCACGAGACAAAGGGTACGGCCCGAAATGAATATCAAAACAAGGGAAGAGAATCCCAACAAACAGGGAGACGAAATTGAAGCCCCAATTGTTTTGGTAAACAAGATCACAACCGACCTTGAAAAACTGATCAAGAAAGACTATAAAAAGATCACTTTAAGTGCACATCCTTTTATAGCAGCCTTTTTAACAAAAGGTTTTCCATCACCACGCGCCAAATGGTATTTTGACCACAAACGCTGGGTAAAAATAGTACCAAGAGATGCTTACACGTATCTTGAATATCATTTCCACGACAAAGACGGGGAAGACATTCATTAAAATTAAGAGACGCCTTTCAAGCAATTGGGAGGCGTTTTTTTATGCCCCTATTTCAACATCATAATTAGTATTATCCCAACAATTTTTTATTAGTTATTTAACTGAGATGCATGCTCTTAGAATCTAATTTTCAGCTTTATTAACCATAAATGTGAAACCGATGAAAGATCTAAATGAGTTATTTGAACATCAGCTAAAGGACCTGTATAGTGCAGAGAGTCAGCTCATCAAAGCACTTCCAAAAATGGCCAAAAATGCCCATAATGAAAAACTAAAGAAAGCTTTTGAAGACCACCTGGAAGAAACCAGGGAACATAAAAGCCGTCTCGAAGAAATATGCAGTGAACTGGACATTAACCCTAGAGGTGAAACCTGTAAGGCCATGAAAGGACTTATTGAAGAAGCAGAGGATTTTTTGAAAGAAGATGCAACAGAAGAGGTTAGAGATGCCGGGCTAATAGCAGAAGCACAACGTGTTGAACATTACGAAATAGCAGGTTATGGAACTGTAGTGCGATATGCAAAAGAATTAGGTCACAAAAAGATCGCAGACAAACTTCAAAAAACTCTTGATGAAGAATATAATGCAGATAATAAACTTGATAAGCTTGCCGAAAGCAGACTAAATAAAAAAGCTGTTTAGCTTATTCTAAAATTTCATTCTTAACGCCTCGTTTGGGGCGTTTTTTTATACCTGAAGTTTAATTTAAAGTTCAAGGTCAGGCTCTAAAAAGCCCCCTTCCAGGGATTTAGGGCGATTAGATTCCCGCCGAAACGAGCCACAGGTAAGTTGCAACCAGCAATCTAATTTATCACTTCTAAATTCCCACTTCTAACCTCGCACTTCTAATTTGACACTTCCCTATATTTGTCTCATGAACGCCAACAGCCGGGGAAAATCCTATACAGTCAAAGAAGCAACTTTAAAGCTGATGCAGTTTTGCGCCTATCGCGACCGTTCCCAAAAAGAGGTGGAAGACAAGCTCATCGAGATGCGCATGATCCCTGAGGCACGGGAACAGATCATCATCAAACTTATGCAGGAAGGTTTTCTTAACGAGGAGCGGTTTGCGCGCAGCTTTGTACGCGGAAAGTTTCGCATTAAAAAATGGGGCCGAATAAGGATAAAACAGGAGCTGAAGCTTAAAGATATCTCTGCCCCGATCATTCGTCTGGCGATGGAAGAAATAGATGAAGAAACCTATTTTTCAACCCTCTGTGAACTGGCCGAAAAGAAGCTAAACTTGCTCAAAGAACCCGACAAATATAAACTTCGGAAAAAGCTGAGCGACCACCTGCTTAGAAAAGGTTACGAAGCAAACCTCGTCTTCGAGGTCACTTCAGATCTTATCAATTCCGAAGAATAGTTAAAAGCTTTTCCTCAACAGGTCTCAAAAATGTCATTTTTAGGAGATCTTATTTTTCCTGTTCGTTTTCTTTACCGCCTGCTCATTTTTGTAGTCGATCCACTTCTGGCCTTTCCACCGGCGCATGTAGTTATCAAAATGCCGCATGAAGAACAGGTTATAGAGCGCTTTAGAAAGGTTTGGGAGGTTTCGGGGCGCTGCCCTTAGGCTCATGGAGAAGCCTGCTGTAAGGTAGGTCATTTGATGCCAGTAACCTTCGGGCATATATAGCGTCTCCCCGTGTTTTAGTTCGGTATACATGCCTTTGGCGTTCTTCAGCGCAGGGAATTTCTCAAGATCAGGGTTCCAAAAGTCAATATCTTCCCTTGCGATCAAGGCATGAGGTACTTTGTAAAGATATTTAGTTTCCGAAGGCGGAAAAATAATGCAGCGTTTCCTTCCGTGGAAATGAAAATGCAGGATATTGGCATAGTCGATGTCGTAGTGCATGAACACCTTAGAGCCTTCGCCCCCAAAAAAGAGCATTGGGATCTGCTTTAAGATCTTCAGGCCGATCTTGGGATACTTAAAATCCTCCTGCAAAGACGGCACTTCCTTTAAAAGATGGTAGAGAAAAATGCGGTAGTTGGTAGGTCCCGCCTTGAGCAGCTCAATATAGTCCCTCATCTTCATCTTTTCATGAGGTTCATTGAACTTGTACTTTGACGAAATGGGCCTGTTGTCGAACAGCGGTACCAGCTTCTCCCCCGCCTTCTCCTGAATATAGTCCAGGCTCCAGTTGTGGTAGGCCGGCCAGTCTTCAATGAGATGCTCGATCACCACAGGCTTCTGCGGTTTTACATACCTCTCTAAAAAGTCCTTTTTGGAAAGTCTTTCTTCTCTTGGGATCTCAGCTAAGTCCAGTCCTTCTTTCATCTCCCCTGCTCTTCATTTCCCGTTCCGGTTTAACTATACCTTTGGCTTCTTTCCCTGGGCAGCAAGATTACGTTCAATGCTGTGCCCCGGTCTTGTCCATCTTGGCTTCTCACCCAGCGGCTGAAACTTCGAATCCTGCGCTTCCACGCTTTCCGGCTGTGCCTTCTTCTCGAACGGTTTCTGCGGATTAAGCCCCAGCGCCTTGAACATTTGCATGTCCTCATTCACATCGGGGTTTGGCGTGGTCAATAACTTATCTCCGGCAAAAATTGAGTTAGCACCTGCAAAGAAACACATCGCCTGGCCTTCACGGCTCATCTGCGTTCTTCCGGCAGAAAGCCTCACCTGGGTCTCAGGCATTATGATCCTGGTGGTAGCGATCATGCGCACCATATCCCAGATCTCCACAGGTTTTTGATCTTCCAGCGGCGTTCCTTCAACGGCTACAAGAGCGTTGATAGGCACAGATTCAGGTTGCGGGAATAGCGTGGACAGCGAAACAAGCATTCCGGCCCTGTCTTCGGCAGATTCTCCCATGCCAATGATCCCGCCGCTACACACCGTAACATTGGTCTTGCGCACGTTTTCAATGGTCTTCAAGCGATCTTCATACCCGCGGGTAGAGATCACTTCTTTATAGTATTCTTCCGAAGAATCCAGGTTGTGGTTGTATGCATAAAGCCCGGCTTCCGAAAGGCGTTGCGCCTGATTTTCGGTGATCATTCCAAGCGTACAGCAAACTTCCATGTCAAGCTTGTTAATGGTACGCACCATCTCCAGCACGTTGTCAAATTCCTCACCGTCTTTCACGTTTCTCCATGCGGCACCCATACAAACTCTCGAGCTACCCGCTTCTTTTGCCCTTAGTGCCTGCGCCTTCACCTGGTTTACGCTCATCAGGTCGTTACCCTCAATATCGGTGTGGTATCTCGCCGCTTGTGGGCAATAGCCGCAATCTTCAGAGCAACCTCCCGTCTTAATAGATAAAAGAGTTGAGACCTGCACTGTATTTGGATCATGATGCTGTCTATGCACCGTCGCCGCCTCGTAAAGCAGCTCCATAAAAGGTTTGTTATATATCTCTAACATTTCCTCTTTTGTCCAATCGTGTCTGGTAGCCATAAAAAAAGTTTAAGTTCAAAAATAAAGAAAAAGCCGGGCTTTGCCGGGAGTAGCGCTAAATTTCTTTTACTGCGGAAGACTTAGCAATACCGAAACCGCGTTTCCACCGAAACCAACAGCGTTGACCAGGATGTTTTTCAGCCTTTTTGGAGCCATACTTTCCGAAGAAAACGGCACTCCAATAAATTCCTGATGTTGCAGCATAAGGATCGCCAGTTCCATGCTCAAAGTTCCCGAAGCTCCAAAACTGTGGCCTATCTTCCACTTATTGGTGGTCAATGCCGGAAGTCGGTTCCCAAAAATGGCATTTATAGCATTGATTTCTGAAAGGTCGCCTTTGATGGTTCCCGGCGCATGCATTACAATCGCATCAATTTCTTCGGAAGGCATTTCGCCCAGCGCCATCTTCATCGACTTCTGAAAAGCCGAGCCGTTTGCCGAAATAGACACCGCGTGCTTTAGCTCCTCGGTGGCGTAACCAACTCCTGAGATCAACGCCAGCGCGTTTCTGGCTTTCCCTGCCTCCATACCCACTACTGCTGCACCCTCTCCAAGGATCATCGAATTTTGCCCTTTTTGAAGGTTCAGCGCCTGGCATGGAAAATCCAGATCTTCACGTGCAGAAATCTTCATCGCCTGCACCTGCGCAATGGTGAAAGGAGTAAGCGCCGCTTCGCTTCCGCCCGCGAGAAATTTTTCTGCCATGCCCGAATTGAGCCAGGCCACGCCGTTAAGTACCGAATGTAAAGCCGTAGAACAGGTCACCGAATGTGAAATTTCGGGGCCGCTGCTCTGCAGGTCCTGCGCCACCCAGGAAGAAATATTTCCCAAAGTTGTAGCAGGAGAAGCCATTGTTTCCGCTTTTCCGCGGGAGAGAAAATCTTTATGATACTGCTCAAAAAGGCCTGTGGCGCCACGGCTGCTGCCAATGTTGATGCCTATTTCGTCAGCTTTTTTCCAACCGGCGTTTTCCACGGCAGTTCTAGAAGCCTTGAGAGCGTACAAAACCGAATTATCCAGCTGCTTATAAGTAGGCCTGGAAGACTTCAGCTCCTGCAGTTCTTCCTTTATATGCTTCGGAAGAAAAGCTGCAAAGGCTTCATTCCCATCAAAATCGTGTTTGGTAAAATAATGTTTGTTGTTCTTATAGCACTGCCAGATCTCTTCGGCTGAAGCGCCAAGCGGAGAGACAGAACCTATGGAAACAATGGAAACGGGAGTTTTCAAAAAGTGCAATTTTTCAGCAAAAATAAGGGCTGCGGCCCAGATTGCCCACTAATCCTGAAGATTTTCGCGATAGTAGAGGCTAAGGATCGAATCTACAGGCATCTGCTTTTGCAGCAGCTCCTCCAGCCGCTGTAAATGCTGCTGTGCCACCAGTTGCTTCAGGGGCTGTGCTATTTTCTCAAATGAGTTAAAGGCCTTTGCCAGCTGCTCATCCCATTCGCGGTGGTAATGCAGCAGGTCATCGGGAAAGACCGTTTTTCGAGCTGTGCCTTCATCACGGGGAACGAAAGGTTCGCTTACATTGAGATAGCCGTAATCATCGGTCAGCTCCTCTCCCGGCTGAATATCCCTGACGGCCAATTCAAAATCATAAGCCGTAGAAAGGCAGTTGGAGTTGAAGCTGTGGTTTACATACTTCGCCAGGTCCCAGCAGAGCACAAGATCCCCACGATTATTTCTGAAGGAATATTTGTCGACCAATTTTTGAACTTCCGGACGCATCCTTTCCACCTGGGACGGCTCCAATACCTGATCGAGCTCATCCTGCACCCAGGTGATCGTACCCATGGGAATGAACTTTGTTGCCACCACGCCATAACCCAGCTCGTCATTTATGAACCTCAACTCTGTATCAGGATGCATCATATTTTTGCCCTTTTACAGACTAAAATACAAAACAGCAGGATTAGTTACTGAAAACCAGTAAATTAAAATTTATCCAGTGCCAGCTCGATACTGTCGTAGATCTTCTGCAGTTGCTCATCTGTAGTGATGTAAGGCGCCAGAATATAGATCGTGCTGCCCAGCGGCCGCAGGTATATTCCCTGCTCCAGGAAATGCTGAAAAAGCTGGTTCCTGATGTTCCCGTAACGTTCAATTTCCACATTCAGCTCAAAGGCGAAGATCACCCCAAGCTGCCTCAAATTTGTCACTTTTGGATGTGAAGATATTTTCTCCCCAAAAGCCTTGTGGGAATTTACTTGCCGCTGAATATTCTCCTGCATTTCTGCGGAAGTCAGCAGCTCAATTCCCGCAAGTGCCGCTGCACAAGCCGGCGGATTGGCGGTATAGGTATGCCCATGAAAAAGCCCTTTTGAAAGATCATTTGAGTAAAAAGCATCGAAAACTTTCTGACTACAGGAGGTCACGCCCATGGGCAACAGACCTGCGGTAAGCGCTTTCGACAGGCAGATGATATCCGGCTGCACCTCAAGATATTCTGAAGCGAAATTCTTCCCGGTCTTTCCAAAGCCGGTCATCACCTCATCGGCAACCAGGACAATATCGTTCTTTTGACATTCGGCGAGCAGGGCGTTCAAACCTTCGGCATCGTGCATCTTCATCGCAGCTGCGCCCTGCACCAGAGGCTCGTAAATGAATCCGGCGATCCTGTGCTGTTTGATAAGCTGTTGCAGTTGCTCTAAAACTTTGGCGTTGTTTTCACCTGTAGGAACTGGAATTCTTACCACCTCAATAAAGTGCTCTTTAAAGGCGCCGTTATAGACCGAAAGACCCGAAACCGACATCGCACCAAAAGTATCTCCGTGAAAACCTTCCTCAAAAGCCAGCATCACATGCCTTTTGCTGCCACGATTGTGGTGGTACTGCAGCGCCATTTTGATCCCGACTTCGGTCGCGGTGGAGCCGTTATCATTAAAAAAAAGTTTTTGTTGATTCGAAGGCAAGATCCCGATAAGTGCTTCAGAAAGTTTTACTGCCGGTTCGTGAGTAAATCCGCTGAACACCACCTGGTCCAGCTGCTGCATCTGCTCAGCGACCTTAAAAGTGATCTTTTCGTTGCAATGCCCGTAAACCGCCGTATACCAGCTTGAGATGCCGTCAATGTACTCCTGCCCCTGCTCGTCGTAAAGCAGTGCTCCTTTTGCCTTGATTATCGGGAGTGCAGCAGGCGAAGTCTTGTGCTGCGTGAGCGGGTGCCAAAGGTGTTTTTTATCTCTTTCTGAAAGTGTCATTTTTTGATGCTTTTATTGAAGTTTACTGCGAAAGGCTTCAGCGTATTCTTTCACCACGGCCCGGTCAAAATAAGGCTCCTCATCTATTCTTCCGAGAAATTTGACCCCGGACATTTCAAGGATCACCTCTTCGGTAGACCTATGCTCCTCGCCGTTAAAAATGATTCCGAAACAATTCAGGCCCCGCGCCTTCAGCGCTTCAATGCTGAGCAAAGTATGATTGATGCTTCCAAGGTAATGCCGGGAAACCAGGATCACCTTATGGGCAGGCTTGATAAGATCGGCGATGGTTTCGCTATGGCTGATGGGCACCAACAGTCCGCCCGCACCTTCGATCACCAGATTGTTTTTTGTCTTTGGCTCCCTGATCTCTTCCGAAGAAATCTTCACTCCGTCTATGTCTGCCGCGGCATGTGGACTCATGGGCGTTTTAAGCGCAAAGCTGTTCTGGTGAAAAACGGTCTTTTCGTTAGCCACCAGATTTTGGACCTTGTGCGTATCGGAAGCATCAAGATCGCCTGCCTGTATAGGTTTCCAGTAATCGGCTTCAAGCGCCTGGGTAACTATGGCAGCAGCAATGGTCTTGCCCACCTCGGTGCCAATGCCGGTGATAAAATATTTATTCATGTTGTGTTTTCAAAGATTCGCAGAGAGCAAAGATAAGGCGCTTTGAATTTCTGAACGAGTATTGAAGCTGTGTAAGCAAAACCTTAACCTTTCCTTCCCGGCAGCAACAGTGGGCGACAGAATAGGCTTGACGTCGAATCCATTCTTTTGAAGCACTGCGGAAAGCTGTTTTACCTGTTCATTCCCCGGAATGATACAACATTGAATTGCAGAATTACTCGGAATGAACCTTTTACTGAGTTCTAACTCCTGAAGCTTTTCTTTAAAAAAGGAGATATTCTGTTTTAATTCTTCCACTTCCGAAGCTGCTTCTTCCTCCAGGTATTCGTAGGCTGCAGCAATGGTAGCTACCGAGTGCGGCGGCAAAGCGGTGGTGTAGATAAAGCTGCGGGCGAAGTTCACCAGGTAATCTTTCAGCTCTACAGAGCCAACAACTGCCGCACCGTGCGCCCCCAAAGCTTTTCCAAAGGTGAAAAGCCTTGCAAAAATGTCATTTTTGAGACCTGAATTTTCAAAAGCTCCCTTTCCGTTTTCACCAAGTACTCCCAGGGAATGTGCCTCGTCTAAAATAAGGAAGAAATTCAGCTTTTTTGAGAGGTCTATAAGCGCCACAAGATCGGGCGTGTCACCATCCATGGAAAAAACGGCTTCGGTGACCACATAAACATCTGCATTTTCAGAGTTTTCAGCAAAACGGCGAATCTTCTGCTCAAGATCCTTCAGATCATTATGCCTGTACTTGTAAGCCTTAGCGTGGCTAATACTGATCCCGTCCCTGATCGAAGCGTGCACCAGTTCATCGTAAAAAATCAGGTCTCCCCGCTGCGGCACACTTCCGAAGAGGCCGAGGTTGGCATCATAACCTGAGTTAAAGATGAGGGCAGCTTCGGTTTGATGAAAAGCGGCTATTTTTTCTTCCGCAGGGGCATAAAGTTCATGATTCCCCGATAGCAGGCGGGAGCCGGTGGCACCGTTGAGGAACAGCTGCTTCTGCTCAATGACCTCTTTACTGCGCTCAAAGATCTTTTCGTTCCTTGAAAAGCCCAGGTAGTCATTTGAAGAGAAGTCAAAAATGGCATTTTTGGAACCCGTTTGACGAAAGGCGTTTTGTTGTTTTCTCAACTGTAGCCTTTTCATTACATTTAATGGAAGCCTTTTCATAGCACGTAAAGTTATAATTTTAGAAGTATGGATTTATGGGATTTTTTCCTGCGCGTGGGTGCCGCATTACTTTCCGGGGTTTTAATCGGGATAGAACGCGAAATTCGCAACAAGAACGCCGGTCTTAAGACAAATGCCTTAGTAGCCCTTGGCGCCGCGGTCTTCGTGGTGATCTCCTTCCAGTTTCGCAATGAGGCGGGAGTTGATGTTACTCGTGTACTGGGACAGGTGGTGACAGGGATAGGTTTTATTGGTGCCGGGGTGATCCTCCATAAAGGCACCACAGTGCGGGGTCTTACTACCGCGGCGACCATTTGGTGCAGTGCCAGTGCAGGTTGTTTGGCTGCCATGGGCTTCTACAAAGAACTTGCCGTGCTTACCGTCATGATCATCTTTGTAAATGTCATTTTTGGAGCCCTGGACGATTATATCAACAGGAAATTAGACCGAGATCCTAAGAATAAGGTGGAAGATTAGACTGGTCTTCTTCCCACTCTTCATCATCATCCTCTTCCAGATCCAGGTTCCTGGGCGCGCTGATGGTTCTTCCGGTTTTTCGGTATTTACCCTTTAGATCATCCATAACCGACTTTTCCCAAAGTTTATTCCCGGTAATATAAGATGCTTTTCCTATTAAATGTGCTCCCACAGGTGCGGTGAGCAGGATGAAAATAATGATCGCGATGACCCTGGTAGTGGTCGAGAAATCCCAGAAATGTACCGCTGCAGCGATAAGAATAAGACCTATTCCTAAAGTCGCTGCCTTTGTGGTCACAGCCATTCTAAGGTAGGTATCGGGCATTCGCAGGATCCCGACTGCAGCCAAAAGGATGAACAGGCTGCCCAAAGATGCCAATATACCAACGATTATTTCGTTCATTTTTTTCTTCTTTTTTGGATATAGAAAGAATATGCCACCGTCGCAAGAAACCCAATCAATGCAAGTATAAGCGCGATATCAAGAAAGGTGTGTTGATGAGCCATAATGCTGTATACGGCTATTACCCCGATCCCGATGGTCACCAGCAGGTCAACCGCCACCACCCTGTCTGAGATGGTTGGCCCCTTAAAAAAGCGGAAAAACACCATCAGTATGGAAAGCGACAGTATCGGCAGGATGACGTAATATAAAAAGTCGTTCAATGTCATGAATAGAGTTCCTTAATTCGTTTTTCAAATCCGTCTTTGATACTCTTGATAAAGTCTTCCCTGTTGGTAATGTACATGGAAAAGACGTAGAGGATCTTCTTGTCTTCAGAAACATCCAGGCTCAGCGTACCCGGCGTGAGCGTAATAAGGTTGGCCAGCATGGTTATCTCGCTGTCAGATCTTATGTCAAGCGGCACTCCCACAATTCCCGGGGTCATAAAGAACTTTGGCGTTCCCATTTCCCATGCTACCTGCAGGTTTGCTTTTACAAGCTCCTTCAGAAAAAAGAAAAAGAAAGAGATCACCTTGGGCACCATTCTGAAATAGCGCGCCCGGCCACTGCCGCGTGTGATCACGAGCAGAATGAGATAACTCAGGAAAAAACCGAAAATCACATTGGCAAAAACAAAATTCCCGGTAAGAGCTACCCAGACGAAAGTGAGCAATAGGTTTGCTAAAAATCTGTTTTTCATCTTCTGTTAATTTCTATCTCTGCAACACAGCATTTATATACTCCTGATTGTCCATAAGTTCAAAGGCGATCCTGGAGGCCAGCCTTTGAATATTTTCGGCGCCAAAGCCTATGTAAAGCGATATAATGGACAAAAAGATGATAGGCGCGATCATCTGGGTCTTTTTAATACCCGATAATTTCTGAAAATACGGAAAATTCCGGGGTTTTTGAACTTCTTTTCCGGTTTTCCAGAAGACCTCGCCCCACAATTTCACGATCACCACCAGGGTAATAAAACTCGCAAATATAATCGCCCCAATGAGCAAATAGTTCTCTGTTGCCCAACCGGCGCCAATAAGCGATAGCTTTGGCCAGAATCCCGAAAGCGGTGGAATTCCCACCAGGGAGAACAGCGGGATCGCGAACAACAAACTCATTTTTGGATAGTTCGCGTAAAAATCTCCCAGCTTCCTCATGGAATGTGTGGCTTTGATCTTATAGATCACCCCGCTCACCATGAAGAGGTTCGTCTTTACGATGATATCATGGATGAGGTAAAAAATGGCTCCTGTAAGTGCGACCTTGGTCATCATGCCAAGACCCGCGATCATATACCCAATGTGGCAGATTACCAGGTAAGAGAATACTTTCCTAATGTTGTTTTGCACGATAGCTCCAATTGCTCCTGAAAAAAGCGTGAGGACAGCGATCGCTAAAAGCACGTTTTCAAGGAGTGCATCAACTTCAAAAATAAGCGTGAATACCCTGATAAGCGCATACACTCCAACCTTGGTAAGCAGCCCGCCAAAAATAGAAGACACTGCCGAGGGTGGCGTGTGATAAGACGCCGGCAACCAGAAATACAGCGGGAAAACCGCCGATTTTATTCCGAAGCCAACGAGGAACAGCAGCGCATTGACCTGCACCAGGGTTCGGTTTTCAACTGCCGCTACTTTTCCGGCGAGGTCGGCCATGTTAAGGCTTCCTGTAAGTCCGTAGAGCACTGCTATTGCCGTAAGAAAGACGATAGACGCGAGAATATTCAGCGTAAAATATTTTACAGCTCCTTCCAGCTGGGCTTTTTCACCACCAAGGGTAAGCAGTACAAAGGAGGTGATAATAATGATCTCAAACCACACATAAAGGTTGAAAAGGTCACCGGTAATAAATGCCCCGTTAAGCCCTAAAAGCAAAAAATGGAAGATGGGGAAAAAACCGAACTTCAGCCTCGCAGGAATAACCGAGCCTGAAGAAAAACTTGAAACGGCCAACCCGGCGCATGCGGTGAGCAGCACCAAAGTAGCCGAAAAGGTATCCACGGCAAAGGTGATCCCAAATGGCGGTGCCCAATTACCTGCCTGCACGGTTTGCGTGCCGTACCTCCAAACGGTGGTAAAAAGCCAGATGGCCACACCCAAATTGAGCGTGCTGCCAACCACACTAATGGTCTTTTGCCAGCTAATTCTACTCCATGAGAACATGAGCACAATGGCCAGGAACATTTGTAGCAGTAGGGGGAAAATAACTAACTGTTCGGTCATGAGTATTCGTCTGTTGCGTTCATTTCATCTAAATCATCTGTCTTCACCACTTTATGCGCCCTTTTCACGAGAATAATGGCAAAGGACTGCAGCCCAAAGCTGATCACGATAGCGGTGAGGATAAGTGCCTGCGGAAGCGGATCTGAATACGCCTGCAGGAAAACATTGGAATCCTCGGGAATGATGGGAGGATGCCCTTTGGCGATCCTTCCGAGCAAAAATATCAGCAGGTTGGCCCCGTTACCCAGCAGAATGATCCCGATGATCAACTTCACAAGGCTACGCCTAAGGATCATGTAGATCCCCGCCGCATATAAGGTCCCAACCATTACTGCCAAAAGAATTTCCATAGTTTATGTAGATTCAGAAATGGTAAAAATTATCGTTAATGTGACTCCAACCACCACAAGGTAAACGCCAATGTCAAAGAACATCGCTGTTCCCACATTTCCCAAAACCGGAAGGTGGTGAGGATACCAGGTTCCCGTCATGAACGGGTTCTGCTTAAGGATCATTGGAACCAAGCCACTCAAATAGGAGATTCCAAGGCCGGTAGGCATAAGGAATCCCGGGTGAAACCTGAGCAGGTTTTTAGTGTCGCTTAATCCGTTGGCAAAAGCATGCAGAACGAAGGCTATGGAGGCGATAAGACCACCCACAAAGCCACCGCCGGGCAGGTAATGCCCTCGCAGCAATATGAACACCGAAAATACAAGCAGCAAAGGCAGCATGTAGTTTGATGCGGTTCTTAAAATGATGGTTTTCATCCTTTTTATTTTTTAGTCTTTTAAGTCTCTGTCTTCCCTTCTCAGCCGCAGTTTGAGCAAGCTGAACACTCCTAAGGCAGCCACCGTAAGTACCGAGATCTCTATCAAGGTATCAGCTCCCCTAAAGTCTACCAGGATCACGTTCACCACGTTCTTCCCTTTTGCAATAAGGTAGGAGTTCTGGGCATAGTAATTACTTATCTCTTTGTTTACCGGCTCGCCCAGCACCTCAAGTGAGATCAAGGTGATCAACACTCCAAAAGCAAGTGAAAGCACGCCGTCAATGATCCTCATCTTATAATCTGAGATCGAAAGGTACTTCGGTAAACTCGAAAGCACCAACACGAACAGGATCACTGTTAAAGTGTCGATAGAAAATTGCGTCATAGCCAGGTCAGGTGCGCTGTAGATCACAAACATCAAACAAATTGCATAGCCTACAACTCCCATGGCCACAACAGCCGTTAATCGCGATTTCGCGCCCACCACGAAGAAAACCGAGAGGAACATTATTCCCATAATGATCATCTCGTAATAAGTCATGGTATTGAATGACGAGAAATTCACATGGAACCCGTTCTGCCCGCTGAAGAGCGAATAGGCCGTAAGCACCACCAGGAACAAAATAATGGTGGAAACATAGTTTCTTAAAAAGCCATTTTGAAAGATCCTTGTCCACCAGTTTGAAAAGGTCGTGAATCCGGCACTGAAGGCCAGAACGATGTTTTTCGGCGAAATAAACTCCAGTTTCGCGATCGCCTTTTCTTTTCCTTCGGAAGGTTTTATCAAAAAGTACAGGCCAATTCCGCAGACCAAAGTGATGGCACTTAAGCCAAGAATTTCTGTAAAGCCGTGCCAGATCTTGAGATGGAGACTGGCTTCTCCTCCAATAGCCGAAACAACCGGCTTGATAATGGTTTCATCAATAATTCCTGGGAAGATCCCAACGAGAATTCCCAGCAAAGCCAGTAGCATTGGCGGGATCCACATAAGGAAACTCGGCATGTGTACTTTAGAATACCTGTCGGGCAGTTCTCCCGTAAAAGGTTTTATTCCGGCAATGAACCCGGCGTAAAGCACCAGGATGTTTGTCGCAATAGAAACTACGGTCAGGATGATCGCCCAGTCGCCCATGTCAAGGGTAGCTTCATAAATGAGATCTTTCCCCAGGAACCCAACCGTCGGCGGAATTCCCCCACTGGAGATGGCCGCGAGAAATCCTGCAATGGCCACCGGCCACATCACCTTCCGAAGTCCAGATAGTAAAGTGACATTTCTCGTTCCGGTTTCGTGATCGATGATCCCGGTGATAAGGAATAAAGTTGCTTTGTAAAGCGCGTGAACTATGATGTAAACCGCTGCGGCGGTAAGTGCGAATTCATTTCCAAGACCTATGAGAAACACGAGTACGCCAAGAACCGAAATGGTCGAGTAGGCAAGAACGCCCTTAAGATCTGTTCTAAATATTGTATGCACAGCCGAATAGAACATGGTCACTGCCCCAACTGTTATAAGGGTTGTATTCCACAGTTCCTGGTTTCCCAGAATAGGAGTAAATCTTAACAGCAGGTAAATTCCCGCCTTTACCATTGTAGCGGAATGCAGGTAAGTAGACACCGGCGTTGGCGCTTTCATCGCTCCAGGTAACCAGAAGTGGAAAGGGAACTGCGCTGATTTTGTGAAGGCCGCACCAAAAATGAGCAGTACGATCCACATATAATTGTCGCTGGCAATGATCATATCGCTTTGGCCAACCATTTCCGCAATACTGTAGGTGCCCGCCACGCTGCCAAGCAATAAGGCGCCGGCAAGCAATAGAAATCCGCCCGAGCCGGTTAAGGCAAGAGCAAGAATAGCCGATTTTCTCGAGGCTTCACTGTTGTTATTAAACCCGATCAGGAAGAACGAACTTATACTGGTAAGCTCCCAAAAAAGGAACATGGAAAGCAGGTTATCACTAAGCACCAGGCCAAGCATGGCGCCCATGAACATTCCCAGGTAACCATAGAACCTGTCAAGATACTCGTGCCCCTTGAGGTAAGCTGCGGTATAAGCAAAGACCAGGAAACCTATCCCGGTAATGAGCAGCGCGAACAAAAGGGAAAGCCCGTCGAGGCTGAAATTCAGGTTAAGCCCCAGTGACGGCACCCATTCATGAGCCTCGGTGATAATTTCTCCTTCGGAAACTCTTCCGATGAAAGAGAAGAAATAAATGAACAATCCCAGAGGAACAAGAGCAGAAAGTACCGCAAGTTTTCCTTTAAAGAATTTTCCGGCAAAAGCCAGGAAAACAGAAAAGATAAAACCTGAGAGTATAGCTATAAGCATAGTGAACGTTCAGAATTGCGTGAAACGCAAATATAGCAGTAAAAACTGAGGTTTTAAACTTGCCTTTCATTTTTAATAAAGTCACAACAGGTACATCAATCACATGAATTGCGCTCAAAAAGAACCTCATTTTTTTAACATTTCTCTCGATAGCATAAAAACAAGAAGTTCCAAAAATGACATTTTTGAGCCCTCCCTTTTCAGCTGCTTCCATTAATAAATATTAGCAGCAGGAGTAGCTGCAGCTTCAAAAGGATTTTCATAATTTACGGCCTAAAATTTCTTTTATGCGAGCATTGATCCTTTTTCTGCTGATTTCGGCAGCCGGTTTTAGTCAAACCAATACCTACAACATATCTTTCAAAAATGCCACGCATCACGAGGCGGTGGTAAAAGCCACTTTCCCGGAGGTAGAAAAAGACACTTTCAAACTCCGAATGAGCCGCAGCTCTCCCGGCCGGTATGCGCTGCATGAATTCGCAAAGAACGTGTATGGCGTGAAGGCCACCAACAGCAAGGGAGAGCCCTTGGAAATAAGCCGCCCCGATCCTTACTCATGGAACATCACCGGCCATGACGGCAGCGTGAATGTGGAGTACACCCTCTTCGGAAACCGCGCTGACGGAACTTACACGCAGTTCGACGATACCCATGCGCACATGAACATCCCGTCGACATTTATGTATGCCGATGACCTGAAGCAGCGCCCTGTCAAGGTGACCTTTAACACCGAAGGACAGCCCGACTGGAAAGTTGCGACCCAGCTGAAACAGCTCGACAAAAGCACTTTTTTTGCACCAGATTTCTACTACTTCATGGACAGCCCGGTGGAGATCAGTAATTATGACCTAAGGGAATTTCAGCTGGACGGGCAAACTATCAGGTTTGTGCTGCACCACCCGGGCACGCCGGCCGAACTGGATGAATACTGGGAAAAGGTGAAAAAGATCGTGGCCCAGGAAAAAGCGGTTTACGGGGAGCTTCCAGAATATGATTTTGGGCAGTACACCTTCCTGGCAGATTATATGCCTCAGGTTTCAGGTGACGGCATGGAGCACCGCAACAGCACCATTCTTACCGATGTTGCCAGCCTCGGCGAAGGTGGCATGAAAGAGAACATCGGCACCGTCGCCCATGAATACTTCCACTCCTGGAACGTTGAGAGAATCCGCCCGGAGTCGCTGGAGCCTTTCAATTTTTCCGAAGCCAATATGAGCGGCGCCCTTTGGTTTGCCGAAGGTTTTACCAGCTACTACACCAATCTTATCCTCGCCCGTGCGGGCATTCTAAGCCCTCAGGAATACGCAGAGAGCCTTAACGGCACTTTCAACTACGTTTGGAACTCTCCTGCCCTGCAGTACTTCAACCCCATTGAAATGAGCTACCAGGCACCTTTTGTGGATGCGGCTACTTCGGTTGACCCTGTGAACCGTGAGAACACTTTCATCTCCTATTATTCCTACGGAAGCATGCTCGGGCTCGCTCTTGACCTGAAACTTCGGGAAAAAGGTCTTACCCTGGACGACTTCATGAAGCTGATGTGGAAGAAATATGGTAAAACTGAAAAACCTTATGAAATCAAAGACCTGCAGCAAACTTTAGCTGAATACGCTGGGAAAGACTTTGCCGAAGATTTCTTCAGCAATTACATATACTCTTCAAAAATGCCAAATTACGAAGCTCTTCTGGCGAGCGTTGGTCTTAAGCTGGAAAGGACATCCAAAAATGCCTTTTTTGGAGCCTCTTTAAGAAATACTTCCGATGGAGTAGAGATCAGCCGAAACCTTGCTCAAAACTCACCGGCTTACAAAGCAGGATTCGACCAGGGAGACATTCTCCTTTCCGTCGACGGAACAGCAATAAAAGATAAAGCGCAATTTGAGGAGCTGCTAAAAACCAAGCAGCCGGGAGAAACCATACATGTAAAGATCAAAAGAAATGGTAAGTCAACAGATAAAAAAGTTATGCTGAAAGAAGATCCTACCTACAGCATCAGCATTGATGAGGCTGCTTCGGCTAAAGCTGTAAAGGCGAGGGAGGCCTGGTTGTCAAAAAAATGATTTTGGAACCTCTAAAAAAAGGTTGGGCTAAAGCCCTATACTCTATTATTTTCTTTTCCGGAGGCTGAAGCCTCCGGCTATTGATATCTTACCATGAATAGGAACAAGCTCATGAATTGCCTTCGGCTTCAGCCGGAGGATAAATAATTAAAATCTAAAAGGGCTTTAGCCCAACCTTTAAAAACAAAAAAACCTGTTGCTTTCGCAACAGGTTTTCTTTTATGGTAGAAACCGTAAGCCTAGTCGGCCAGTACGATAACTTTATTGTCTTTCATTTCAACAACCCCGCCTTCAACAGGAAGCACTAATATCTTGCTGTCTTTAGCATCTCTCTTGAACAGCTTTGAGATCTCTTCAGAATTTACATTGCTGGAATGGGTAAAAACCCTGATCTCACCTTTATTCAAAACCGAAACTATAGGCGCGTGATTGTTCAACATCTGGAACTGCCCGTTAACGCCCGGCACGCTCACAGAATCAACTTCTGAACTTAGCAGGACTGCTTCCGGAGTTACTATTTCTAAGTGCATATATCTTGAAATTTCAAGCTCCAAATTCCAAATTCCAATTTAGATGCTATGGAATTTGAAATTTAGAATTTGGGATTTGTTATTAAGCTTCAGCAAGCATTTTCTCTCCGGCTTCGATCGCTTCTTCGATGGTACCTTTAAGGTTAAAGGCAGCTTCGGGAAGGTGATCTAATTCCCCGTCCATGATCATGTTGAAACCTTTGATCGTTTCTTTAATGTCAACAAGCACTCCTTTAAGTCCGGTAAACTGCTCGGCTACGTGGAATGGCTGAGAAAGGAAACGCTGAACACGTCTTGCACGTGATACAGCAAGCTTATCTTCTTCAGAAAGTTCTTCCATACCAAGGATGGCGATAATATCCTGAAGCTCTTTGTAACGCTGTAGCAACTCTTTTACTCTTTGAGCACAGTTATAGTGGTCATCACCAAGGATATCTGCAGTAAGGATACGAGAGGTAGAATCCAACGGGTCAACCGCAGGGTAAATACCAAGCTCGGCAATCTTACGTGAAAGTACTGTTGTTGCATCCAGGTGGGCAAAAGTTGTTGCCGGCGCCGGGTCAGTAAGGTCATCTGCTGGTACGTAAACCGCCTGTACAGATGTAATAGACCCGTTCTTGGTAGAAGTAATACGCTCCTGCATCGCACCCATCTCGGTTGCAAGTGTAGGCTGGTAACCTACCGCAGAAGGCATACGTCCAAGAAGCGCAGACACCTCAGAACCTGCCTGTGTAAAACGGAAGATGTTATCTACGAAGAAAAGTACGTCTTTCCCCTGTCCTTCTCCGGCTCCATCACGGAAGTATTCAGCAATGGTAAGTCCCGAAAGCGCAACACGTGCACGTGCTCCAGGAGGCTCGTTCATCTGCCCGAAAACGAAAGTAGCTTTAGAATCTTTCATAGCAGTTTTATCTACTTTTTGAAGATCCCAGCCGCCATTTTCCATAGAGTGCATGAAGTCTTCACCGTATTTAATAATACCAGACTCAAGCATCTCTCTCAAAAGGTCATTTCCTTCACGTGTTCTTTCACCTACACCGGCAAACACAGAAAGACCACCGTGACCTTTTGCAATGTTATTAATAAGTTCCTGGATCAATACGGTCTTACCAACCCCTGCACCTCCAAAAAGGCCAATTTTACCACCTTTTGCGTATGGCTCAATAAGGTCGATCACCTTGATACCTGTGAAAAGAACTTCTGTAGAAACAGATAAGTCTTCAAATTTTGGCGCTTCACGGTGAATAGGAAGCCCGTTCTCGTTTGCTTTTGGCAAGTTACCAAGACCGTCGATCGCATCTCCTACCACGTTGAACAATCTACCGTACACATCTTTTCCAACCGGCATTTGAATTGGCGCTCCTGTAGCAACCACTTCAACCCCGCGGCTAAGACCATCGGTTGAATCCATGGATACTGTTCTTACAGTGTCTTCACCAATGTGAGACTGAACTTCAAGAACCAACACAGAACCATCTTTTCGGGTAATTTCCAAAGAATCGTAGATCCTCGGCAATTCAGCATTCTCTGTGTCGAAGCTTACGTCAACAACAGGGCCGATAACTTGTGCAACTTTACCTGTAAATTTAGACATTATCTATTCCTTTAATGTTTTGTTTTTTTAAATAGCTAAAAAAGAACCTGTAACAACTTTAAAATTTTCTAAAAAGTCATTCGCTTTTTCAGGCTGCAAAGATAGTTTTTTTGCATAAAAGTCTCTAAGAGAAATAACAACTTTTTTAAAGGTTCCAAAAAGTTGATTTTTAGGCACTTCTTCGGAAGCTGTTCTCCCCCTACAGTTACTGAGCTTAGAACAGAAAACGATTGAGCTTAAAGATTTCTTCGGAAATAAAAAACCCGAAGCAGCTGCCCCGGGTTTTCTGATATATTTCTGAAAATAACTTCTATTCTACCGTAACCGATTTTGCCAGGTTCCTTGGCTGGTCCACATTCTTACCAAGCATCACAGCGATGTGGTAAGACAGCAACTGCAACGGAATGGTTGTTAAAAGCGGAGTAAGCGCCTCAATAGTATCGGGCACCTCGATCACATAATCGGCCAGATCACGAACACTGGTGTCCCCTTCGGTAACAATTCCAATGATCTTTCCTTGTCTAGAACGTATTTCCTGAATGTTGCTCACCACCTTCTCGTAATGACCTTTTCTGGTTGCGATTACCACCACCGGCATTTCTTCATCGATAAGCGCGATCGGTCCGTGTTTCATTTCGGCTGCAGGATAACCCTCAGCATGAATATAGGAAATCTCCTTCAGTTTAAGTGCGCCTTCCAAAGCCACAGGGAAGTTAAATCCTCTTCCCAGGTAAAGACAGTTTCTTGCGTCTTTATATTTATCGGCAACTACCTTGATATGCTCGTTTGATTCCAACGCCACCTCGATCTTATGCGGAATGGTTTCCATTTCACTTAGGTGCATGTGGAAATCAGAATTTGAAATGCTGCCTTTTGCTTTGGCAAGTTTCAAAGCCATTAAAGTAAGTACCGTGATCTGCGTAGTAAAGGCTTTTGTTGAAGCCACCCCAATCTCAGGACCTGCGTGTGTGTATGCCCCCGCATTGGTCTCTCTTGAAATGGAAGAACCAACTACGTTACAAACTCCAAAGACAAAAGCGCCTTTTTCCTTTGCAAGCTTGATCGCCGCCATAGTATCGGCAGTTTCACCACTCTGGGAGATCGCGATCACAACATCATCTGAATTAATGATAGGGTTTCTGTATCTGAATTCTGAAGCATACTCTACTTCCACAGGGATCCTCGCAAGGTCTTCAAAAACATATTCGGCCACAAGACCGGCGTGCCATGAAGTTCCGCAGGCAACGATAATGATACGTTTAGCATTTAAGAAACGCTCCAGGTTATCATCAACCCCGGCCATACGAATAATGCCGGCGTCAACCTGCAAACGTCCTCTAAATGTATCGGTAATTGCATTTGGCTGCTCATAGATCTCCTTTAACATAAAGTGATCGAAGCTGTTCTTCTCGATCTGCTCAAGGTTAAGCTGCAGCTCCTGCACATAAGGATCAACAAGGCTGTCATCCTTGATCTTTCTTACCTTAACGCCTTTATTTCTTCTCACTACAGCCATTTCCCCGTCTTCCAGGTAAATAGCATTTGAAGTGAATTCTATAAAAGGAGAGGCATCTGAAGCTATGAAATATTCATCTTCTCCCACTCCAATTGCCAACGGGCTACCCAACCGGGCAACCACGATCTCATTAGGTTTTCTCCTGTCAAAAACAGCAATGGCATAAGCACCCACCGTCTGGTTAAGGGCGATCTGCACCGCCTTACCCAGCTTTACATCTTCTTTTTTACTGACATCTTCAATAAGATTGACCAAAACTTCGGTATCAGTATCAGATTTAAAAGAGTAGCCTCTTGCGATCAACTCTTTTTTAAGTGATTCATAATTCTCGATGATCCCGTTGTGAATGATCACAAGGTTTCCCGAGTTTGAGACGTGAGGATGAGAGTTCACATCGTTTGGCACCCCGTGAGTTGCCCAACGCGTGTGACCAAGGCCTAAAGTGCCTTTGGTGCTCATTTCATTTTCAAGTTTAGCCTGAAGATCGGCTACCTTTCCTTTAGTCTTGCAAACTTTAAGTTCTTTATCGTCATACAATGCAATCCCGGCACTGTCATAACCTCTGTACTCCAATCTCTGGAGTCCTTTCAACACGATAGGATAGGCCTCTCTATGCCCTATATATCCCACAATTCCACACATATTCTAGTTCTTTTGTTCTGTATAGTAAATCTTCAGCTTAAGCCGCTTTTCTTCATTTTCTGCATTCGGGCCATACAAAACAGTGGCTTCAGGAGTTACTACAGAGCCGGTTGGCACCGATTTCACCTCCGCTCCTCCAGTTTGAAGTACCGCTGAATTGTTTACCAGATTCACATTCTGTACAACGACCAGGCCAAGTTTTACATTAGTCGAATCTTTTGTCAATACATTATTGATATGCCTTGTCAACCTGATCTTATATTTTATACCGTTGCCGTTCTCGTCTCTTTCCAGAGGCACTAAATGATAATCATTAGAAGTAGATGTTGGATCATTCAATTCTCCAGATGCATCAAGAGTGTAATCTATCAACAACCTGTTCTGGTCTAAATTGTAAAGGTAAACCCTTTCCGGCTCTCTTGAGCTGCTCATCATATCACGATTCACATAGAATTCGAGGTTAGCCTCGTTTACCAGCCAGTTATTATCTCTAATAAATTCAAGTTCATCTGAAACTCCGTCACCATCTGCATCTGGTCCGCTAAAAAGATCTATGATGGCCATAGAGCCCTCGCCTCCCTTGAGGTAAAGATCGTCAGGGTTGTCGAACTGCGGCATTTCCTGCTCAAAGGTATTCACCTTGGTTAAGCCTAAAGCAAGATTGTACAACCTGTTTTCTTCAATTATTTCTGAAGTATCCCCGTCGTCATCAACATCTTCGGTGTCCTCTACCTGAGCCCTGTAGTACAAGGTGATTCCCGTGCCGTCGGCAGCAAGGTTCAATAAGGCCATGCTTCCGGAATTTCCTGTTTGCTCCGCCTGAATATAAATACTTCGCAAATAATTCCTGAAGTTGCTCTGGCTCGCAAGAACAGCTTTGCCTTGCTGGTCAAGGATCTTATTCTGAAAGAAATCTTTATCCAGTTTCACTCTCATACGCGGGGCATATCTGATAGTATCTTCAACCGCGATCGGGCTTTCATCTATTACAACTACCTCATCTGCCGAAAATTCAAAATCTTCTTTTTGATAAAGCACGTTAGAAGTAAGGTTATTCTCTACCTGAGGCCCGAGATTGGAGTAATATTTTTGAGCACGCTCAAAATCTGTGTTCGGATCAAAATTGTTCAGGAAGTAATTTGTTTCGGTGATGGTAAGCTTAATAGGAGCACTTCCGTATATAGAATCCAGCTCATACTTTGTTTGGCCATCCTCTGTGTTCTCCAGCTGCGTAGAATAGTAAGGAATGTTCAAAACCACGCTATCCAGCACGGGCTGTGCACCAAAATCTGGGTTTGTCGAAGAAAGCGACAATTGAGAAAGAATGCTGGCAGTCTGTTTTCCAAAAACAGGATCATTATAAACCCCCAGCAAATAAACTGGCAGGTTGTTGGTTTGAACCGGCGCAAGTTTGTTAGTATGCGCAGAGATCTCGGCCTCATCGTAAAGCTCGGCATTGAAGCCGGGCTGGCCAATTACTTCGGTTCCTATGCTTTCGAAGTCATCTTCACATGCTACAAAAGAAAAAACAACAGCGACAACTGTTGTTATTTTCAACATCGTATTTTTTAAAGTCATTGAAATTTTTCTAAGATAATACTTGATTCATGTAAAAATCCTGGTAGGCCTGGGCAAACTCTTCTTTGTTCTTGTACTCCAAAACAGGTTTGTCCAGCTTGCTCAGGTATTTTTTGAGCTCATCAGGAATGTTGTCTCCCGCTATGACAGCTGCATCTGAATTGTCAACCGCGGTTTTCATGAGGTTTACGTAAGTGGGTTTTTTAAGATGTTTCACCTGGTCATTTTCTAACCCGTCAAAAAGGACTTTTTTGTACAGGTCTTTATCTAACGTGCCTTCAAAGTCCTGATTGTATACAGAGGTCACTATTTTAGCTTCGTTGAACAAAGGTTCATTCCCGTAGTAGTTCCTTAGGTATAGCGGCAGCAAAGAAGACAGCCAGCCGTTAACGTGAATAATATCGGGTGACCAGTTAAGTTTCTTCACTGTTTCAATTACACCTTTCGCAAAAAAGATCGCTCTTTCATCGTTATCGGCAAAAAGGTTTCCCTCTTCGTCTGTGAGCGTCGCCTTACGCTTGAAATAATCTTCATTATCGATGAAATACACCTGCATGCGCTCCTTTGGAATAGAGGCCACTTTGATGATCAAAGGCATATCAAGGTCGTTGATCACCAGGTTCATCCCTGAAAGCCTAATCACCTCATGAAGCTGGTGCCTGCGCTCATTGATATTCCCAAACCTGGGCATAAATATGCGTATTTGTCCTCCCTGGTTATTCACCATTCTGGGGGCTTCAAAAGACATAGATGAGATTTCGGTTTCGGGTAAATAAGGTATAACTTCAGATGATACGTACAATATCCTCTTTTCTTTCATAAGGCCACTGCTTTAATGCGGTTGTGAATAAAAAACACGCAAAATTACAAAATTTTATGCAGATTGCGAGTATTATCTTAAGTTTGCAC
>JBAVJB010000069.1:0-41658 GCA_049687495.1 Salinimicrobium sp.
CCGCTGTGTGAGCTGTATGGTTTTGATTACGCTGCGGCAAGTTCTTCCGAAGAAATAGAAGAGGCGCTAAATGGCTTTTTTGACACTTCAGAAAAACCGCGACTGCTGGAAATTTTCACTCCGAGAAAGGTGAATGATGAGGTTTTGCTGAACTATTTCAGCTTTATGAAAGACTAGTAAAAGCCGTTAAATTTAAAGTACCTTTGCACAAAATTTAGATTATGCTTGCTATTGGTGAATACCACACGCTGAAGATTGACAGGGACACAGAACCCGGACTTTTCCTGAAGGACGACGACGGGAATGAGGTGTTGCTGCCGAATAAATACAAACCGGCTTCTTTTGAGCTGGAAGACGAGATCGAAGTCTTTGTTTACCTGGATCACGAGGAAAGGCCTGTGGCTACCACGCTGAAGCCTTTCGTGAAGCTGGATGAATTCGGGTATTTGAAGTGCGTGGAAGTTTCAGACATTGGAGCTTTTATGGATTGGGGTCTTGAAAAGCACCTTTTTGTGCCTTTTAAGGAGCAGGTAAGCAAAATGAGGAAAGGCGACCGCTACCTGGTCTTCTGTTACCTGGATGAACTTACCGGCCGACTGGTGGCCTCCAGTAAGGTGAATAACTTCCTTGTGAATTCTGAACTTACCGTGGAGCCTTTTGAGGAGGTTAATCTTATCGTAAGCAATAAAACTGAACTTGGCTGGAATGTGATCGTAAATGAATTGCACCAGGGACTGGTCTATGATGATGATGTTTTCCAGAAGTTGCATACCGGCGACAGGCTGAAAGGCTATGTGAAGAAAACCCGTCCCGACGGGAAAATAGATATTACGCTGCAAAGACAGGGATACAGAAGTATTGAACCCAACGCTAAAGAGGTGCTTACACATCTTGAGCTAAAAGGCGGATTTTTGGCCCTGACAGATAAATCATCTCCCGATGAAATTCAGCAGCAGCTGCAAATGAGCAAGAAAAGCTTCAAAAGAGCGATAGGCAATCTTTACAAACAGCGCCTGGTGAACATTACCGATGAAGGCGTCTACCTGAAAAAGGACTAATAATAGGAGTAAGGATTGTAGTAACTGCGGCCGGTATAAGGTGAATATTTTCCCTTGAACAGGCCGGACTGGGCTTCCCGAAGCGCAGGATTAAGGGATTTTCCCGTGAAGGGATCATATTCTTTATCTCTGCCGTAAATAGAGATCTGGTTGGTGATGTTGATCATACCTTTCTCTGAACTCTGAAGCTGTGGCGCCCCAAATTCCAGTTCGACATAAGCGCTCTCGGTTTCATAACGCTGCTGTTCCATCATTGCGACCAGGTTCACCTCCCGCTTCACCTCTTTGTTCCAGTTCACTTCCCGAATACTTAGGTTAGGCGAAGGAATTTCAGGTGCCAAAAATGACAAACTGGGAACACTTCTTTTTCCAAGGCCAAAGTCGGCAACCTGGCCAACAGCAATAGCCCGTGGAACTTTAAATTCCTGTGCAAAGCCCGTGAAGGAGCAAAACAGCAGACCCAGTATGACAAGCGAATATTTCATTCAAGAAGTTTTTTCCTTAGAATCAAAAACCATACAAATATTGTAAAAGAATGCCTGTTGGACAAGTTTCTTTAGCAGGAGCCGGAAATCTTTCTGCTTAATATATTTGGGAGGCCGCAGGAATTGATATAAAATTCTATTTTAGCCGTCAATCAAACATTTATCATGAAAAAATTATTATTTGCATTTTTCCTCATGTTCATCGGGTACCAGTCCCAGGCTCAGGAAAACTTAAGCTTTGAACAAAAAGCCACTCAGCTTATCAAAATGACTTCAGGACAACAATTTGACATCATGCTTGATCCTGTTGTAAAAATGGTGCCCGAAAAGAACAGGGAAGCCTTCAAAAAAGAAATGATGGCAAGCCTTGATGACATCTACCTGCGTTTTGCAGAGGTGTACATGGAGAACTTTACTGAAGCCGAAATTGACAAGATCCTTGCATTTTACAATACTCCTGTAGGTAAGAAAATGGTGGCGATCACTCCTGAATTGACCAAAAAAGGAATGGAGATAGGTCAGCAGTGGGGGCAGGAGCTGCAGCCAATTATGATGAAGTACATGCAGAACTAATTTTTCTTCGGAATATTCCTCACAAAGGTCCGTCTGTAAAGGCGGGCCTTTTTTGTTTAGCCTTTCTTGTGAGAAAACTTTATTTTTACTGAAATTTAAGATTATGGCTAGTATAGACTGGAAAACAGCAAAAGAATACGAAGATATCACCTATAAGAAATGCAATGGCGTAGCGCGTATTGCATTTAACCGGCCCGAAGTGAGAAATGCCTTCAGGCCGAAAACCACGAGTGAATTATATGATGCTTTTTATGATGCCAATGAAGACACTTCAATAGGAGTAGTATTGCTTTCGGCTGAAGGTCCATCGCCTAAGGACGGCGTTTATTCCTTCTGTAGCGGTGGCGACCAAAAAGCGCGTGGCCACCAGGGTTATGTGGGGGAAGATGGAATGCACCGGCTGAATATTCTCGAAGTACAAAGATTGATCAGGTTCATGCCTAAGGCCGTGATCGCAGTGGTTCCCGGATGGGCAGTTGGCGGCGGCCACAGCCTGCATGTGGTATGCGATCTAACCCTTGCGAGCAAGGAGCACGCGATCTTCAAGCAAACCGATGCGGATGTGACCAGCTTTGACGGCGGTTACGGTTCTGCTTACCTGGCAAAAATGGTGGGGCAGAAAAAGGCCCGTGAGATCTTCTTTTTAGGAAGGAATTATTCGGCACAGGATGCTTTCGACATGGGAATGGTGAATGCCGTTATTCCGCATGAAGAACTGGAGGATACCGCTTACGAGTGGGCGCAGGAGATCCTTGCCAAATCCCCAACCTCTATTAAGATGCTGAAGTTCGCGATGAACCTTACCGATGACGGAATGGTAGGACAGCAGGTTTTTGCGGGTGAGGCAACAAGATTGGCCTATATGACCGATGAAGCCAAGGAAGGAAGGAATGCATTTTTGGAAAAAAGAAAACCGAACTTCGAAAAGAAATGGATCCCGTAGACCATTTTTCAAATTTACAGGTGGACGTAAGCTCGCTTCCCAAATATGAGGAAGTGGAGCTGCTTCCTCTTGCTCCCAAATATCTTTTAAAGCTTCATATTAGCACCACAATTAGCTTTCTCTTCTTCATGGGAGGGGCAGTTATCGCCTACAGCTTTCTTCAGGATTTTCGTGGATACCTGCTCGTATTAATGCTCCTGTTTTTTGTCATTTTTGGATGGTCATATTTCAGCAATTACCAGCTCATGAAACGCAATGGGTATGCGCTTCGGCAGAAGGACATCATCTTTAGGCGCGGATTTTTATTTCAGAAAACTACCGTGGTGCCTTTTAACCGTATTCAGCATGTTTCCGTAGAAAGAGGGGTAATCGACAAGGCATTAAATCTTGCAACACTCAAGATCTATACAGCCGGCGGTTCTGGCAGTGACCTGAGTATTCCCGGACTTTTACCGGAAACAGCATTTTCCCTGAAGGAGGAGCTTTCCAACAGAATGTCCGGCCATGTCTGACTTTGATTTTTCTGTTCCGCAGCGACAGTCAAAGGTGGGGCTGGTACTCATTTTTGCCACCTCCCTGTACCGGTTGATACGCAACCTGTGGGTATTGCTCATCTATTTTCTTGTTCGCGAGACAGATCCCGCAACTGTGCTCATGCTTAGTCTGGGTACGGCGGCTGTTTTGCTGCTATTGCTTGGATACAGCATTGTCTCCTATCTAAGGTTCAAATTCCACATAGATGAAGGCAACAAGGAATTTGTCCTTGAAAAAGGCGTTTTTGAGTCTGATGTCACCAATATCCCCTTCGGAAAAATTCAGCAGGTAAATTTCAAGCGATCCATCCTGCAGCGCATCATTGGCGTTTATAGCGTGGTGATCGACACCGCCGGAAGCGGCGAGAAGGAGGTGGAGATAAAGGCGCTTTCCGAAGAAAAAGCTAACGCGCTTGCAGACCGGCTGATGGACCTCAAAAGAGAGGAAACCGGGATAGCTTCCGAAGAAGAAAACATCGAAGAAGCTGAACAACAATCTGTGACCGCCCTTCCTCAATGGGAGTATAAAGTGCCATTTTTGACACTTATTAAAATTGGCCTTACCTCAAATTACCTGCGCGGGGTAGGGATTATTGTCGCTTTTTACTTTACACTGCGAGAGCAGTTCATGCTGGAGGATACCCTACCGGGAAGGGTTCCTCAGTCTGTATTTTTTAGTAGTGGATCTTTTATTTTTATCATTTTTCTGCTTCTCATTGGAATGCTGATCACAATAGGGGAAACGCTGATCAAATATTACGATCTCAACCTTAAGAAGTTCAGGGATTCGCTACAGGTGGAAATGGGGCTTCGAAATAACACCCGTGTCAACCTGAAAGCCAGCAGAATTCAGCTGTTGCAGGTGCTTACTAATCCGCTTCAGAAAAAGCTTGGACTCCATAAATTAAAGATCGCCCTTGCCAGCAGCAGGGATGATGTGAACAAGAGCAAGATCGTTGTGCCGGGCCTTCCGCAGGAGATCGTAACACAGGTCAAAAAGTACTTTTTTGGAAGTGAGATCGAGCGCCTGCACAAGATCACACCAAACAAATTACTCCTGTTTAGAAAGATAAGTCGTGGCATGATCCCGCTATTCCTGGGCTTAGTGCTAGGCTTTTTTTACCGTGAGTTTTTTTCTTTTGGGACATTGGGATTACTTGCCTCAATTTACCTGGTGTTGCTGGCGGTGTTCAATTACTTCTACTACAAAAGCCTCAGGTTGTATATTTCCAACGATTTTCTGGTGAAGCACTCCGGGATATGGGTGCGAAAAAAGCAATTTTTGGAGATGTTTCGGTTACAGGCTCTATCTGTGAAGCAACCGCTTTGGTACAAACGCCGAGGAATCGTCAACCTGGTGTTTCATTCGGCCGCGGGGGATATTCATTTCAACATGGTAAAAGAAGAGCAGGTGAGGCCGCTTTTGAATTATCTTCTTTACAAGATCGAAAGTACAGAAAAGGCGTGGATGTAAATTTTTCTCTGTTAAAAAAAATAATAAAATACTGTTTTTGAGTACCTTATTTGGGTAATTTAAAAGCAAGATTATGAAAAGTAGGGGAAGATTAATCGGCATTTTATTCATTTTTATTGTTTTAAGTGCCTGCAGTTTAGAGGCTCTCAGGGACAACCTCATAGTCACGGGAGAAAGCGGTTATAACTATACCGAAAGTAGAAAACAATGGCTAAGGTTGAGGAATGAAAATAAGAATACTTATAAATATTCCATCTTAGAGCTATTTGTGACCAACCATGGGAATGAGACTTTTATTACTGTTGAAAGAGGAAAAGTGACGGGCCGGGACTATGAGGCTTTTATGATCTCTGAAGAAGACGGCTCCCGAATCATGCTCTCTTCCTATTCTGAAAGGGAAAAAGATATAGGAACACATGCCGAAGGGGCGCTGCCGGTGAGCATTGATGATCTTTATGACACCTGTCTCGCAGATTACCTAAGCATAGATCCAGATTCTAACACGGTGTATTTTGATACTGATGATACCGGTGTCATCTCGCTGTGCGGCTTTGTTCCCGATCTTTGCCAGGATGACTGTTTTGTTGGTTTTGAGCTCTCCAGTTTCAGCTGGAACATTAAATAAAAAAAGCCGCGAATTTCTTCGCGGCTTTCATTTTAAAATTCATCCTCCTCCTTATCTCAATTGCGGGAATTTGGAAGGGTTTGATTCATTCATGATCGCATATACCTTCTCAAAAATGTCTTCTATGGAAGGTTTTGAGAAATAGTCACCGTCTGTTCCGTAAGCAGGGCGGTGTTCTTTTGCGGTCAAAGTCTCAGGTTTGCTGTCCAGGTATCTCCAGGCATTCTGCTCTTCAAGAACTTTTTGCAGCACATAGGCTGAAGCTCCGCCGGGAACGTCTTCATCGATCACCAGTAAACGGTTGGTCTTTTTGACACTTTCCACGATATCATGTTGAAGGTCAAACGGAAGCAGGGATTGTACATCGATCACTTCGGCATCAATTCCAACTTCCTGAAGTTCTTTTGCCGCCTGTTCAACCATGCGAAGCGTAGAACCATAAGAAACCAGCGTAATGTCATTACCTTCTTTTACGGTCTCAACTACCCCTATAGGAGTTTTAAATTCCCCAAGGTTTGAAGGCATCGTTTCTTTAAGCCGGTACCCGTTCAAGGATTCCACGATCAACGCAGGTTCGTCGCTTTCCAGAAGCGTGTTGTAGAAACCTGCTGCTTTGGTCATGTTTCGTGGCACCAATACGTGAATTCCGCGCAATAAGTGCAGGATACCTCCCATAGGAGATCCACTGTGCCAGATGCCTTCCAGGCGGTGGCCACGGGTACGTATAATAAGCGGCGCCTTTTGTTTCCCTGCAGTTCTATACTGAAGGGTTGCAAGATCGTCACTCATGATCTGCAGCGCATACAGGAGGTAGTCAAGGTACTGGATCTCGGCGATGGGGCGTAAGCCTCTCATTGCCATTCCAATTCCCTGGCCCAGAATGGTAGCCTCACGAATTCCGGTATCGGCGATTCGAAGTTCCCCGTATTTTTCCTGAAGGCCTTCAAGCCCCTGGTTCACATCACCAATCTCTCCTGTATCCTCTCCAAAAATGAGAGTTTCAGGATACTTTCCGAAGATCTTATCGAAGTTGTCGCGCAAAATGATCCTTCCGTCAACTTCTTCGGAATCATCAGAATATTCAGGTTCAACAGCTTCGACTTTTAAGGCATTGTATTGAGAATCGCTGTACAGGTGGCTGCTGTATTGCGGCTGAATTTCTTCAACATATTTGTTGATCCAGTTGATCAAAGCGGTTCTGCCTTCAGAATCTTCCCCAATAAGATAGCGCAAAGCCTTACGGGCAGTGGCTAAAAGGTCTTTTTTGAGAGGTTCTTTATTTTCGGCAAGTTCTTTCTTTAGCTGAAGGATGAAAGTTTTGTTTGCACTTCCTGCAGCTGCTTTCTCAAGCACTTCCAGAGCTTCTTTCTTGCTGTTCTTCGCAGGAGAAATATGAGCTTCCCAGGCGGCTTTTTTGCCATCCCTTACCTGCTTCTTAATATCTTTTTCTATCTCCTGCAGCTCCTCATCTGTAGCCAGATTGCCGTCGATCATCCATTCACGCATCTTCACATTGCAATCATGCTGTCTTTCCCACTGTAGGCGTTCTTCGCTCTTGTAGCGTTCATGAGATCCTGAAGTAGAGTGTCCCTGCGGCTGCGTTAATTGCTGAACATGGATCAATACCGGAGTATGATTCTCGCGGGCGATCTTGCTTGCCTTTTCATAAGTCTCTATAAGCGCAGGGTAGTCCCAGCCTTTCACCGTGAGAATCTCAAAGCCGGGTTTCTCCTCGTCGCTTTGGAAGCCTTTAAGCACTTCTGAAATGCTTTCTTTAGTGGTCTGGTGGCGGGCATGTACAGAAATACCATACTCGTCATCCCATACGTTCATCACCATTGGTACCTGCATTACGCCGGCGGCGTTGATAGCTTCCCAGAACAGGCCTTCACTTGTACTGGCATTACCTATAGTTCCCCAGGCAATTTCATTTCCGTTGTTAGAAAATTTTTCTGAATCAATACCTTCCACATTTCTGTAGATCTTGGAAGCCTGCGCCAGACCTAACAGTCTTGGCATCTGGCCGGCAGTAGGAGAGATATCGGCACTGGAATTCTTCTGTTGCATCAGGTTCTTCCATGTCCCGTCTTCCTGAAGGCTGTGAGTGGCAAAGTGGCCGCCCATCTGTCTTCCGGCAGAAGAAGGTTCCTGTTGAATATCTGTAGTGGCGTATAATCCTGCAAAAAACTGCTGAATATTTAAGGCGCCAATGGCCATCATAAAGGTTTGGTCACGGTAATAACCCGACCTGAAATCCCCATTTTTGAATACCTTGGCCCAGGCGAGCTGTGGTACTTCCTTTCCGTCTCCAAAGATCCCGAACTTGGCTTTCCCGGTCAAAACTTCCCTTCGTCCTAAAAGACTGCACTCGCGGCTGGTTACTGCAAGTTTGTAATCTTCAATGACTTGAGCTTTAAAATCTTCAAAAGAAATTTCACTTTTTGCGGAGGTTTCGCTTTGCATAAATCAGTGTTTTATTAACTACAAATGTAACAAAAACAAAGATTAATTACAATTCAATAAAAAGAGAAAATTTTGATTATTTAGGAGTTAAAAAGGTGTTTTGATGATGATCTTTTAATCATAATCAAAATATCGGCGATCTGTTGAATTTTTGAGAATTCTGTAATTGCTGGGGAGTTGAAAGAAAACTATTTTGTTTAAAACCATTCCCTGGTAAAAAGGCCGGTAAGGGTTTTGAGATCCAGGGTGGCAATGAACCTGATCTTCTGGTCGTAATTCCCATCTGCAAATTCCCAGCCATCACTGGAATATACAGGGAAGAACAGCTCGAAATAATTTTGGATAAGGCTCATCCTGATCCCGGAGTCGTAAAGGAACTTGGCCGACTGGTTCTTATTCTTGACCACGCCTACATCGGCATAAGCAAAGATCCACTTCCAGATGGTCGTGTTGTTGTTCACTGTGGTGATCCATTGGTTCGCATATTTTGGCTCCAGCATAGATTTAAAACCACCTTCGGCCATGATGATCTGTTGGCTAAAAAGACCGCTGGTCTCACTTCTTCCGTAGTAATTATAATCAAAAAGATAATCGGTAGGGCGATCGAGTGCGAAGCTGAAGTAGTCGCTGCCGGGAAGATCGTTATAGAGAAATGCTCCTCCAAAAAAGCGAAAATTAAGCTGCCTGTCGTTCTCGAGAAGTTTGCGGTACTCCAGAGTTATGGAAGCTTTGCTGAATTTTTGTGCGAGCTGAAAATCGACATTTCCGGCGTAATGCTCTACCAATCCCGGGTTACGGTAGGTATAATTAATATTGAAAATGCTGTAATTTGGGATCCTTAGCGGATTTTGCGGATTGTGATCACGATAAACGTTCACGTTCCTCACCATTATGTATTCCTTGCGACTGTTCCTTAAATAGTTGTTGCGGAAAGAAAGCGTCAAAAACGGAGTGAACCGCTGGTACATGAGGTCATAACCATAGGAAAACCGGCTGCCGCTAATTCCATAACGAATTGCGTAAAGGTCATCATCTGAAAAGAAGATCTGGTGAGAAAGACTTGCGGTTCCTACCATAGTTTTACTTCCCAAACCATACAGGGGAGCAATGGAAAATTCAAAGTTCTTGTCGAGCAAGGTCTGGTTATAGATCTTAGCGCCGAGGGCTAGCCCGTCATACAGGTTGTATTCAAACTCGGGCATTAAAAAGACCTGGCTGTAACGCGGATCTTCAATATCCTTGAACAGTCGAAACTGCAGCGGCTTGTTCATAATGCCACCCACAGTGCGATAATTGTTCCTTTGATTGATCTCGGGTACAACACCTTCATAGTTTAGAGCTACAGTTTCAATGCGGTCAGCAGGAATTTTCACTCTTTTGAATCGGTTAGCATGTTCTACCCATTCTTTGTAAACGATTTCTCCTTCGTTCAAGCCATATACCTGAACGGGCATTCCATTCTCTGTTCTGTTCTTGATCGTAATTTCCAGGGAGTCGTCTTCCACCTTAAGGTTTCTAATCTTGAAGTCGATCTTTTTGTTGGTTGTCACATAATCCTCGAAAAACCAGTTGATGTCTTTGCCCGCATTTGTCTTAAGAATTCGTTCGAACTCTTTGGAAGAAGTAGGCTTTAGAACATTATTGGAGTAAAATTCTTTAATAGAGTGGGAGACGGTATTGTCCTGAAGAAATTCATCGAGATACTGGAAACCAACTCCGGCTTTGTAAGGGTTGGCTATATTCCTGTTGAACTTTATCAATGAATCCTGTGGAGTAGTAAGTGGCTGGTCCAGGTTTTTCCTGGCCATGTACATGTAGAGCAAAGGATATTGATCATTGAACTTGAGATCGGCGGCGTGAAACCATCTAATGCCGATCACATCGCTTAAGCTGCCCAAAACTTTGAGATCTGGATAGTACTCTTTCATGTACTCCATCATCAGGTATGTTTGGATGGCATCAAAGACCCACTTTTCCTTCCGCGGATTGAGCATAAGAGTATTCCGAAGGTAACCGTCAGAAATTGTCTTGAGCTGCTTTAGGTCGTAATTAAAACCTTCAGGAAAAGGCCTAATGAACTTTGGAAGCTGATTCAATCCGTAGACAGGATTATGCGCATAGTCCTCCCGTGTAGAAAGTAACTTCTTATGCGGATATTCCCCCAGGTTCTGGTTAAGATATTCCACAATTCTCTTTATGATCATGGTTTTAAAAACCGGACTTATCCCTTCGTCATTGATATTGGTAAGGATATGAAGGCTGTCTACTTCAAAGTCTTCAAAAATGATATTTTTGGTGAGGTATACTTCAGTCTCTAAACGCTCCTCTCCCTTAATAAAAATATTTTTGGAGCCATCAACTGGTTCAATCTCTTCTACTTCAAAAGGTGTGATTGCAGTGAGGTAAGTAGGGATATTAAGTTCGATCTTTAGATCCATTTTTGGAATGTACAGATCATTCATGTTCTTATGGCTGTAGACCTGCCAGCCTTTGTTATAAATCCCGGGGGTCATGAACCAGTAACGCAACTGGTACCTGCCTTTATTAGAAAAACCATACCTGGTAAAATCTTCACTGGGTATCTTAACACTGTAATTGAGATTGAATACGACTTTTTCCCCGGGTGGCAAAGGCTGCGGAGGAGTAACCGTGATCAGGTCAGGGTGGCCCAGAGGCCTGCTCCAGGTGAGCAAGTTCACCTTATCGCCCATGATGGAGTTTATTGTGGTTCCCCCTCTTTTTTCCTGTCTGGCGAAGTGGAAATCCCGGTCATAATCCTCAAAAAAGCGTCTTGCAAGCGGTGTCCTGGTGTCACTAAAGGCATTCATCCAGTCATTAAGGTAAATGACATGCAAGGTATCGCTGCTTAAATTCCTGTATTCAAGCTTCTGTTGTATATACAAGGATTTAAGAGAATCATTTAAAACAGCATTCACTGTTGTAGCGTGTTGCGCGAAGGCACTACAGCAGGTGAAAATCACAAAAAGTCCGGTAAGAATTCTCTTGTTCAAGGTAGGATCAGGATAAAATGCTATTCAACACTTTTGGTTCAGGAAAATTGTTGTTCTGTTCCGCTTTAAATATAGGTTTTATTCGCTCAACTGGATAATTGTGCAGAGGAAAAACTCATCTTGCTTCAAAAAGGAAAATAAAAAAACGGTACTTGTGAAAAATACCGTTTTTTGAAGTCTTTCTTCCCGGACATTAGAAGTTCGGGCTTAAGTTATACTCTTCGTAGAACTTGTCAAGGATCTCAATGACCTCATCGGCCGTGTCAACTACCTGTACAATATCTATGTCTCCTGCGCTGATGTTCTGGAAGCTGTCAAGAAGGGTCTCTTTTATCCAGTCTATCAGTCCGCTCCAAAAATCACGGCCTACAAGAATGATTGGGAATTTATCGATCTTGTTGGTCTGTATCAAAGTAATGGCTTCGAAGAGCTCATCCAGGGTTCCAAATCCTCCGGGCATCACTACAAATCCCTGAGAGTATTTTACGAACATTACCTTTCTAACAAAAAAGTAGTCAAAGTTGATGTTCTTGTCCCCATCGATGTAAGGGTTGTCATGTTGTTCAAAAGGAAGGTGGATATTTAGACCTACAGAGGTTCCGCCGGCCAGATGAGCTCCCTTGTTACCAGCTTCCATGACCCCGGGGCCACCTCCCGTGATGATCCCATAGCCGTGATCAACGATCTTTTTGGCTACATCTTCGGTAAGTTTGTAATATTTGTTGTCAGGTTTGGTCCTGGCCGATCCAAAGATCGAAACACAGGGGCCTATTTGACTTAGTTTTTCATATCCATTCACAAACTCTCCCATGATCTTAAAAATGGCCCAGGAGTCGTTTGTTTTTATAGCATTCCAGCTTTTGTTTCTAGTTTCAGTTCTCATAAATAAATTCAAGTTGCGGCTAAAATAGTTCTTTTTGCAGAAACTGTGCGGTGTAGCTTTTTTTATGTTTGGCCACTTCCTCGGGCGTTCCTGTTGCTACCACTTCCCCACCGTTCTTTCCACCTTCATAGCCAATGTCGATAATATAGTCGGCCATCTTGATCACATCCAGGTTATGTTCTATGATCACAACAGTATTACCTTTGTTGGTAAGCTTATTAAGCACTTCCATTAAAACCCTGATGTCTTCAAAATGTAAACCCGTTGTAGGTTCATCAAGGATATAAAAGGTATTTCCCGTATCGCGTTTAGACAACTCGGTGGCCAGTTTGATACGTTGGGCTTCCCCTCCAGAGAGCGTGGTACTTTGCTGCCCAAGGGTGATATATCCCAATCCTACATCTTTTATAGTCTTTAATTTCCTGTAGATCTTCGGAATATTTTCAAAAAATACGGTGGCCTCATTAATGGTCATTTCCAGTACATCTGAAATAGATTTGCCCTTGTAGCGGATCTCCAGTGTCTCCCGGTTGAACCGTTTTCCCTGGCAGGTTTCACATTCCACATATACATCGGGCAGGAAGTTCATCTCAATCACCCTTAGTCCGCCGCCTTTACAGGTTTCGCAACGTCCTCCTTTAACATTAAAGCTGAAGCGGCCGGGTTTGTAACCTCTTATCATTGCCTCGGGGGTCTTGGCGAATAGGCTCCTGATTTCTGAAAATACACCGGTATAAGTAGCCGGATTGGAACGTGGCGTACGGCCAATTGGAGTCTGGTTGATGTCAATAACCTTATCAATATGCTCAAGGCCTTTAATGCTCTTGTAAGGCATTGGCCTTTTAACCCCGTTGAAATAATGAGCATTCATGATAGGGTAGAGGGTCTCATTGATGAGAGTGGATTTTCCGCTTCCAGAAACCCCTGTCACCGCGATCATTTTTCCCAGCGGAAATGTGACCGAAACATTTTTAAGGTTGTTGCCGGTGGCGCCTTTCAGCTGAATGCTTTTACCGTTTCCTTTTCTTCTCTTCTCAGGAACCTCAATTTTCATACTGCCATTGAGGTATTTTGCAGTAATGGTCTCGTGCTTCCTTATTTCTTCGGGTGAACCTTCGCTAATGATCTCTCCGCCATGCCTTCCGGCTTCGGGGCCAATGTCAATAACGTGATCGGCACGTTCAATCATGTCCTTATCATGTTCCACTACAATGACCGAATTGCCAAGGTCACGTAGAGAAACCAGGGAATTGATCAATTTTTCGTTATCCCGTTGATGCAGACCAATACTGGGTTCATCCAGGATATAAAGTACCCCGACTAGTTGAGATCCTATCTGCGTGGCAAGGCGTATGCGCTGAGCTTCCCCTCCCGAAAGGGTTTTTGAACCCCTGTTTAGAGAGAGGTAATTAAGGCCGACATCGACCAGGAATTGCAGTCTCACCCTTATTTCCTTGATAACTTCGGAAGCTATCTTCCTTTGTTTTTCAGATAATTCAGGTTCCAGGTTGTCAAACCATTCAGCAAGGTCAACAATGTCTTTTTGAGCCAGTTCGGCAATGTTTTTCTCGTTGACCTTGAAGTAGAGCGATTCTTTCTTTAGCCTTGTACCCTCACATTCGGGACAAACAACTTTGTCCATGTAATCTTTGGCCCAACGTCGTAAAGAAGTAGATTCATTTTTATTGTAAGTCTCCTCAATAAAGGTAGCTACACCCTCAAAATCGATCTTAAAATCCCGGGTAATACCCAAAGATTTTGATTCTTTACTGAACTTTTCCTTTCCTCCAAAGAGGATCATGTTCATAGCCTCCTGCGGAATTTTCTTCACAGGGTCGTTTAAGCTGAAGTCAAAACGTTCTGCAATTAATTCCAGTTGTTTAAAGATCCAGTTCTTCTTCTGTGGTCCATGTGGCGCAAGAGCTCCGTTTTTTATGCTTTTTGAAGGGTCAGGGATGATCTTGTCCCGGTTCACCTGGTGCAGGGTACCAATTCCGTTACATATGGGGCAGGCACCTTTAGGAGAGTTAAAAGAAAAATTATTAGGTTCGGGATTGGGATAGGAGATTCCGGTAGTAGGACACATTAAATTCCTGCTGAAGTATTTTACGTCTGCAGCGTCCTGTTCCAGCACCATCATCACGTCCTCACCGTGGTGCATAGCGGTCTTTATGCTTTGAGAAAGCCTGGTGTCGATCTCTTCAACAGTATTGATCTTTAGCCTGTCTACCACGATCTCAATATCATGAGTCTTGTAGCGGTCAAGCTTCATCCCTTTTACAATGTCCCGGATTTCTCCGTCGACACGAACTTTTACAAAACCCTGTTTTGCGATCTGTTCAAAGAGCTCTCTATAATGCCCTTTTCGGGACCTGATCACCGGCGCCAGTACATTGATTCTTTTTCCGGTAAACTGTTCAATTATTAGTGCCTTGATCTGATCATCCCCGTAGCTAACCATTTTTTCGCCTGTATTGTAGCTGTAGGCGTCACTGGCCCGTGCGTAGAGCAGCCGCAGAAAATCATAGATCTCTGTAATAGTTCCTACGGTACTGCGGGGGCTTTTACTGGTGGTCTTTTGTTCTATGGCAATAACAGGGGAGAGGCCGTCAATTTTGTCCACATCAGGCCTTTCCAGTCCGCCAAGAAATTGCCTGGCATAAGCCGAAAAAGTTTCGATATAGCGACGCTGTCCTTCAGCATAGATGGTATCAAAGGCAAGAGAGGATTTTCCCGAGCCTGAGAGGCCGGTAATAACAACAAGTTTTTCTCTGGGGATCCTTACATCAATGTTCTTAAGGTTATGAACGCGCGCACCTAATATTTCAATGTATTCTTCCGTAGCTGTCATATTTTTTTTCAAGAGGGCAAAGGTACTGAAACTGCTTAAATTACGAAAGTGCAGGGCAGCTGTAACCCCACTCCTAAAGTCTTCTTACAACAAACACGCTTTGCAAAAGTTTTTCCTATAAATGCATCCTTAAAAAGGGCCGTTTAAAGGCAAATTTTTTCAAAAATCTTACAAAATTGAGGGGAGTTTCACATACTTTAACTTTCTGACTGTAAGTGTTATGCTACAATAATTTAGGATTAATTTTGAATTATAACATTTATCTTTACAAGTGTAGCAAAGGCTCCAGAAGCTTTACTGCTTTGACGTAAGAAATTACAACAAACCAAGTTCGAGTAGAATTTGATGGTGAATCGGGAACCAACCAATGCGATTGAAGATGGAAAAGAAACAACTACTCCTTATTACCAAAAATCCAGAATTTTTAGAAGGTATAGAGAACGATACTTCAGGGTCTTACGAAGTTACGATCGTTAAAAGTGTACATGCTGCCTATCCCATGGCTTTAAGTTACCTTCCGGATATTATACTTATTGATTTTTCTTCTCTCGGGCTGAAAAGTCTGAAAAACCTCGAAAATTTCAAATCTTCCCATTTTTTGAACAAAAGTTATCTTTTTCTGTTCGGCGACAAAGAGAATAAAAAGATCCTGGGCCGAAACTTTAAAGAACAGGTAGACGGAATCCTTTATGACCACCACTGTTTTCCTTCTGTTCTTAGAGAAATTGAGGAAGTGATCAATACGAAGAAATGTCTTACCAATTACTGGAAAGATTCTTTTATGGGCCTTTTCAACCTTCTAGGAAGTCCGGTGGTCCTTTTGCAAGATGAGAAGATCGTGGCAATGAATGATGCATTTAAAAAAGACTTCTTTATTACGGGAAAAAAACAGCTGCGGTTAACAGATTTTGTAGTTAGTAAAAATAAAAACAAGGTTAGGGAAACCTTGAAAAAGTTTATTAGAGGAAAACACATGAAGGCCTCAACAACGACTGTTTTACTAATGAATGAAAAGTTAAGGGAGGCCCGGGTTACCTTTTCCAAACTGGACAAAAGTCTCAGCGGCCAAATGGTAATGATGATCAATTTTACCGGCAACGAGCTTCCAATAGATGAGCAGGTAGGATCCACATCTGCGGATATTGACAGGTGTTTTAAAAATGATGATGAGGCAGTAGAAAAACCGTTCACAAAAAGGGAACAGGAAGTAATTTCCTTATTATGCAAAGGCTATAAAACCAAAGAAATATCTCAAGCTTTGTGTATTTCTTCTAAGACCATAGAGAAACACAGGGCAAATATTATTAGACGTACGCACTCGGGAACTATACTGGAGAGCGTAGTTTATGCACTTAACAATAACCTTATAGAAATATGAGGTATAAGTTATAGAAATTGGGGGATTTCCCCCATAGACTAACGTTCAGTTTATTCCTACTTTTAAGAAGGAAATTCTGACAGAATTTCTTCCCCCCAACCACCTCCCCCCCATAATTGAATTCAATGACTATATGAGCTCGAATTATATATGTATTTATTAACCATTCTATATACTAATCAAAAACCGATTAATTATGAAAAGATTTACTCGTTACCTTGCGTGTCTAGTAGTATTCACGCTGTTCTTGACTTCCTGTAGTAAAGATGAAACCATCCAAGAGACAAACGAAAGAGCTAGCTTGTCATTTGGGGCAATTGTACAGGATTTAGCTGCTAAGGGTGCCACTAAACAGGCATCTGAAGTAGGAGACCTTCCTGCATGTTCAGATGATACTCCTGCCTACGTGGAGATCGTTCTAATGCAAGGAGAAACTGCTGTGGTCGGTACTCTTGAAGATCCTTTCCACATTGACCTTGTTGACGGCCAGCTTTTTACTGAAGAAGTGCCTGAGCTTGAATTGGATCCTGGAACTTACTCACTCGAACATTTTACAGTTTACAATGCTTCAGGGGATCTCATTTGGATTGCTCCTAAAGGAGGAGTGCTTGCCAATTGGGTAGATAACTCTCTGCCGATATTCATAGATCTTGGTGCGGGAGTAAAAAAATATGTTGATGTTTCTGTGCTCTGCTATGATGATAGAAACGTAAATCAATATGGCTACCAATTCTTCGAGCTTGATGCCACTGAAGCTTTCAAATTCTGCTTCTTTGCCAATTACTGCACTCCAGCAGGAAGACACTTTCCTGCAAGATATTCTGTTGATATAAGTATAGATGGTGACCCTATTTACACAGGTGTCATTAACACAGTAGGAACCAATAATGACGGTGATTATTATGCAGAACCACTTTGTTTTGCACTTCCAGATCTTGCTGAATATGCAGATGATGAAGAATATTTAGACTATAGCATTAGCCTTCTTGACTGGGAAGGTGTGTATACTGCAGGAGATATAGCACCAATCACAGGTAGCTTAAGCAGAAACGAAGTTGAGGCCAATTTTGACGGAGAAGATAATGTTGACTATATGCACGTTAGATTTGGTTGTGGTGACATTCCGGGCGGTGGTGATGACTGTGCCGGTGCAGGAGGAGATACAGACGGAGACGGAGTATGTGACGACCAGGATAACTGTCCATTGGTTGCAAATCCCGGACAAGAAGATTCTGACAGTGATGGCGTTGGTGACGCGTGTGACAATTGTGTAGGAACACCTAACGCAGATCAGGCAGATAGTGATGAGGACGGAGAAGGAAACGTTTGTGATGATACTCCAAATGGTGATAACCCATGTGCAGCTTCAGGAGGTGATACAGATGGTGATGGAATTTGTGATGCTGATGACAATTGTCCCGAAACAGCAAATGCTGATCAGGCCGATTCTGATGGCGATGGTATTGGAGATGTTTGTGATGACTGCAACGATTCTGACGGTGATGGAATTTGTGATGCTGATGACAATTGTCCCGAAACAGCAAATGCTGATCAGGCCGATTCTGATGGTGATGGTATTGGAGATGTTTGTGATGACTGCAATGATGCCGACGATGATGGAATTTGTGACGATGATGACAATTGTCCAGAAACAGCAAATGCTGACCAGGCCGATTCTGATGGCGACGGGATTGGAGATGTTTGTGATGACTGCAATGATTCCGACGATGATGGAATTTGTGACGATGAGGACAACTGTCCGGAGACATATAATCCATATCAGGTTGATTCAGATAAGGATGGAGTAGGAGATGCCTGCGATAATTGTCGCTACAAAAAGAACCCGTCTCAAGCCGATTCTGATGGAGACGGCGTAGGAGACAAATGTGATAATTGTCCTAACAGTCACAATCCTGATCAAAAAGATTCTGATGGAGACGGTATTGGTGACAAGACAGATAATTGTCCTTATAAGTACAACCCTGATCAAAAAGACAGAGATCATGATGGAGTAGGTGATAAGTGTGATTCTAAAGATGACGATAAACACGGTGATCATGATGAACATGGAGATCATGATGATGACGATCACGGTGGTCAAAAAGATCATGGTGATCATGATGAACATGGAGATCATGATGATGGCAATCACGGTGGTCACAAAAATTGAACCCCGGCCATACCATTTTCCTCCTTTCAGTGAAGAACCAAAGGAGGCTAAAAGAGAATTTTAACCATTCTAAATATTTTATTAATCAAAAACCAAAAATGTCATGAAAAAAATTTCAAGCTATTTATGTTTTATTGCGGTTTTCGCAATATTGTTTGCCTCTTGTTCTAAAGATGAGGAAAGTATTAAAGACCAATCGGAAAAAGCCAGCCTTTCCTTTGGAGCAATTGTTCAGGATTTGGTTCAAAAGGCGTCGACCCGACAGTCTACTACAGATGATTTGCCGGAATGCTCGGAAGATGTGCCGGCTTACGTGGAAATTGTGCTGTTACAGGACGGTTCTCCTGTGGTTGGTTCTGCAGAGAGTCCATTTCGAATCGACCTGGTCGACGGCCAGATCTTTACCGAGGAGGTTCCCGAACTTGAACTTACTCCAGGAACTTATACCCTTGACGAATTCATGGTGTATGATGAAGCAGGAGATCTCATTTGGGTAGCTCCCAGAGGCGGCATTCTTGCAGATTTCGTAGAAACTCCCTTGCCCCTGACAATTAATTTGGGTGCTGGAGTCAAAAAGTATGTAGATGTTTCGGTGCTCTGTTACGATAACAGAGATGTACGGCAATATGGCTACTTGTTCTTTGACATCGACACAAATGAAGCCATAGAAATGTGTGTATTCGGTAATTACTGTGATGATACAGGAAGACACTACCCTGCTCATTTTAGACTGGATGTCTATGACTACACCGGTGGACAAATGGGAGATCTGATTCACGACGATCTTATGAACACTGTTACAATGAACGAATTTGGAGATTATGCAGGAACACCTGTATGTTTCCCGTTGCCTGATAGAGAAGGTCAGGACCAATATTTCATAGAAGTGACACTTCTTAATTCTGATGCCTACGGTAATGTAACCGAAGAAGTAGTAAAAACTGCAATAGTAACCGATGATGAGGTAAAAGCTTTGTTTGATGGAGATGACAATCTTGATTATGCTCACTTCAGAGTAGGATGCTCAACAGACGATGATCCAATATTCCAGGATCCCGATGACGACGCAATGTTTTATAAGACTTGTCTTTATCCTACCAATGATTCTGGTGCTGTAGGATTTGCTTACTTCCGCCTTGACGGCAATCAATTAGAAGCTACTGTAATGGCGTTGGGTCTTGAACCAGGACAGGAACATTTGCAACATATCCATGGATTTGCAAATGATAGCAACTCAACTTGCCCACCTGCAGATGCGGCTGGAGAAGACGGTTTAATTGATCTTGACGAAGGCGCACCATATTATGGCCCGGTGATTCTTCCATTGACCGACGAGAATGGCGATATGCCTGTAGCGGCAGCTAATGGTTGGGTGATTTACACGAACACTTTTATGTTGGGTAGTGGTGGATTACCTTCTGTATCGGATCTGGGACCTCTTGAAAACCGGGCTGTGGTGCTCCATGGTATGACAGCAGATGGTGATGGTGATGGAGATGAGGAATATGTTCCTACTTTACCTGTTTCTTGCGGAACAGTGACCGAATTGCAATAGCAGAAACTGCCGGTGGAGTTTCTTTTCACCGGCTTTTATTTAACCATATTAGAATATTAAATGAAGTAATTATGAAAAAGTTTAAAATCCATCTGGGTTTAATTGCAGTTTTCGCGCTGCTCTTTACCTCATGTAGCAAAGATGAAGTACAAAGTGAAAATTCATCAGACAAAGCAACACTTTCCTTTGGGGCGATAGTGCAGGATCTTGCAGCTAAAGCAAGTACAAAACAGTCAACTTTGGATGATCTCCCGGACTGTTCAGATGACGTTCCCGCGTATGTAGAGATCGTTTTGATGCAGGGGGAAACTGAAGTAGTTGGAACCTCAGATGAACCATACCACGTGGATCTGGTTGAGGGAGAATTATTTACCGAGGAAGATCCGGCTCTCGAATTAGTGCCCGGAGATTATATCCTTGACCATTTTGCAGTCTACAATGTAGACGGCGGTCTAATTTGGATAGCGCCAAGAATGGGAGGAGCTTTATCTGATTGGGTTGAAAATCCACTACCAATGGATATTAGTTTGGGTGCGGGAGCCAAAAAATATGTTGATGTACCTGTACTCTGTTTTGATAATCGAGATGTAAACGAATACGGTTACACCTTCTTTGAATTGGATGCAACACCTGTATATGAATACTGCTTCTATGCAAACTACTGTGACCCATCTGGACGTCACTGGCCTGCAAGATATTCGGTAGACATTAGCATAGACGGAGAACCTGTTTATACTGGTGTGATCAATAATGTTGACATCAATAATGATGGAGATCCTTATGCTGATCCCCTTTGTTTTGATTTACCTATTCTTGCTGCATTTGGAGATGCGGCCTATATCCACTATACAGTGACTCTTCTTGACTGGGAAGGTGTTTATGATGCAGCTCCAATGTCTCCAATTGAAGGTGACCTGAGTGCAGCAGATATTATAGCCAATTTTGAGGGATCTGATATTGTAGATTACAACCACCTGCGTTTTGGATGTGATGGTGATGGTGGTGGTGGAGAAGAGCCTATGGATTCAGACAATGACGGAGTTATTGATGATAATGACAATTGCCCAAACACACCTGAAGGGGTTGAGGTTTATACCAGCGGAGAAAATGCCGGTTGTCCAATAGATACTGATGGGGATGGAGTGCCAGATTACTTGGATGACTGTGATAATGACGCAGGCCCTGAGAGCAACAATGGATGCCCCACAACAGGTGGACCATGTGATAATTTGGATTCTGTTTGTTCTATTCCTCAAACCAATGACGATCTGGATGATTATTGTTATTTTGTTTATCCCGATTTTTCTAGTCCAGATACTTTTGTGATTTTTAATTCCACAGGAGATGTACAATTGGAAAACAATCTTGGTGAAAATTTCGGTAATCTTACCTTGTCAGGTACAGTAGGGTCAGGCCTAACTATAGAAGTTGATGGAAATCTTGCTTCTGACAGGCTTTACGCCTATGAAATTGAGATAAGACCTCAGGGTAGTACAACTTGCTGGCAGTCTTTCTGTGATGCTGATGTTCAACCAAACATCGTTGATGGAGATCAGCAGCCAATCGTACTTCAATTGGATAGTGCCATATTTACAAGCTTCCCTCTTGAGGTGAGGGTCAAGGCTATAATTTGTGCGCCACCACTGTAGTGTAAGAGGGGAAACCCTTTTTGTAGAAGCCGTCTGGAAATATTTCAGGCGGCTTTTTTTATGCAAAATCTTTAAAAATTTTCCTTCAAAAGATCATTCAGAAAATTTGTGCTCATGATGTACATGCTGCTATTTAAGAAAATTCAAATTCGGTAAGAGTTTGCAAACTCTTTTGAAAGCTGATGCTGGAAATAGAAGTTTCTTTACTTAATTTTTTAACAACTCCCTAAAAGACAATAGGTTATAATTTTAAATCAATACTGTTAAAGAAATATTAACTTATAATTTTAGTTCGTAACAGTTATTCCGTTTTTTTCTGTTATGCGGGGATTTTCTTCAGGAAAATCTTCAATTATTTTTTTTCTGAACCTTTTTTTGTTAAAGAAAACAAAAAACATTTTTTGGCACAGTTATTCCAAGAGTAGAATCAAAGAAGGAAATTTATGATTTCTTTTAGACAAAATAGAGATTCTTTTAACTGAAGAAAAATGAACGAATCCAAATTAAGCTTTAATAAAAAAAACACAAGTCCCAAACTTGTAGAATTTAAAACCCCCAAAAACCTACTTATGAAAAAGTTGAAATTAACACTTGTTTTACCCGCCCTAGCAGTAATGGCGTCATGTAGTCAAGATCCTGTGGAAGACACAGTGGATCAGAACCTGCCTGAGCCAGGCGTTGAAGTGGTCACCGATGATGCCATGGTAGAAACGGCAAATCCGAACGATCCACAAGGTGTTCAGGACATTTACTTTGCTGGACAAAAACTTCCGGTCGAGAACTTTAACGGAGAATACGTATATCAGGGAGACATTGTAATCCCTAAGAGTATGGCTTCTACCCAGGAAGTAAAAGTGGTCTATGAAAAAGGTGAAATGCCTACTAATAAAAGTACTGGTAGGACTTCAGGAATGTGGCCAAACAATACTGTTTATTATGCAATAGACTCTAACCTTGACAATAAAGCAAGGGTAAGTGATGCGATCGCACACTGGGAAGCCAACACCAACATTAAATTTGTTGAAAGATCAAGTCAGTCTAATTACGTTTATTTTACCACCGGTTCAGGTTGTTCCTCTTACATTGGAATGACAGGTGGAAAGCAGGATATTACCCTTGCTACCAGCTGTTCTACCGGTAACGCCATTCACGAAATAGGTCACGCACTAGGCCTGTGGCACGAGCAAAGCCGCGTTGACCGTGAGAATTATATCACGATCAACTACAACAACATTCAAAGCGGAAGAGAGCACAACTTTAAAACCTACCAAGAGCAAGGTTTTGACGGAGATGAATTTACCAGCTCTCTTGACTTTGGTTCAATTATGATGTATGGATCTTATTCTTTCTCTAGCAACGGACAACCTACTATTGTAAAGAAAGACGGTAGTACTTTTGACATCCAAAGAAACGGATTGTCTTCTGGAGATAAGACAGGTATTAACAACATGTACCCGTACAGCGGAGGTGGTTCTTCTGTTACAGAGCCTGTTTATGTCAACGGAGAAACTTACGTTATTGAAGGAGTTACAGTAACTCGATCTGACAACTCTTGGTTGTATTACTCCAGGTATTACGGATGGACAGAAGTTGTTCTTAAAAATGGTTTCTGGTTTTATGCCAGATAAGCCTAACCCAGATATTAAAATTAGACCCCCGGCAATTCGCCGGGGTTTTTTTGTGCTTTTTATTCAAAAAGGAAGTGTGGAAATTTTACACAGCTGTTGCTAATGCAGATGTGGAGATTCCACAATTCCTCATGTCTCAAAAATGACATTTTTGAAAGGGGATTATTTGACTTAAAATTTTAACATTTACTCCTGAAGGGAAGCGATCTTCTGTTTTGAGAATTTTTGAAGGTCGGGAAAAAACAATTTGAACTCGTTTCCGAATAACTCGTAATTTTCCTGGAGGTCTTCTACAGCTCTGTCCATTGCTACTCTATTCCTGGTTCTAATATTCATTTGATGGAGAATACGGGCAATTCCGTCGAGGTTAGCGTAACTAAGCAGCCAATTGTCTCTCACCATGTAAGGAAAAAACCGTTTGACGGTCTCGGGCAAGTAAGATTCATGCTGTTTAAGGAGCATGTAAAAGTTAGCCACAAATTCTTCTAAAGGTACTTTGGAATATTCACTCCAGTTAGCAGCCAAAAAATGATCATAAAAGATGTCAATGATGACCCCGCTGTAATGACTGTAATTCTTGAAGAGCCTGGAAGCACTTTTTCTCACCACGGGATGCGTATCGGTATAATAATCTATTGCCCGGTGCAGTAGAATCCCTTTTTGAATCTCAGGTGGAAAATTCAGGTACTTTTTTCCTTTTATAGAATCTGCCATGAAGTTTCCAACAGTAAGTTCTTCGTTGTCACCTGATAGATATATGTGGGCAAGAAAATTCATGCAGGCTAAGTTACTAATTAGAAGTGTTTAATTTTTGTTAACTCTTGTACTGGCTGTAGAAGCCTCGTATATTTGTGAGCGTTCAAAAAGGCTTTGGGAAATATACTTTCAAAAATGCCTTTTTTGGAACCTATTAAAACTGAACTTGAACTATGACTTTAATAAAATCAATTTCCGGAATTCGAGGAACCATAGGAGGATCACCTTCAGAAAACCTTACCCCAATAGATGCAGTGAAATTTGCAGCTTCTTACGGAAGCTGGATCAAGAACAAAAATTCAGGGGAAGCGGTGAAAGTTGTTGTTGGACGGGATGCCCGATTATCCGGTCTCATGATACAGCAGCTGGTGATGAACACGTTGGTAGGTCTGGGTATTGAAGTCATTGATCTGGATCTCTCTACCACGCCTACCGTGGAAGTGGCGGTGCCTATGGAAAAAGCTCAGGGAGGAATCATTCTTACCGCCAGCCACAATCCTAAACAGTGGAACGCGCTCAAATTGCTTAACGAAAAAGGGGAATTTTTGAGCGGAAAAGATGGAGCTGAAATTCTTGAAATGGCAGAAAAAGCAGACTTCAATTTTTCCGAAGTCGATGACCTTGGGAAAATTCAGCCGGCGACTCATTATATAGATACTCATATCGAAGAGGTCGTTATGCTGCCTTTGGTGGATGCTAAGAAAATTGCTGAAGCCGGTTTTACCGTTGCAGTAGACGGAGTAAATTCTACCGGAGGAATAGCCATTCCGAAGCTTTTAAAGCGCCTGGGAGTAAAAGTGATCGAACTCTACTGTGAACCCACCGGGCATTTCCCTCACAATCCTGAACCGCTAAAAGAACACCTGAAAGATATTTGTGAATTGGTGCCTCGTGAAAAAGCCGATTTTGGAATAGTGGTGGATCCTGACGTGGACCGTCTGGCTTTTGTTAGTGAAGACGGGGAAATGTTTGGGGAGGAATATACTTTGGTTGCCTGCGCAGATTATGTACTTGGGAAAACTCCCGGTAACACTGTGAGCAATCTTTCTTCTTCAAGGGCCCTTAGAGATATTACTGAAAAACATGGAGGTGAATATCATGCCAGTGCGGTAGGAGAGGTGAATGTTGTGGAGTTGATGAAGAAAACCAAAGCAGTAATTGGCGGTGAAGGTAACGGCGGAATAATTTATCCTGAACTGCATTATGGTCGTGACAGCCTCGTTGGGGTAGCTTTATTCCTTACCTATTTAGCCGAAAAGCAGATGAAAGTTTCAGAACTTCGCAAGACTTATCCTTCTTACTTTATGAGCAAGAATAAGATCGAACTTACTCCTCAACTGGATGTGGATGATATTCTTCAGCAAATTGAGCAGAAATATTCTAATGAGGAAGTTTCTACGGTTGATGGTGTGAAAATAGATTTTCCTGAGCATTGGGTGCACCTTAGAAAATCGAACACCGAACCTATCATCAGGATTTATACCGAGGCTAAATCCCAGGAAAAGGCAGATGAGGTTGCCGAGCAAATGATCTCAGAAATTAAAGAGATCGCTAAGCTTTAATAACAACAGCATCTTTTGGAAGAGGAGCATTGCGATGCTTCCAGCGTTTGTGGGTCCACAGGTAATATTCAGGAGCTTTGTTGATCTGGGCCTCCAGTTCATCAAAATATTTGCGGGTGATCGCGTAAGGTTCTTCTTTTGCAGGCTCGTAGGAAAGCGGTTTGAAGGTGGCTTCATAGTAGCCTCTTTTTACCTTCTCAACATGCAGGTAAAGGACGACCATATCCAGGTTTCGGGAGAGTTTCTCGGTGCCGGTAAAAACAGGGGTTCTTATTCCCAAAAAATCTGTCCATACTTTTGAGCGGCTCAGTTTAGGAGATTGATCGGCTATCATAGCGTAGACACCCCTGATACCATTTTTTTGGTTTTCGGCGATCGTTTTTGTTGCATGGGTGGTGGTGATGAGGGTGCCGTCATATCTGCCACGGATGTCCTTCACCAGTTTGTCAAAATGCTTGTTCTTGATCTTCTTATAAATTCCGAAGCCGCGGTAGTCCAGGCCATAAAGCTGTAAAGCGTTCATCCACTCGTAGCTGGCATAGTGCCCGCAGGCAAGAATGACGCTTTTGTTCATTTTTGCAGGTTTATACATCTCCTCCAGGTTCGTAAATGCAAATCTTTTTTTTAACTCTTCATCGTCTATAGAGATGCTCTTGATCATTTCCAGGAACATGTCGACCATATGCCTGTAAAACTTTTTCCTGATCTTTTTAATTTCTTCTGAAGATTTCTGCGGAAAGACCAGCTTAAGATTCTCTGTCACAGTTTTACGCCTGTAGCCCACGAGGTAGTAAACCACAAAGAAAACCAGATCTGAAAAAAGGTAGAAAAGTTTAAAAGGCAGGATGGAAAGAAACCAGAGTAGGGGGTAGACCAGCCAAAAAACTAAACGCTGCATGCAAAAGTAATTTGGGCAAATATATGCTATATTTGGCACTAAACAGAACCGTAAATGGGAGATTTCAGTATTGTAACTCTTGTAATTATTGCCGCCAATGTCATTGTATCGTTCAAAGGATTCAATGATTTTTCATTTTTTGAAAGGTATAAGTTTAATTCCGCCGCAGTAAAAGGTGGAGATAAGATCAGGATTTTTTCCTCGGGCTTTCTACACGTAGATACTGCCCATCTTTTCTTGAACATGCTTACCCTGTATTTTTTTGCAGACGTGGTGATCGCTTCTTTGGGCAGTCTTCAATTTTTGCTCATATATATAGCCAGCCTCTTTCTGGGCAACCTGCTTTCTTACTTTTTTCATAAAGATGAATATAATTATAACGCTGTAGGAGCGAGTGGAGCGGTTTCAGGAATCATTTACGCTGCCATTTTACTGCATCCAGATATGGACCTGTACCTGTTCCTGATCCCTATTCCAATTCCCGCTTACATCTTTGGAATAGGTTACATGTTTTACTCTATCTACGGAATGAAGAACCGCATTGGAAATATTGGTCATGATGCCCACTTTGGTGGTGCTGTTGGCGGATATCTGTTAACGCTGATCCTCGCGCCTTACATTTTTGCGAGCCATTTGCTGATGGTGATCCTTCTTGCTATTCCTATAGTTGTGCTGTTTTTTCTTCAGAAAACAGGAAAAATTTAACAGCGGCATTGATATTGTTCTAATATCCTTCAAACCTAAAACCTTGTAAAATGAAAAAACTGCTTCTTATCTCATTTTTGATGCTCTCAGTGATGGGCTTCTCCCAGGAAAATAATGCTCTTGTTAATGTAACGGGCAAAGGTACCGTAACAGTAGTCCCGGACAGGGTTTTGATCAGGGCCAGGATAGAGCACAGTGGGCAATCTGCTGCGGAAGTCAAAGCACAGAATGACAAAGTGGTGAGTGAGGTGATAAAATACCTGAAAGCTCAGAATATTCCTGCCAAAAATATTCAGACAGAGTATATCAACCTCAACAAAGACTATAATTACAATACAAAGGAAACGTTTTACTCGGCTAATCAGTCAATCTCTATTTTGCTTGAAGACATTAGCAAGTATGAGAAACTAATGACAGGTCTTTTAGATTCTGGACTAAACCGAATTGACGGGATTCAATTCCAATCTTCTAAGAAAGAGGAATTGGAATCAGAGGCTCGTAAAAAAGCCATTTTAGACGCCAAAGAAAAAGCCGAAGAATATGCCCAGGCACTTGGGCAGCAAATAGGAAAAGCATATTCGATCAACGAACAAAACAGTGGAGATTTTCCGCCCATGTATCGTGCCATGGAAATGAAAAGCGCCGACAGTGCGGGAGAGCAGACTTTAGCTCCGGGAGAAATGGAAATCACGGTTAAAGTAAATGTGGGGTTCTTGCTGCTTTGATTGAACCAACATTATAATTAAAAAGTGCCTTAACAAGGCACTTTTTAATTTGAAAAAACTGTTGTTTTTACATTGCTTCTTCTGAAAGCACTTCTGAAACTTTTTCTTCAAGTTCTTCCCCGCGTAGGTTCTTGGCAATGATGTTGCCGTTCTCATCAAGAAGGAAAGCGGCCGGGATGGCACGTACACCATATTGAGCTGCGATAGGATCTTGCCAGAACATCAAGTTGGAAACATGGTTCCAGTCTCCCAGGTTATCTTCGGCAATTGCCTGTGTCCATTTATCTTTTTGACCCGGACGATCAAGTGAAACCTGGATGATATTAAAACCTTTGTCGTGGTACTTTTTGTAAACCTCCACAATGTTTGGATTTTCAACCCGACATGGCTTGCACCAGGACGCCCAGAAGTCTACTAAAGTAACTTTGCCCAACGCATCTTTTAAAGCAAGATCTTCACCATTAGGAGTAGGTGCGCTGAAATCCGGTGCAGGATTACCAACATCTGTACGGCTCAGGTTCTTCAGGTTCTGGTCCAAAGTCTGGGCCAGGGAACTTTGTTGAATTTCAGGAGAAAGATTGTCGAAAAGCCCTCTAAGTTCTTTTGCTGTGTACTGCCTTGTATTTACCATATCCTGCAGCACCATTACAGATACAATAGAATTTGGGTTATTCCTTACCAGCTCTTCTTTATTTACTTTGTCTTCATCGGCAATTTGCTGCTGTGTTTCCTGCAGACTCTCCATTTGAGCAGAATCCTGCGCGGTAAAAGCTTCACGCATGGCCATACGGTTATCATTCATCTTCTTGTTTGAAGTGCGAATCTTTCCGAGGTAATTATATAGGATCTCATTATCTTCTCCACCGGTAACCTTTGAAGCATATAAACTATCCGGGTAAATGTGGAAGTTGATTGGAGTGTTATCGGCTATATAAAGAATGTTGCCACGGGCACCATCAAGAGTAAGAAAGCTAATGGCGGGACGCTCCTTTTCGGGAAGGTCCAGTTCAAATTTTCCGTCTTTCACTACCGCAGTATCTAGAGGAATGGTTTGAGTGTTACTGTCGTTAAGTTCAGAAACATATACCTTTTGCCCTTCCTGGCCATTTTCTACCGTTCCACTGATCATATATCCCTGATTCTCTTCTTCACAGGAAGCAAAAAGGGCAATTAAACCTATTATTAAAATTTTACGCATATCAAGTTGTTTTGTGCAAAAATAATCAACCTCCTCTACAAACGCCCGCTATTACTATAAATCTTTGTTAATATGAAAAAGCGGCACAGGCTTGGTGGCTAAAATATTTAATTTTAACATATGAAAAAGCAAAAGGAATTCCCCCTTGATATCAGGATCAGTTTTCACAAGATTATCCTCGATTTCCAAAAACAGCTGGAGCAGGAGTCCAGCGAGATATCTTGTGAATATATTCAGAAAATGCTGAATTATGTTGCCTCTTTCCCTGCACTTTCTAAAGGGATTGAAGATGCAGATGAACTTTTGAAACTCAAAGATCCAATCAGGATACTAATGAAAGACCTTTTCCCCGAAATTCTTTCAGACAACCAGATCAAAGCTATATCGGTTCCTTTTCATAACATCATCTTCAATTCGACACGCAAGTTCAGAGAAATCCTGGAGCAGGCAGGGGAAGGCTTTACGCTTTCTATGCGTAACCTGAATGAGGACCTCGATTATATCTTCGGCTGTATTATTATTTTGAATATGTATTATGGCTATGATATAGATTTTTCACGGCCGCTATATTACGATATACCTGACGAAAATGGCATTTTACGGCACTATCGAATCGACCTGAATTCAGATTTTGTTGAGATTGAACCCGGAGAGAATCACCACGAGATCACAGATAAAGATGTAGATGTACTTATTCAGAATATTGAGGATATTGATCTTTGGAAGGAGAAATTCCCTCCAAAAAGCTGGATTTTTAAAGGCTTTACCATAATCAATCTCACTGATGTAACCGTTGATGATGCTATTTCAGATCTTAAGACAACGCTGCTGCAGCGAAATACCTCAGGCAAGGAGGAGGTTGAGAAATTTGAAGAGATCTTCAAATCCATTTATAATATTCATGACCTAAGGGTTGGTTTTACTGTGTATAATGAGCAGGAAAGCTGTTTTGAGACCATGGGAAATGGCACGAACAGCTTTATTCTGGGCACGAAGAAAGAAGTGGACTGCAAAAAGGCTGTGGACGAGCAGGATTTTCAAACCCTTGTGGTAGATCATAATTACCTTAGCATTCCCAATGTGGATAGCTATTCTGAAAACAGTCGTGAAAACCTGCTTTCCCAGAACCTGCAGAAAAAGGAGGCCAAAAGTGCCATTTTTGCCCCCATAGCAAAAGGAGGAAAACTGCTTGGCGTGCTTGAACTTGTTGCTAAAAGGAAGAATGAGCTCAACAGTGTCAATGCGACCAAACTCGAGGATATATTGCCCTATATAGTTACGGCTGTTGAGCGTAACAAAGCTGAATTTGAAAACAGGGTGAAGGCAGTGATCCAAAGTGAGTGTACTTCTATTCATCCCAGCGTGTTGTGGATCTTTGAGAAAGAGGCCAGGAAATTCATCCGTGATCTGGACGCAGACGGGCTGGCATCTTTTAAAGATATTTCCTTTGATAACATCTATCCGCTTTATGGGCAGATCGATATTGTTGCTTCTTCGGAAGCTCGTAACGACGCCATTCAGCGTGACCTGTTGGAGCAACTAAGTCACATCAGAAAGATCGTAGATGAAGCCGAAGAAATCGAAAAACTGGATATTTACGAGCAGGTGAAATTCCGAATAAAAGAATTTGAAGACGAGCTGGGAGAAAGCCTGAATGCCTCCAGCGAACAAAAGGTGTTCAACCTTCTTCAGCGGGAAATAAAACCGGTGATGGATCATATTCAGGAGCAGTCTGAGAATCTGAAGAACGAGGTAATTGACTATCGAAAAAGGGTAAATTCCGAGACCGGTATAATTTACAATCACCGCAAGAACTACGATGAGGCCGTGCAGCAGATCAACAGGACGATGTCCCGGTATATCGATAGGAAACAGGTGGCTGCCCAGGAGATCTATCCGCATTACTTTGAGCGTTATAAGACCGATGGGGTAGAGCACAATATCTACATTGGTGCCGCCATGAGTAACAACCGTTCAAAGAAATTTGACAAAGTTTATCTCTACAATCTTCGCCTTTGGCAACTCAGCACCATGTGTGAAATGGAGAACAGGTTTTACCAGATCCAGGAAAATATGCCGTTAAAATTGGAGGCTGCGTCATTGATCCTGGTTTATAACAGTACGCTTTCAATCAGGTATAGAATGGATGAGAAACAATTCGATGTTGACGGTACTTACAATGCGCGTTACGAGATCATCAAGAAGAGAATTGATAAGGCTCATATAAAAGATTCCGAAGAGCGGGTGACTCAAAAGGGCAAAATCGCCATCATTTATTCCAACCGCGATGACGAGCGGGAATATTTGCGTTACATAAAATACTTACAGTCTAAAAATTATCTTGGTGAAAACGTTGAACTTCTGGAACTGGAAGATGTACAGGGGGTGATTGGCTTACGGGCAATAAGGGTAGAAGTGCTTTATCATGTGGAAGAGGAAAACCGGCCAGAGCAGGTGATCACTTATGATGATCTCATTAAGGTCCTAAATTAAATAATAGGTTACCATAAAGCTGAGTACAGAAAGAATGATCCCTACCATAAACACGGTGTAGGTGATTCTAAGAAGCCTGTATTTTCTATCCAGGACGGTTCCCAGCGTGTAGAGATCTCGCATTAGTGAATCGTACACGTATTCCTGGTCTTCCATTATTTCGTGCATAGCCCATTCAAACTGTTCGTAGGGCATCTTATGGAAGTTTCCGAAGAACAGCAGGTTCACATTCCTTTTCTCTACTTCCTCCCGGGTAAACTCGCCACTGGTCACGTTGGGCCTGGTAGACATGATAGAACCTACGATAGATGCCACACTAAAAATGACAAGAATAAGTGTAGGGATCATAAGGCTTTTGTTCCCCGGCGCATCAAGATCGGGAATGAGGTTTGAAATGGCCAGGGAAATGATAATTGCGTTTACTGAAAGCAAAATGTTTGCTTTGGCATCGGCAATGTCACTTAATTTGAGGTGGTTTCTCATGGTTACCCTGAAAAGGGTTTGTATGCCGCGGTCACGGCTCTGGTCTTTATACTTTACTTTCAGCCTTGCTTTGGTCTCTTCTTTAGCAAGCTTTTTCTTGATCTTTTTTTCCTTTTTTAGGAGCGAAAACAGGTTCTCTTCTTTGGCTTCGGTCCAGTTTTTCCTGGCGTAAGGAGTGTAATACTGGTGCTTTCTGGTAAAAAGCTCAATGCTTTGTTCTAACCATTCCTGCGCGCCAAAATTCTTTATGTGTTGTAGCCGCAATTCCTGTCTCAGGAATTCGCTGGTTTCTTTGAAGTAGTCTTTAGCAAGGTGAGAGGTATCTGCATCTTTTATGATCTTTTCTGTAATACCTTGGGGTTCGGCCGACATTTTTGTGGCCCGAATGCATTTTACGACCTCCTCAATAAGATCTTCATCTGCATCTTGTTCCTCCAGCCATTCCCTGGCTATTTTTGCACTTTCCTCCTCATGGCCTTTGTAGGTATTGATGTAGCCGGTATCATGAAGCCACGCTGCCAGCAGCACTGCTTCCTCTTGTTTAACATTAGTTTGAGATTTTTCAAGTAATTCTTTGCTACTTTTAACTACCCTCTGAGTGTGCTTATAATTGTGATAAAGAAAGGTATTGGGAAGTTTTTCTCTGAATAAATTTTTTACAAATTTATCAGCTTTCTCAACAAGAGGTGTCATTCAGTGGTTGTTAGGTTTAACGCCAAATTACAAAAAAATCCCCCCAATAAAATTGTATGGAAAAAAATAACAAATTTCTAACACTGATAGTCTTAGTCGCACTTTCCGCTTGTTCTACTTATAAAAAACCACAATACCGCGACGAAGAGTCAAGCCAGAATTTCACATATCCTTCAGATAAGAAAATAGAAAAATCCTTTTACCTGTTAGGGGACGGCGGGTATTCCAATCCCGGTGGCACTTCAGAAGGCTTGCTGGCCTTCAAGACCTATCTTGATTCGGTCAAACAAGTCGGGAATTATACTATTTTCCTTGGAGATAATATTTACCCGGATGGAATGGAGGAGGAAGGTAATCCTTTACGGGAACGAGGGGAATACCGCGTGGATGCACAACTTGATGCGGTAGAACATTATGACGGAAAGATCATGTTCATTCCGGGGAACCACGACTGGTATAATGAAGGTATTGCAGGTTTAAAACGGGAACGGGACTACATCGAAGAGCAGCTTGATGACGATAACATCTTTCATCCTAAGCCGGGCTGCGGTTTCGAGAGTATTGAAGTTTCAGATAAAATTCAGTTGATCGTAGTAGACTCTCAATGGTATCTTACCAACTGGGATAATCACCCCACCGTAAATGATAACTGCGAGATCAAAACGCGGGAGGCGCTTTTTACCGAAATAGAAAGCGAGCTAAAAAAGAACCAGACCAAAATGGTTGTTTTTGCCATTCATCATCCTTTGTATACCAATGGGGTGCACGGCGGGTTCTACAACTTCAATCAACATCTTTATCCGTCACAAAAGAAGATCCCTTTTCCCATTTTAGGATCTCTGGCCATGCTTATTCGTACCAGTGGCGGGGTTTCAATTCAGGATACCCAGAACCTTCGTTATAAAAAACTGGTCAACAGGTTGGAGACTATTGCTAAAAAATGGGGAAATGTGGTATTTGTATCGGGACACGAGCATAGTCTGCAGTATATTGAGAAAGATGGGATCAAACAGGTGGTTTCGGGAGCCGGTTCAAAAGGTACAAATGTGCACCTTGGGAAAGACGGCCTCTTCGCGTATGAAGGCCAGGGGTTTGCTGTACTTGATGTTTTCGAGGATGGCGCCACCTGGGTGAGTTACTACGGAAGTGATGGGAACAACCCAAAGCTGTTATATAGGCACGAAGTTTATGAAGCTCCTGAACCTGTTAATCTTGACACCCTGCCGCAGACCTTTCCTAATTATGTAGAAGCATCTGTTTATGATCCAGAAGAAACCGAAAAAACTGAAGCCTACGAGAGTGTCTGGGGAGACAGGTACCGCAATATCTACGGAACCAAGGTCAAAGCCAAAGTTGTAGATCTGGATACTTTGTACGGCGGAATGCAGGTGATGAGGACCGGCGGCGGGCACCAAACAAAATCCCTTAGACTGAAGGATCCTCAGGGAAGAGATTACAACATGCGGGCTATAAAGAAAAGCGCGGTGCAATTCCTGCAAACGGTCGCGTTTAAAGATGCTTCTGTAACCTCAGATTTTGAAAATACACTTGCCGAAGATGTTATTGAAGATTTTTATACTTCGGCGCACCCATACGGCTTTATGGTGATCCCGACCCTTTCTGAAGCTGCAGGAGTTTACCATACAAATCCCAAGCTGTTTTATGTTCCTAAGCAAAGAGCGCTGGGGCGTTACAATAATGAATATGGCGATGAACTCTACATGATCGTGGAGCGACCAGAGGAGCATTACACAGGATATGAATCATTTGGAGCGCCCAATCATGATATCGAAAGTACTGACGGAGTATACGAACGCCTGAGAAGAGATGAAAAGTATAAGCTGGACGAGCCTTCCTACATCAGGGCGAGGATCTTTGATATGCTGGTAGGGGATTGGGACAGGCATCAGGATCAATGGCGCTGGTCAGAATTTGAAGATGAGGAGGGAAATCACACTTTTCGACCTGTACCAAGAGATCGCGACCAGGTCTTTTCTAATTTTGACGGAGCCTTTTTTGCCACTTTACGAGGGCTTACAGGACTTGCTAATCAATTTGCTGTCTACAACGGCGATATTAAAGATGTAGAGTGGTTCAATACCGCTGCCATAGGGCTTGACCGTAGTCTAATTCAAAATGAAGGTAGGGAAGAGTGGATCAAACAGGCAAAATACCTGCAGGAGCACGTTACAGACGATGTTATTGAAGAGGCTTTTTCCAAACTTCCCGAGGAAACCCGTGGGGAATCTTCAGAAAGGATTCAGAAATATTTAAAAGAACGTCGTGGTAACCTGGTCGATATTGTCGAGCGGTATTACAAGGTAATGGCTAAAACTTCAATTGTTACCGGCACAGATAAAGATGATTTTGTAGAAGTTATTCGCAAACCCGACGGTTTCACCAAGATCACCATCTACAGAATTAAAGATGGTGAAAAGGCCGATATTGTAAATTCGCGCTCTTATGACCCCAAATTCACCAATGAGATCTGGCTGTATGGACTGGATGATGACGATGTTTTTGAAGTGACAGGAGAAGGGAAAGATCCAATTATGATGCGCATTGTTGGAGGTCAAAACAATGACATCTATCGCATCAAAAATGGAGAAAATTTAAAGGTCTATGATTATAAGTCTAAACCTAACACTATAGAATCTCTGGATAAGGCGAAGCTTCACCTTACTGATGATTACGAAGTGAATATTTTTGATAAAGACAGAAAGATATATAAAACCACCAGGATCATCCCGGCAGTAGGATTTAACCCCGATGATGGTGTTAAAATTGGCCTCCGGGCGTCGTATGATATTTATGGCTTCCAAAGAAATCCTTTTACCACAAGGCATTCTATTAGCGCCGGCTACTATTTTGCCACCCAAAGCTTTGATGTTCATTATGAAGCACAATTCGCAAATATGTGGAAGAGCTACAATTTGTTAGTGGGCGCACATTTTACGAGCCCCAGCTTTACGAGGAATTTCTTCGGGTATGGCAATGAAACCTATAATCCTGAAGATGAGCTTGGGATGGACTATAACAGGATACGGCTAAGCAGGCTCGGGGGAGAAGCAGGATTTGTAAAAGAAAGCCCCTTCGGAAGTTATTTTAAATATGTTGCCTCTTTTGAAGGTGTGAAAATTGATGACAGCGATGACAGGTTTATTTCTGAAGCATTCAATACAGATTCAGATTTCTTCGAGCGCAAGTATTTCTTTGGCCTTGAGGGGATCTACAGGTATGAAAGTTATGATGAGGTCAATAATCCTTCTAACGGAATGAAATTTCAGCTGAAGGTAGGTGGAAAAATGAACACCAACGATGCCAACAAGATCTTTGGTTATGTAGAACCTTATCTTGGTTTTTATCGCTCCATAACCAGGAATCGTAAACTTGTTCTCAACCCTCGAATTCAGGCTGAAGTAAATGTGGGAGATGATTTTCAATTCTACCAGGCCGCTACTTTGGGAGGAGAAAATGGGCTCCGCGGGTTTAGGACCAACAGGTTCTCAGGTGAAAGTGCTCTGGCAACAGGCGCAGATCTTCGTTACAGTTTCGAGGAATTTAAAACGGCCCTTTTACCTGTACAAATAGGAGTGTTTGCAGGCTATGATGTAGGTCGGGTTTGGATGGGTAATGAAGATAGCAGTGTCTGGCATGACAGTTACGGCGGCGGATTCTGGGTGACCAGTGCAAAAGCCCTTAGCGGCAGGTTCAATCTCTTTTCTGGAGGGGAAGGCCTGCGATTCAGCTTTAGCTTTGGGTTTAACTTCTAAGTAGAAAAACAAAGGCTGTCAAAAATGACATTTTTGACAGCCTTTGTTGTGGACTTTTTTAAGATTCTTCCTTAGGCTCAATTCCCAGTTTATTGGTAAACTCCAGAGTCCTGATTGGGAATGGAATATTGATGCCATTTTGATCGTAAACCTTTTTTATCTCTATGATAGCTTTGCTTCGGGCAAAGAGGAGTTCGCGATTGGTTGTGGCTGCGGTCCAGAATCTAACAACAAAATTGATCGAGCTGTCCCCGAATTCTTTGTACATAAATTCCACTTCTTCTTCCATGTTCTGCGGGAAGTGCTTTTGCACCGTCTTTGTCGTCAACTCTTTTACAAATTCCAGATCGGAGTTATAAGCTACCCCGCAATCTACCATAACCCGTGACCTTGCAGTCCGTGAAAAGTTTTTAAAAGGCGCATCAATGACCTGCGAGTTAGGAATTACCACATAATTGTTGTCAGCTTGCTGAATAACGATACTTCTTAGGTTGATCTCAACGACCTTTCCTGCAAAACCGTTATTCTCGATCCAATCCCCAATTTGCAATTCATGAAGAAAGCTTAACAGGATTCCTGAAAAGGTGTTATTCAAGGTGCCTTGTAGGGCAAGACCAATAGCTAATCCCACAACACCTGCCCCTGCAAGAATCGAGGTAAGGACTGTATTTAGGTTCAGCAAACCAAGAGCGACAACAAAACCAATCGTAATCACCACAACTTTGATGATCTTAATGGTGATCTCTCTAATTGAATCCTGTTTGACTCTATATCTCAGGAGTTTGTCCAGGAGTTTTCCAATATATTTAGCCGCGACTATGAAAAGAATAAAGACAATTACGGCCAAAATGAAGTTAGGCAAACTCAGGATCAAAGAATCCATCCATTCGCCTAACTTGTCCCAGATTCCTTGTACGGAATCGTGTAAATTAAAACTTTCTGCCATTCTTCAGATTAAATACTTGTGGCTCTTTCTGAAGTTTTCATTTTCCAGGCTTCGAGCATCCAGCTGGTTTTCTCGAGCTCACGAATATAGGCTCCAATTAAGTCTATAGTACCTTCATCACCACCGTCTCCGGCCACTTTCACAACTTTTCTCATTTGCTTTAATAACGTACCGTGGTCTTCCAAAAGGGTCTTGATCATTTCAAAATCCTCAAGATCATCCTTTGATTCTTCGATGTTCGCTTTTTGAAGATACTCGCTTAGGTTACTGCTGGGTTTCATGCGAAGGGTAAGAATACGTTCAGCAATTTCATCGATCTTGACTTTAGCATCATCATAAAGCTCTTCAAATTTCTCGTGCAGATCAAAGAAGTTGATCCCATTCACATTCCAGTGAAAATTTCTAAGCTTTTGATAATATAAGTGGTAATCGGCTAATAGAGTGTTTAGCTCATCCACAGTGTTAGAAGTTTTGTTTTCGTCAAGTCCTAAATAACTCATAATAATAGTTTATTGTTTTTAAGTTCAGTATCAAATTTAGAAATAGTCATCCTTTCTAAAAAGGGAGGGTAATAGAGTTAATCTATTGGCCTATTTTTGCGGAGGTTAAGCTTTTTCATGAGCTCATCAGAAATTTGGCCGCTGGAATAATCATAACCATCTACCAAAACTCCTTTTCGCCCTGAGGAAGTGCTAATTGCATAAAGAATAGCTTCATCACCGGGATTGGACGGGCCTTCAAATCTATATACTTCGTCAACCACAAAATCCTGGTCGAAAAATTCTTTTTTTTCGGCTTCGGTCTTCATTTTTTTGTCCAGGAGGTTAAAGTCTTCTTCATAGCCTTCCTCCAGACGTAACATATTGATTGTTTCAGATAATGTACCTTTCTGTTTCATGTTCTGTTGATTTAACTTTCAGTTTAAAATACGCCCGAAGTGCCGCGTTTGCAAATGGCAGCAGGGGTTTAGTATAACTTTAACTAGTTATTCTTCATGATTCTTTTTCCTCGTCCTGAACAGGCCAAAGGGGATTACGAGTAATAAGAAAAAGTACCAGCCGGTAACCAGGCCAATTATAGTAATTATGGCTGCCAAAATGTAGAGCCAATAGGTCTTCAAAAATTGCATTTTTGGATCATCTTTATGCATAGCTGAAGTTAAGAAAGAAATTTACCGAAATCAACGAAACTTTTTTCGTTGGCTTTAATTACATTTGTTTCTAATCCTGATATTTTTCCCTATGAAAAGCAGAATTACTTTAAAGGAATTGGCAAAGCTGCTTAACGTTTCTGTCTCTACTGTTTCCAAAGCTTTGAATGACAGTCCGGAGATTAGTCCCAAGACCATCCAGCGGGTAAAGGAGCTTGCCGCGCTTCATAAGTACAGGCCTAATCCCACGGCCGTCAATTTGAAAAGCAGTAAAAGCGGTACCATAGGAGTGCTAATTCCAAATATTGCAAATTCATTTTTTGCAAAAGTGCTTTCGGGTATGGAGGCAAGGGCCCAAAAAGAGGGCTTACAGGTGATCACTTATATTTCGAATGAATCTCATGAAAGGGAAAAGCAGATCGCTGAAATGCTCACATCAGGTTTTGTAGATGGAGTTTTAATAGCAATTGCTGAAGAGACTCAGAGATTGAAGGAGTTTGATCATATTAGAAACATTATTCAATATGATATTCCTGTAGTACTGTATGATCGTATAGACTTTGATATGCCTGTAGATAAGGTAGGAATTGACGACAGGAGAGTGTTCTATGATGCGACCTTAGATCTTTTGGGAAAGGGTTTGAAGAAAATTGGACTAGCTACCTCCATTCATCACATGGGTGTAGGTAAGGCGCGAATAGAAGGATATAGGAAGGCTCTGGGGGAGGATCACCAGTTTTATATCGCAAATTCGGCGAATATGGAAAGCTTAAAGGAAAAGACTCTTAAGATGCTCCTCGAAGATAAGGTGGAGGCTGTCTTATGTAGTGATTTTGACAGCACCATGATCACCTATAGGCTCGCTTATGAGAATGGCATAAGAATTCCTGAAGATCTTAAGCTCATCGGTTTCCTAAGAGGAGGTTTGGCAAAATATCTGACACCTTCAGTAAGTTTTGTTGACCAATTTCCGGATAAGATTGGAGAAAAAGCTATGGAGGTATTGATCGACAGAGTTAACCGAAAAAATACAGGCCCAAAAGAAAAAATAGTCATAGAAACAGAGGTTGTGCATTATGAGTCCAGCCAATTTCCGGAAAAAGAATAGGCTTTAAGAGGAAATTAGGACTTAGCTTCACCTAAAATTTTACCTTTGGCATACATCAAAAAACAACCCAAATTTAACTAAATGAACAGCAAACAATTTGAATTGCTCAGTTCTTCAAAAGTATTGGTCACAGGAGGCGCAGGCTTTATTGGCTCCAACCTTTGCGAAAAACTACTTGGATTAAATGCTGAAGTAGTTTGCCTCGATAATTTCGCTACCGGAAAAAGAGAAAATCTTAAGGCTTTTCAAGATCACAGGAATTTTTCTCTTATTGAAGGAGATATTCGAGACCTTGACGTTTGTAAAAAGGCAGTTGAAGGAGTAGACTTTGTACTTCATGAAGCTGCTTTAGGATCAGTTCCTCGTTCCATTAATGATCCCATTACCAGTAATAATGTGAATGTTTCGGGATTTGTTAATATGCTTGTTGCTGCCAAAGAGGCTAAGGTAAAGCGTTTTGTCTATGCTGCAAGTTCTTCTACCTATGGAGATTCCGAAGATCTTCCAAAGGTGGAGGATAAGATAGGAAAACCTCTTTCTCCCTATGCTATCACGAAGTATGTAAATGAGTTATACGCTGATATTTTTCACCAGACCTATGGCATCAATACGATAGGGTTGCGGTACTTCAATGTCTTCGGAAGGAAACAGGATCCTGATGGAGCTTACGCAGCGGTAATTCCGAAATTCGTAATGCAATTCATGAAGCATGAGAGTCCGGTGATCAACGGGGACGGGACCTATTCCAGGGATTTCACCTATATAGACAATGTGGTGCAAATGAATCTTCTCGCTCTGACTACTGATAATAAAGAAGCTCTGAACCAGGTGTATAATACGGCAGTTGGAGACAGGACCAATCTCAAAGAGTTGACTCAGTTACTGAAAAAATATCTTTCTGAATACGATCCTAAGATTGCTGAAGTTGAAGTAAAACACGGCCCCAATAGGGCAGGTGACATTCCGCATTCCCTGGCTTCAGTAGAAAAAGCAAAGGCCTGACTTGGTTACGAACCTGAATACAAAATTGAAGCTGGCTTAAAAGAGGCTGTGGAATGGTATTGGGAGAATCTTCGGGAAAATGTTGAGCATAAATAGTAATAAAGTTTCAATGAACCATAGTTTAAAAATTGGAGTAATAGGTCTGGGATACGTAGGCCTTCCATTAGCAAGATTATTTGCGACAAAATATCCTGTTGTGGGATTTGATATCAATAAAAAGAGGGTTGAAGAGCTACGCCAGGGAAAAGATTTAACGCTGGAGGTGGAGGATGATATTCTTCAGTCAGTTTTAAAGGAGACTTCTTCCGAAGAAAATGGACTTTTCTGTAGTGCAGACCTTGAAGACATTCAAGATTGCAACTATTATGTGATCACCGTGCCTACGCCGGTAGACAAAAATAATCGCCCGGACCTCACTCCTTTATACAAGAGTAGCGAATCTGTAGGGAAGGTGCTGAAAAAAGGAGATATAGTTATCTATGAGTCAACAGTCTTTCCAGGGGCTACAGAAGATGAATGTGTTCCGGTCCTTGAGAAAACCAGCGGTTTAAAGTATAACGAAGATTTTTATGTAGGGTACTCTCCTGAAAGGATCAACCCGGGGGATAAAGAACATACGGTAGAAAAAATACTAAAAGTCACTGCCGGTTCTACCCCAGAAATTGGTAAAAAAGTAAATGAGCTGTACGCATCGGTAATAACTGCGGGTACTCATTTAGCTCCGACTATTAAGGTAGCCGAGGCAGCAAAGGTCATCGAAAATTCTCAAAGAGATATCAATATCGCTTTTGTCAACGAACTCGCCAAGATCTTTAACATGATGGACATTGATACCCAGGATGTATTGGAGGCAGCCGGTACTAAGTGGAACTTCCTTCCTTTTAAAC